>NZ_CP058409.1:2748831-3070414 GCF_015239775.1 Trichlorobacter lovleyi
CCCTGCAGGCTCAGACAGTATAGGCTGCTTTACGCTTCATTTTGCCAAGAGCTACAACGATCTACGGGCGAGTCGCTCTCTCGGGGGACCGCCAACTGCCGAATCCAGGATTAATCATGAAATCTGAGCAGTGTCAGGCCATTGTCCTTTCAACCCTCAACTACGGCGAGAGCGACCGGATTGTCTCACTCTTGACCCTGGAACATGGGCGCCTGCGGGGTTTTGCCAAGTCTGCACGGGCCAGCCGCAAGCGGTTTGGCGGACAGCTTGAGCCGGCCAACCGGCTTGCAGTGACCTTGTCCCTGAAGGAAGACGGCCTAAGCAGGATTGAACGGGTCGAACAGAGCAGCTGCTACCCGGAGCTGCGGGAACGACTTGAATCTCTGGCCCTGGCGCTGTATGCTTGCGAACTGGTTGAGACGCTGACCCCGGAAGGGCATCCCCTGCCAAGGCTGTTCAGGCTGTTATCCACACTGTTCGAACACCTGGCAGGCCGGGCCGGATCAGCGGCAGACCGGCGTTTTTTTGAAATAAACCTTCTGAACATCCTGGGCTATCGCCCGGTACTGGATACGGCGGCACTGCAGCCGCTGTCCGATTGCCTGAAGACCGGCAGTTTTGGAAGGGTCCGCTTCACTGACACCGAACTGGAGACAGCAGGACGTTTACTTGACAGGGAGATTGCCGGGCACTGCTCACGTCCGTTAAATAGTCTCGCATTTCTTGAAGATCTGGCAGGTTATTGAAAAACGTTGTGAGGAAGCACGGCTATAAGGCGCACGGCGCACAGCGACTGAGACATAACAGACCGTTAGGCGAAGGAGCGAGCACCGCGCAACGCCGTAGACGGGCTCCGCAATAGTTTTTCAACAGCTTGCCAGGCTGAAGGGGGATAAGATTGATGCAAGGCCTTAAAACAATAGTATGGCTGTCTGCGCTGTTCATGCCGATCCAGGTGTGGGCTGCCCCCGGCTTTGATCTTGACCTGAAGGAACTGAAAAAGCCGTCCGCTCCTCCGGCTGCTGCCAGGAAATCAAAGCCTGTTGTCGCAGCAAAAAAGAAGGTCTCAGCGCAACCGAAACGCTCCGTGAAACCAGCACAACCACCGGCAACGTCACCTGCAGCAGAGCCTGCTGGTGCACCGGTGGCACCGCTCAGCCCATCTGAACTGGCCCTGAAAGCAGGTGATCCCTGCCTGTTGGCCGAGCGGATTGCGGTTGCCGTAGCCCGCTCCGTCCCAGCCGCCACCCTGCTGAACGGTCTGGAACTGCATCCGGTGGCAGCGGTCAGTTATGGTGAGGTGGCAGCACTGGTTACCTGCGGGATTTCGGCTGCAGAGGCCTATACCTATGGGCGCCTGCTTGAGGAACATCAGGTGGAACTGGTAAATATCAGGGGGGATGAAACAGCAGGTCAGACCGCCCGCAAGGTCATCGATGCGCTGGCCCTGCCCTACCGGATTGAAAGCGATAACGCATCAGAGGATGGCACACTGACCTATCTGATGCCGGCATCCCAGGAACGTCAGCGTCCCCTGCGGCTGACCCTGCAACCCTAGCCGTCAACGCAATCGGCTGCGGGCATTTCCGTACTGAAAAAAGGCGATCAGGTTGAATTCGTCCTTGCCATAGGTCTTGGGAAAGTTCCCCATCGGTCCGATCAGACGCAGTGTCCTGAACACCTCATCATCAAGAACCCGGCTGCCGGAACTTTCCAGCAACTGCACCTTTACGATCTCACCGTTTCTGTTAAAGGTGATCTTGACCGGTGTCACCCCTTCAATGCCCTTCAATGCCGCTTCCTGCGGATAGCGCCAAACGCCATAGACCGCCGTCTCAAAACGTCTCAGAAACGAGCCGAACTGGATATCGTCGGTATTCAGAAACCGGGTGGTACCATCGTCAATGTCGTCGGCAAACCGCCGACGGTAGTTTTCCTCCAGGCGCGCCATCCGGCTGGCACTGGGGGCCAGATTGGGCTGTTGCTTGGTGCCTCCGCCGCCGCCAGTTCCGGTCTGCTGCTGTGGTTTGCGACGCAACAGCTCATTGGCAGAGCTGCTCGCTTCCGATGGCTTGGCAGGCGGCCCGGCCTGACCGGGGCGTCCCGGCGATCCGGCAGACGGTGCCCTGGCTGATTGACGTGGGGATGTTTTTTTAGCAGACGGAGGTACCGGCGTTGCAAGCCGGGGAGCTGTTTCTCTGGCTACACGGCGCCGCTGGTCTGACGGCCGTGCCTTTGGGACTGTCTGTTGGGGAGGCGGGGTCTTGAGATCCGGCACATCCTGCAGATCAATGAAGGTCGGCTCCGAGATCTGCTGGCGCTGCTCTTTGGGCCAGAAATACAACGCTGCAAAGCCTGCCACGTGCAGCACAATTGAAATGAGCAGCAGGTACAGAAACGTCTTTTCGACATACTGATCTGACGACAACCCTCTGGCCAGGGGTACATCCTCCCGAAAACTGGAGAGGGGATGCTTAAAATCCGCATCCCCTCTCGTTGTTTCGTCTCTCCGCTCTGACGTTGACCTTAAAAGGTCCTCTGGCGAGTTCCTTCACAGATGGGTCTCAGTATGCCGCTTCAGGCAAATCCCACAGACAGAGGGCAGCACACCACGGCAGGGAACGATCCCCGTTTCAACAAGTATTCCGCCCGGGCGCTACAGGTACAACGGGCAGAGCAGAGAGCAATTGATTACGTTTTTATCCTAGACCCAGCAGACATTTTTTTCAAGCGCTTTGTTCCGGTGTCAGCGTCTGAAATCAACCGCAGCAGCTCAGGCAGTTCTGCAGTTTTTTCAGATCCGCCATCAAGGCCTCAAAGCCGGGAAAGGTGAGGGATTGAGGGCCGTCGGACAAGGCCTTTTCGGGCTCGGGATGCACCTCTACCAATACACCGTGGGCACCGGCCACCAGGGCGGCCTTGGACATCGGGGTGACCAGGCTGCGTTTGCCGGTGGCATGGGAGGGGTCAACCATGACCGGCAGGTGAGTCAGTTCCTTGACCAGCGGCACCATGGCCAGGTCAAGGGTGTTGCGGGTGGCGGTCTCAAAGGTGCGGATGCCGCGTTCGCAGAGTATGACCTGTTCATTCCCTTCGGCCAGGATGTATTCGGCGGCGGCCAGAAATTCTTCGATGGTGGCGCTCATGCCGCGCTTGAGCAGGATCGGTTTTCTGATTCTGCCCAGTTCCCGCAGCAGGTCAAAGTTCTGCATGTTGCGGGCACCAACCTGTAACAGGTCGGCATAGTCGGCCACCAGGGCGACGTTGTCGGGGCTCATGACTTCGGTGACGATCGGCAGGCCGGTGGCTGCACGGGCCTTGGCCAGCAGCTTCAGTCCTTCTTCCCGCAGCCCCTGGAAGGTGTGGGGGCCGGTACGGGGTTTGAAGGCACCGCCCCGCAGCAGGTCAGCACCGGCCTGTTTGACAAAACGGGCGGTGGTGAGGATCTGTTCTTCCGATTCTACGGCGCAGGGACCACCCACCACCACCGGACGTTCTCCCTCGCCGATCTTGACGCCGGCCACGTCAACGATGGTGTTGTCAGGGTGGAAGTCGCGGGAGACCAGTTTGTACGGCTTGGAGACATGGATCGCCTGTTGTACGCCGGGCAGGTCGCGGATCTTGCTGTCATCCACGTAGCCTTTGTTGCCCAGGACGCCGATGGCGGTCCGCTCTCCACCGGGAATCGGGGCTGCGGTGAATCCCATCCCGCTGACCGTCTCAATAACCTTGTCTATATCTGCCTGGCTGGCGGTGTGGCTCATTACGATCAACATTACATCCCCCTCAATCCCCTTTGTACGGGGAAGACTACTGCTGCCTGTTTGCCAGTTGTTGCAGGCGATCCATCTGCAGAATGGTCACCTTACGCCCCTCCAGCTCGATCACGCCTTCCTCCTTCAACTTGCGGAAGGTACGGGAAACGGTCTCGTTGGCGGTACCCAGCTGGGCGGCCAGTTCGCCTTTTTTAATCCCCAGTTCCAGGTAGGTGATACCGTTGTAGCTGGTTGACTTTTCCGCTGCCCGTTTGACCAGAAACGATGCCAGCCGGGAGGCGACATCCGCAAAGGTCAGCTCTTCTATCTGACGGGCAAAACGGCGCAGTGAAAGCGAAAGAGAAACCACCAGATTCAAGGCGAACTGGGGATTTTTCTCCATCAGGTTCAAAAAACCCTGCCTGGGCAGGAACAACGCCTCTCCTGCCTCGAGAGCTCGGGATTCAGCCGGGTAGCGTCCATCACCAAAAAAGGCTGCCTCGGCAAAGGTCTCGCCGGGACGGACAAAATGCAGCACCTTTTCCCGTCCATCCGGTGAGACGCGGCACAGCTTGAGATGCCCTTCCACCAGCAGATAAAAACCGGTGGCCTCGTCACCTTCACTGAACAGCGTCTCTCCTTTGGCAAAACTGCGCCGCACCGTAATGGCTGCCAGTGATGCCAGGTCAGCGTCGTTCAGACCTGAAAACAGCAGCGATTTTTTCAGCAGCGGGATCAGTTCCATGGCTACTTCAGAAACCCTGCCACCTTGTCAGCCACTTTTGCGGGGGTCAGGCCGAACTGTTCAGCCAGGATCTCCGCCGGTGCGGATGCACCAAACTGCTCCCAGCCGATGAACAGGCCTTCTTCCCCCAGCAGCTTGCCAAAGGACTCACCACGGCCAGCCTCGAGGGCTACCCGCTTGACCCCTTTGGGCAGTACCGATGCGCGGTATTCAGCTGATTGAGCCGTGAAGGTGCCCACATCCGGCATTGAAACCACCCGTGCTGCGATCCCTTTGTCGGCCAGCAGCTTGGCGGCATCCAGGGCAAGGGAAACCTCTGAACCGGAGGCCATCAGCACCACCGCCGGATTGGCAACATCCGCCAGCACATAGCCGCCCATCAACGGCAGGGTCTGGTCAGCGCCTGCCATACGGGGCAGCAGCGGCAGCTTCTGACGGGTCAGGATCAGGGCGGTCGGGCCATTGTGATACTTGATGGCGGCATACCAGGCCAGGGCGGTCTCAACGGCATCAGCAGGACGGATCACCTGCAGACCGGGGATCAGCCGCAGGGAGGCGGTATGCTCGATCGGCTGGTGGGTCGGTCCATCTTCACCAACGGCATAAGAGTCATGGGTAAAGATGTAGACCACCTGCTGCTGCATCAGGGCGGACAGGCGTACGGCCGGACGGCAGTAGTCGGAGAAGACCAGGAAGGTGGCACCGTAGGGGATGAAGCAGCCGTAGAGTGCCATGGCGTTACAGACCGCCCCCATGGCATGTTCGCGGATACCGAAGTGCAGGTTGCGGCCGCCAAAGGCGTCTGCCTGTACCGAGCCGCCCCCTTTGATGTCACTGTTGTTTGAAGGGGACAGGTCGGCCGAGCCACCGGCAAGGGCCGGAAGCAGGGCGGCTGCCTTCTGCAGTACGGCACCGGACAGTGAACGGGTGGCGCCATCCTTGCCGGCAACCGATGCCAGCAGTTCCTCAGCCAGATTCTCAGGCACCTGCTTCTGCCACATGGCATCCCACAGGGTAGCTTTTTCCGGATTGGCAACCCGCCAGGCGGCGAAACCCTGCTGCCAGGCATCGTACTCAGCCTTCAGCTCAGCCACGCGGGCGGCGCACTGGGCGGCAACATCTCCGGGCACGGTGAACGGCTTCTCAGTCCAGCCCAGGTTGGCACGGGTGGCCTCGATCTCATCCTTGCCCAGCGGCGAACCGTGGGCGCCGGAAGAGTCCTGCTTGTTGGGGGCACCATAGGCGATATGGGTGGTGGCAATGATCAGCGAAGGCTTGCCGGTCTCGGCAATACCGTTCTGCAGGGCAGCGCTGACCTGATCGTGGTCATGGCCATCCACGCTCTGAATATGCCAGCCGGCTGCCTCAAAGCGTTTGGCAACATCCTCTGACCAGGCCAGGTTGGTCTTGCCTTCAATGGTGATGCTGTTGCTGTCATAGAGATAGACCAGGTTACCCAGCTTGAGGTGGCCAGCCAGGGCGGCTGCCTCATAGGCGATCCCTTCCTGCAGGTCGCCGTCCCCCACAATGGCAAAGACCCGGTGGGTAATGGGTGAGAAATCAGGGGTATTGAACCGTTCGGCAGCCATCTTGGCAGCCAGGGCCATGCCAACACCATTGGCCACCCCCTGCCCCAGAGGACCGGTGGTTACCTCAACGCCGGGGGTATGCCCGAACTCCGGGTGACCGGGAGTCTTGCTGCCCCACTGACGGAAGTTTTTCAGCTCTTCCATGGAAAGATCAAAACCGAACATATGCAGTAGCGAGTAGATCAGCATGGAACCATGACCGGCGGAGAGGATGAAACGGTCACGGTTGGCCCAGGCAGTATCGGCAGGATTGAACTTCAGCACGCCGCCCCACAGGGCAACCGCCATATCAGCTGAGCCCATCGGCAGGCCGGGGTGGCCTGAATTGGCCTTTTCAACAGCATCAGCAGCAAGAAGACGGATCGTATTGGCGCAGCGCAGAGCCTGCTGGGCAGTAAGCGGGGTGGACATCGGTACAGCTCCTTTCAAATGGTCATCAAAAATGGGTATAGCCGGAAGCGGATGGCTGGAAGTGTGTTCCATCAGACAGGATGGCATGCACCTGTCTTGAGTTGGTCACTTTACCAATAACCGTGACCTGAATGCCAGCAGTTTTTGCCAATTGCCGGATGGCGGCACGATTGTCGGCAGGGGCAGTAAAGCAGAGCTCGTAATCCTCCCCGCCACTGATGACAAGCGGCCAGGGAAAGACAGACTGTGTGCTGCTGCAGGAATGCAGGGTTGGAGAAAGGGGAAGCTGTCCAAGCAGGACCTCGGCGCCGCAAACGGACTGTTCACAGATATGCCCCAGGTCAGCCAGCAGGCCGTCGCTGATATCGATCATGGCATTGACCAGACCGGCCTCAGCCAGCTTCAGCCCCAGCTCACAGCGCGGAGTTGGATTAAGTTGACGCAACAAGAGTGGATCATGCACACCGCCCAGCCGGGTCCCTTCCATCAGCAACTGCAACCCCAGGGCAGCATCTCCCAGAGAACCGCTGACCCAGATATCATCACCGGGCTGAGCACCGCTCCGTTTCAGAATCAGTTCCGGGCGTTGCTCCCCCATGATGGTAACCGAGACCGTCAGCCCCCCCTTTGAACCGCAGGTATCACCGCCGGCCAGGATGCAGTTGTGCTCACAAGCCAGCTCTGCCAGACCATCCAGAAAGCCTTCAATGATTTCAGACGAAAATCCTGACGGGATCGCCAGAGAGAGAAAGAACCAGCGGGGGATGGCCCCCATGCTGGCCAGATCGGAAAGGTTGACTGCCAGGGACTTGCGTCCCAGCAGCCGTGCCGGGCCAAAGCCCAGATCAAAATGGACCCCCTCGGCCAGCAGATCAGTGGAGACAACCACCTGCCTGCCGGCAGAGGGGGAGAGCAGCGCGGCATCATCGCCGATTCCCAGTTCAGGCGCAGTGGGCTGGGGGAAGCGGGCGCGGATATGATCAATCAGACCAAATTCGCCAAGCTCTGCCAGACCTTTCACGCTGAGATTTCTTTACTCGGTCTGACCACCACCTTGGGGGTGGCCGCTTTCGTCTTGGCTTTCGGAGCGGGGATCGGAAACTTCTCAAGGGCCAGCTTCAGCACCTCGTCGATCTCCTTGACCGGCACGATTTTGACCTTCTTCTGCATCGCTTTCGGGATATCTTCCAGGTCTTTCCGGTTCTGTTCCGGAATGATGACCATCTTCATACCGGCCCGTACCGCTGCCAGGATCTTCTCCTTCAGTCCGCCGATCGGCAGCACCTTACCCCGCAAGGAAAACTCGCCGGTCATGGCCACATCCTTGCGCACCGGCACCTTGGTCAGCACCGAAACCAGGGCGGTGACCATGGCGCAACCTGCAGAAGGCCCATCCTTGGGCACGGCGCCGGCAGGGACATGCACATGGATCTCATTTTCCTGGAACCAGTCCGGGTTGATATGGAACTCACTGCCATGGGAGCGGATATAGGCCAGGGCTGCCTGGACCGATTCCTTCATCACGTCACCCAACTGGCCGGTCAGGGTCAGCCCCCCCTTGCCTGCCATGGTGGTGGCCTCAATATGCAGCACTTCACCCCCCACCGAGGTCCAGGCCAGACCGTTGACCACGCCGACCTCGTTCTTGTCCATCTCATCCTCACGCAGGAACTTGGCCGCCCCCAGGAAGGTAGCCACTGCGGCAGGAGTGATCCTGATCTGGCGCTTGTGCCCTTCAGCAATCTTGCGGGCCACTTTGCGGCAGACATTGCCGATCTCACGCTCCAGGTTCCTTAAGCCCGCCTCGCGGGTGTACTTGGCGATGATCTCCTTGAGCGCCTCTTCTTCAAACTGAATATGCTTGGCCTTGAGACCGTTGTCCTTCAGCTGGCGCGGCACCAGGTAGCGGGTGGCGATCTCCAGTTTTTCCTCTTCAGTGTAACCGGGGATGTTAATGACCTCCATCCGGTCAAAGAGGGCCGAGGGGATCGGGTCACTAAGATTGGCCGTGGCCACAAACAGTACGTTGGAGAGGTCGTAGGGCAGGTTGACATAGTGATCCGAAAAGGTGTTGTTCTGCTGGGGATCAAGCACCTCCAGCAGGGCAGCCGACGGGTCACCCTTGTAGTCGTAGCCCAGCTTATCCAGCTCATCCAGCATGAAAACCGGGTTTTTGGTGCCGGCCTGCTTCATCCCCTGGATAATCCGGCCCGGCAGCGCCCCCAGATAGGTACGGCGGTGGCCGCGAATCTCAGCCTCATCACGCACGCCGCCAAGGGAGATACGGACGAACTTGCGGTTCAGCGCCCGTGCAATGGATTTGCCCAGGGAGGTCTTGCCCACGCCGGGAGGCCCTACAAAACAGAGGATCGGCCCCTTCATCTGCTTGTTGAGCTTGCGCACGGCCAGAAACTCAAGAATCCGCTCTTTGACCTTATCCAGATAGGAATGGTCTTCATCCAGGATCTTCTTGGCGCGGAGAATATCCAGCGAATCACGGGTGGTCTTTGACCAGGGGATCTCGATCAGCCAGTCCAGGTAGGTACGGATAACCCCGGCCTCGCCGGAGTCACCATGCATCCGCTCCAGCCGCCCCAGCTGTTTCAGGGCCTCTTTCTGCACATTTTCAGGCATCTTTGCTGATTCAATGGACTTGCGCAGTTCTTCCAGCTCTTCCTTGCCGTCGTGGTCGCCAAGCTCCTGCTGGATCGCCTTCATCTGCTCCCGCAGGTAGTATTCCTTCTGATTTTTACCCATTTCCTCACGGGCGGCATTCTGGATCTGGGCCTGTACCGAGAGCATCTCGTGCTCACGGGCCAGCAGGTCATTCACCTTGGTCAGACGTCTGACCGGGTCTTCAATCTCAAGCAGCATCTGGGCTTCGGACAGTTTCAGCCCCAGGTTGCTGGCAATCAGGTCGGCCATACTGCCGGGATCGGTAATATTCTCCAGGATGACCATCACCTCGGGCGAGATCTGCTTGCCCAGCTCGGCAATCTTGGCCAGCTGCTCCCGCACGGTACGCATCAGGGCCTCGGTCTCCAGGTTATCCACTGCTGCCGGTTCAACCAGGCGCTCGATCCGTACGGTATGGAACGGCTTGAACTCGACAAACTCGGTGATCTTGGCCTTGACCAGCCCCTGCACCAGAATCTTGACCCGCCCGTCCGGCAGTTTCAGCATCCGCATGATCATGGCCACGGTACCGACGTTGTAGATCTTGTCCGGGGTCGGATCTTCATCACCAATGTCATGCTGGGTCGCCAGCATGATCATCCGGTCACCGGCCAGGGCCTGATCGACCGCCTTGATCGACATCTCACGGCCTACAAAGAGCGGAATGATCATAAAGGGATAAACCACGACATCACGGATCGGCAGCAGCGGTAACAGTTCCGGTATCCGCAGTTCCTCTTCTGCCACGATGGCGGGTTCGGTAGTTGTATGTTCCTGATCTGACTTACTCACGAGCTAACTCCTTAATCAAAATACGACGTTCGCGTCCCTTGGGACAGATGATGCGCAAGACCCCGCGGCTGTACTCGGCATGGATATGGGTGGGATCAACCAGGTCCGGCAGCCTGACGGTGCGGCGCAGCCGGCCGAAGTGGCGCTCAAGACAGAGATACCGGACCTGATCACGCGGGGGTTCAGACAGCTTCTCCACCTGGATTACGCAGACCATGCCACGTTGCGTCAGACTGATATGCTCAGGACTGATACCGGGCAGATCAAACTCCAGCACGAGATCACGGTCGGTTTCATAAATATCCATGGCAGCGTTCAGGCTCCCCTCATCCTCAGCGGCCAGCCGCGGGTCAAGGGTACGCATGAGAGAGCGCATCTCATCAAGATGCCGGTTGTACTGCCCTGCAAACGACGGTTTCCTGCCCCCGGAATGTGGCATGGTGTCACCTGTTACTAGCTGATAAAGAAAACAAAAACAGACTGGTATGGTATCTTTTCAAAGATGTAACCATTCCACTGCTGAAAGTCAAGCTGCAGCCCCAAATGCAGCAACGAAAAAGTCGTTGACATTTACTGCCGCTTTACAGGAAAGTCAGCCTATTCTTTACTAAACAAGGAGTTGTTTTAATATGGAACTGAAAACAAAAATCTGGATGACCGGATCATTGGACTGGTTCGGCTTTATTGATGACGAAGAGGTCTTTCTGGGGCACCGCAACTTCCCGAACCCGCCGGAAGAAGGGGATGCCTGGACCTGCGAAAGTGGTGACATGTTCAAGATTATTGATGGTGAGATCAAGAAGGTCGGCCATACCGAGCCACCAAAAAAATACTGGTAATACCGGTTCCAGCACGTGCCGTTCCCTAACCCGTCCTGTTGCAAGCGCCAGCAGGACGGGTTATTTTTTATCAGGTTCCAGATCAATCACCGTCAGTTCCGGCGGGGCAAGAAATCTGATCGGCGGCCCCCAGGTGCCGGTACCGCGGCTGACATACAGACGGCTGTCACCCGCCAGCCGGTTCATCCCGGCCCGTACCGGAAAATTAAGCCAGGTCAGCAGATTAAACGGAAAGATCTGCCCCTTGTGAACATGCCCGGAAAGCTGCAGATCAAACTGTCCGATACTGTGCGGTTCCACCACCGGGCGATGCTTCAGCAGCAGCACAAACCGCTCATGGGGTATAGTGCCCAAAAGTTGCCTTTCATCAGCGGTCCCGCTTTTTCCAAACCGTTTGGCTGCAGGGTCATCCACCCCCACCAGGGCCAGATGTTCGCCGACCAGCATGGCTTGATCCTGCAGCAGACGAAAACCTGACAGCTCCAGAAACCGGCGGGACGAGCCGAGACCGGCGTAATACTCATGGTTACCCAGCACAGCCACCATCCCCAGCGGCGGTTGCAATGCGCGCAGCATCTGCGAAACGCCATCCAGATGACTGATATGGCCGTCGACGACATCACCGGTGGCAACCACCAAATCAGGTTGCAGCCCTTGCAGTACCGTCACAAGTTGCTGCACCTGACGCGGGCCGACAATCAGGCCGATATGCAGGTCCGAGATCTGGGCAATCCTCACCCTGGCTGCCCCTCCGGGCAGTTTGGAACTTGCCACGCGCTGATATTCAACCTTCAGGTTGCCCGCCTCAAACCAGCCGTAGACGCTGATCAGCAGAGCCAGACCAAAACAGCAGAGAAAGCCGGGACGGGGTGCGAGCAGCGCGACATCCGGCAGCCGCAAGAAGAAATGGGCAGACCAATACAGCAGTCGCAGCAGCTCCAGCAGCACTGACAGGCAAACAAACAAAAACAGCAGCCCCATCCAGCTGTAACCGACGTAGGCAGCCAGAGATGCAGCAGTTGTCTGCCCTTCCCGCTCCAACAGACGGCTCAATACCGGCGCAGCCACCATCAGCAGGCACCAGCCGACCGGGAACGGCCACCAGCTCTTCAGGACCGGAAAGGCCTGAAGCAGTCGCAGCGCAAACCAGGTGTGGGCTGCACCGTAGATCATCAGAAAAACAAGCAGAAACAGGGTCATGGTTTTCTGGTTCCCCCCACCACTTTCCGCTTGTCACCAAGCCGTGGCTGAAAGATACTGCTCGTCATCGTGACTACCACAGAGACCGGACATACTCAACAAAATCAGACCATAGCCGACAAACAGCCCGTTACTGTTGAGGTTGTTGTTCCGCTCCCCCTGGATACCACCTTTCACTACCGGGTGCCTGAGGCGCTTGTCGCCCGGACGAGACCGGGGCTGCGCGTCTTTGTCCCGTTTGGCAGACGCAAGCTAACCGCCTACGTGCTCCGCTTCAGCACACCACCGGAGGGGCAGCAGCTGAGGGATCTGCTGGATGTACTGGACCCTGAACCGCTTTGGACCGAGGCAGAACTGGCTTTCTTTCACTGGATTGCCGAGTACTACCTGCACCCCCTGGGCGAGGTGTTCAAGACCGCCCTGCCGACCGGCATCAACCTGCAAAGCCGTAGCAGCGCTGACGGTGAGGCGGTAAGCGGCGGCAAGAAGGTCCGACACGAACGGATCTTCAGCGCACTGCCTGTTGATGCCCCTGCCAGGCTCAGGGGTAAAGGGCTGGACATCCTCGCTTTTCTGCGCCAGTCCGGACCGGTTTCAACAGCAGAACTTAAGGCTCGCTTTGGTGAATGCAGCCCCAACCTGCGACGGTTGGTGGAGCTTGGGCTGATCCGGATGAACGAACGTGAGGTCTACCGCGACCCCTTTGCCGGCCTGACCGTGGCAAAAGACTCGCCAAAACCGCTGACCCTGTACCAGCAACAGGCCCTGACAACCATCCTGACGGCCCTGGACGGTAACGGTTTTGCCCCGTTTCTGCTGCATGGCATTACCGGCAGCGGCAAGACCGAAGTCTATCTGCAGGGGATCGCCCACACCCTGGCGGCCGGCAGGAACGCCCTGGTGCTGGTACCGGAGATATCCCTGACCCCCCAGCTGGTACAGCGCTTTCGTGCCCGCTTCTGCGATGGCATTGCCGTACTGCACAGCGCCCTTTCCGATGGCGAACGCTATGACGAATGGCGCCGCATCCGGCGCGGTGAGGTGCGGATCGTGATCGGTGCCCGTTCAGCCATCTTTGCCCCGCTGGAGCGGATCGGCATTATTGTGGTGGATGAGGAACATGAGGCCTCCTTTAAACAGTCGGACGGTCTGCGTTACAATGCCCGCGACCTGGCCCTGG
This sequence comes from Trichlorobacter lovleyi, assembly GCF_015239775.1. Lineage (NCBI taxonomy): Bacteria > Pseudomonadati > Thermodesulfobacteriota > Desulfuromonadia > Geobacterales > Geobacteraceae > Trichlorobacter > Trichlorobacter lovleyi. The sequence goes on from NZ_CP058409.1 coordinate 2,762,019, forward strand.
TACGGGGGCAGCAGGAACAGGCCGTGGTGCTGCTGGGCTCAGCCACACCTCTGATCACCACCCGCTTTGCAGCCCAGCAGGGGAAGCTGGGCTACCTGTCGCTACCGGAGCGGGTTGGTAACCGTCCCTTACCTGCAACCAGCATCATCAACACCCGCATGACGGCCGAATCACCGCTGTCCCCCCAACTGATCGAGGCGCTGGCAGACAACCTGGAACGGGGTGAGCAAAGCCTGCTGTTTCTGAACCGGCGCGGCTTTGCCAGCTGGCTGGTCTGTCCCGCCTGCGGGGCTGACCTGCAATGTCCCAACTGTTCAGTCTCCCTGACCTACCACCGCCAGCGCAGAAAGAGCCTCTGCCATTACTGCGACTATCAGGTGCCGGCCCCCTGCATCTGCCCTGCCTGCGGCGAACTGGAACTGAAAGAGATGGGGGTAGGCACCGAACGGATCGAGCATGAACTGCAGGAACGGTTCCCGGATGCGCGGATCGCGCGGATGGACAGTGACACCACCAGCGGCAAGGGCGGCCACGCCCGGATACTGGACAAGGTTGGACGCGGCGAGGTGGATATCCTGGTGGGCACCCAGATGATCGCCAAGGGACACGACTTTCCCGGTGTGACCCTGGTCGGCGTACTCCAGGCGGAAGGCAGTCTCTATCTGCCGGACTTCAGGGCAACGGAACGGACCTTTCAGGTGCTTTCACAGGTGATAGGGCGGGCTGGCCGGGGAGAGCTGCCGGGGCGGGTACTGCTGCAGGCGATGACACCGGATCACTACGGGATTGCCTACGCAGCTGCGCATGACTTTGAGAGCTTCTATCAGGAAGAACTGCTGTTCCGGCAGGAGTTGAACTACCCACCTTTTGGCTTTCTGGCGGCAATCAAACTTTCAGCCACCAGTGAAATGAGTCTGACCACAGCGGCCGAGCAGTCAGCCACGGTACTGCGTGCCATTAAAAACAGGTTGGGGTTGCGGGTTGAAATCCTGGGACCGGCACCGGCGCCGCTCTACCGTTTGCGGGGGCGTTTCCGCCAGCAGATTCTTTTGAAGGACGCCAGCCGGGCGGCACTGCGCCGCCTGCTCATCGCCTACCGCCGGGAGCAGTCCCTGCCGGCGACCGTCAGGATGGCAATTGATATCGATCCGGTGGACCTGTTGTAAGGCAGACCGCTATCAGGCAGTAAATGCCGAATAGTATTGCTTCACCTTTACCAGATACTCCCGGGTCTCGCGGGGAAGGCGGTCCGGCCTGCGATCCACGTTGCCCGGCCCCCAGTTATAGGCTGCCAGGGCAGAATCAAGGTCGCCATTATATCTGTCCAGCAACCCTTTTAAAAACCGGGTTCCCGCCATCACATTCTGCTCCGGATCAAAGGAATTACTGACCCCCAACCCGCGGGCCGTGGCAGGCATCAGCTGCATCAAGCCCTGCGCCCCGGCAGAGGAGACCGCACGAGGGTTAAAGTTGCTCTCGGCCTTGATGACCGCCTTGATTAATCCGGCATCAACGCCATAGCGTTGTGAAGCCTTGCTGATGGTCTGTTCAATAGCACCTGATTGCGATGCATCAGACAAACGGGAGGCACGGCGTTCCACCTGCTCCGGGGCCCTGGGACCGGGTTCAACTTCCTGTTCCGGTACTGCCTGTCTGTTCGTTTGGCCCGCAGGACGGGTTGCAGCGTCGGCCAGATTTGCCAGATAGCTGTTCAGGGGTGAAATGGTCGAAGCCGCTCCGGAAGCAGACAAAGAGGCAAGGGGCAGTGCCGCAGTGCCATCGGCCTCGTGCTGGTCTGCCAGCAGTTCCAGCGAACTGCGCAAGCTGGTTAGCTGCAGCAACTCGGCCGCATGCTGTACCGCCTCGGGCGATGCCTCCGCAGGTACCGTGCCGCGGTCAATGGCGGCATCCAGCCGATCCGAAAACCGGGACGAGACCGTGCTTGTAGTCTGCTCTGCTGCCGGACGGGACTGTTCCCGCAGCATGCTCTGCAATAACGACATGGTCTGGGTTGCATTGATCGACATACGTACCTCCCCGTTCAGGGGAACTGCAGGTTTTTCTTCTTAAGCTTCTCAATCAGGGTCGTCCGTTTCAGGTTCAGAAGGGCGGCGGCCTCTTTCTTGTTACCGCCGGTACGGTGCAGGGCCTGCATGATCAGGCCGTTCTCAAAGGCATCAACGGCACTGTTCAGACAGATTCCTTCAGGCGGCAGCTCCTTGCCGACAGGGACAGAACCGGAAACCGACTGCGGCGGCGGCACAACCGTACGGGGGGCCAGGTATTTTTCCGGCAGATCATCCACCGTGATAAACCCGCTTTCCTTCATGGTGATCATCCGCTCCACCAGATTTTCAAGCTCCCGCACATTGCCCGGCCAATCGTAGTTACAGAGCATCTCAAGCGCCTCGCGGGTAAAGCCTTTGACCAGACGCCGGCGATCACGGTTAAACTGCCCCTGGAAGTGATTGATCAGCAGCGGAATATCTTCACGCCGGTCCCGCAGGGGAGGAATCGTAATCGGGATCACTGAAAGCCGGTAGTAGAGATCCTCCCTGAAGTCACGGGTCGCCACCTGTTCATCCAGATTCTTGTTGGATGCGGCAATAATCCGGACATCCACCTTCTGGGAGCGGGTTGATCCAACCGGCTCAAACTCCTTGGCCTGCAGCACCCGCAGCAGTTTGACCTGCAGGGTCGCCTTCATATCACCAATCTCATCCAGAAACAGGGTGCCCTTGTCCGCCATCTCAAAGCGGCCGACCCGGTTGGCATAAGCGCCGGTGAACGACCCTTTCACATGCCCGAACAGCTCACTCTCCAGCAGGTCATCCGGAATAGCGGCGCAGTTAACCGGCACAAAATTTTTGCTGCTCCGGCTTGAAAGCTGGTGTATTGCCCGAGCTGCAAGTTCCTTGCCGGTTCCGGACTCCCCCTGAATCAGGACCGTCGCACTGGATTCTGCGACCTTCTCAATCATCTCAAACAGATTAAGCATCTGACGGCTTCTGCCAATGATGGTGGAGCAAAGAAAATGAGGGTACTCGTCAACCGGCTGCTCCGGCATCCGGACTTTCAGGGCCTGGTACTCCAGGGCCCGCATCACCACGCTTTCAAGCTCATCAAGGTTAAGCGGCTTGGGCAGAAAAATCAGCCGTTCGTCATGGGGCAGTGTACGGGCAGCGTCAGATTGGGCATAGACGATCGCCACCTGTTCGGGGTCAACCTGCCAGATCTGCTGCAGTGCATCAGCGGATCTGGCAAACAGCGAGACCAGGTCGGCAACCAGTATCCGCGGTGATGTTGTCCGTGCCGTGTCAAAAAGATCCGCATTATCATCGAGAATATCGGTCTCGTAGCCTTTATATGTCAGAAAAGCTGACACAAGATCACGGGTTTTACGATCACCATCCAGCACTCTGAACGAGCTTTTCATAGTCATAACAACCCCTTAAACTTAACAAAGCATATTTCGCCCTGAGTAGGGGTATAGTATACGGCGCAACCAGTCCCTATGTCAATAAACTGACCCACGTCTTCAGATGAACAATTTGTACTATGAAGCAACCGATAATAAAAACAAACATTCTGTTCGCCTCAAGCTTGCACCGCTACGGCTTGCATGATACATATACACGATCTCAACCTGTGTCATGTCAGGTGATAGAAGCATATCCGTATCTGTATGTAATCAGTCGTACAAATTAACCTTAAAAGTCAGATCCAGAAGGAGGTTGTCCATGTCCAATGCCCTAGTGCCGATGAACGCCAACGAGGCACGCGCTGGTGACCATGGTGAACTGATTCAGTTGGTCAGCTTTAACCTGGACAACGAAGAATATGGCGTTGACGTCCTGAAGGTGCGTGAAATCATCAGAATGCCCAGTATCACACGGGTACCCAACACCCCTCACTATGTTGAAGGTGTGATCAACCTGCGTGGCAAGGTTATTCCGATCATCAACATGCGGCGCCGTTTTGGCCTGGTTGAGGTGGAATACGACAAACAGACCCGCATCATGGTCATGGATGTTGAAGGAGAGCTGATGGGCTTTATCGTGGATGCCGTTTCAGAGGTAATCCGGATATCCAGCAGCGAAATCCAGCCCTCCCCGGCCGTCGTAACCAGCGGTATTGATCAGGAATGCATTGCCGGTGTGATCAATCAGGCCGAGCGCTTACTGGTTCTGCTTGATCTGCAGAAGATGTTCTCCCAGGATGAGCGCCAGCTTTTCGGCACTTTGTAACAACATGCGCTGTTACCTTTCACTACCATCTCAGCACGGCGAGGTGAGCAATGCCCATTGATTGTGAAGACCAGGAACTTCTTGAAGGATTTCTGGCAGAAACGACTGAACTTCTGGAGAAGCTCGACGACGACCTGATTGCGTTGGAAAAGTCTTCTGATGACCCGGAGCTGATGAACCGGATCTTTCGCTCCATCCACACCGTAAAAGGCGCATCCAGCTTTTTGGGATTCGATCTGCTGGTTCGGGTCACCCACAAAACCGAGGACGTCCTGAATCGCCTCCGCAAGGGTGAACTGCAGCTGACCTCAGAGATCATGGATGTCGTGCTTGAGGCGACAGACCTGGTTAAGACACTGGTGGCAGATATCAAGGGCGGCGAAATCGTTGATCGCGAGATCAACGAGACCATCAACAAACTGATCCCCCTGCTTACCGAGCAGCCGGCAGCCCCGGCTCAACCGGCGGCAACGGAGCCCCCGGCAACAACCGTGGCAGAGGAACAGCCGGCGGCAGCCGAAACACCGGCGGCACAGCCGGAACCGCCACCTGCCGCACAACCTGCGCCGGCAGCGGCAATGCCTCCCGCGCCGGCCCGCCCTGCCCCTGAAGCTGCTAAAAAACCGGCCCCTCCAAAGGGCGGGGAAAAAGGCGGCGACGACCTTTCCGACAACACCACCGTCCGGGTCGATGTCAAGCGCCTTGACGATCTGATGAACCAGGTCGGCGAGCTGGTACTGGAACGCAACCGAATGATCCAGCTCAATCAGGATCTGCAGGGCGGCACCTCGGACCACATCCTGTTCAGTGAAGAGTTCGGCAAGCTGGCAAAACGGATGAATTTTGTCACCTCGGAGCTGCAGATGCAGGTCCTGAAGATGCGGATGATCCCGGTGGAAAAGGTCTTCAAGAAGTTTCCCCGCATTGTCCGTTCCCTGGCCCGCGACCTCGGCAAAGAGGTGGATCTGCAGATCTTTGGCGAAGAGACCGAACTTGACCGCTCTGTTGTTGATGAAATCGGCGACCCCCTGATCCACCTGATCCGCAACGCCATGGACCACGGTCTGGAAACGCCGGAGGAGCGGATGGCAGCCGGAAAACCGCGCACCGGCACCCTGGTGCTTGCCGCAGTACATGAAGGCAACTCAATCATTATCAGCATCAAGGATGACGGCCGCGGGATTGATACGGAACGGGTCGGACGCAAGGCAATTGAAAAGGGTCTGATTACCGAAGACCAGTTGGCTGCCATGAGCCAGCGTGAGATGTTCGACCTGATCTTCCTGCCGGGCTTTTCAACCAAAGACAAGGCATCCGACCTGTCGGGACGCGGCGTCGGCATGGATGTGGTCAAGACCAACATCAAAAAACTGAACGGCCTGATTGAGATCAAGAGTGAAAAAGGGATGGGATCAGAGTTTATCCTGCGCCTGCCCCTGACCCTGGCCATCATTCAATCGCTGCTGGTCGAGGTCGAGGGTGAGATCTACTCTATTCCACTGGCCTCGGTGCTTGAGACCCTGCGGGTTGATCAACGGGAGTTTCACGTGATTGGCGGCCAGGAAGTTCTTAAACTGCGCGATATGGTGCTGCCGCTGGTCCGGTTGGAGCAGGTCTTCAACGTCAGGCGTAGCCGTGAACAGGATAACTTCTGCTACATCGTCGTGATCGGTTCTGCGGATAAACGGGTTGGTCTGGTGGTAACCCGCCTGGTGGGACAGCAGGAAGTGGCCATCAAGTCACTGGGCAAGTACCTGGCCAATGTCACCGGTATTGCCGGCTCAACCATTCTGGGGGATGGACGGGTTGCCTTGATTGTTGACCCGGTCGGCATGGTTGATGGCGGCGAAGGGGCGTCCGGCGGGCGCTAAAGCATCAGCTTAACACGAAAGAGGGACGTAACGTGGCTATATCTGATAAGGATTTCGAACTACTACGAGACTTTATTTATAATCTGTGCGGGATGTACTTCCACACCACAAAAAAATATTTCCTTGAAAGCCGTCTTACCAAACGGATGGAGGCCACCGGCACCAAGAGCGCCATGGATTATTACGGCCTGCTCAAATCCCCCCGTGGTGGTGAAGAACTGCGTTTTCTGCTTGATGAAGTCACCACGAACGAAACCTACTTCTTCCGCTGTGTGCCTCAATTGAACGCCATTGAGACCAAATTCCTGCCGGAGATCGTTGAAGCCAAAGGCAAAATGGGGTTCCGGAAACTGAGAATCTGGTCTGCCGCCTCCTCATCCGGCGAAGAGGCCTACACCCTGGCCATGATCCTGCTGGAAAAGCGTGCCACCATCCTCAAGGACTGGATCATCGAGATCATCGGTACCGACATCAACGAGACCGTGGTTGCCCAGGCCAAAGAGGGGATTTACAACGCCTACTCGGTCCGTAACGTGCCGGATCTGTACAAGAAGAAATATTTCAAGGAGGATGCCGGCAAGTTCATCCTCTCACCGGATGTCAAAAAATTTGTCACCTTCAACAAGATGAACCTGTACGATGACACCAAGATGGTCTTCATGAAGAGCTTCGACTTCATCTTCTGCGCCAACGTCCTGATTTACTTTGACCTCGCGTCAAAATCAAAGGTTGTACAGCACTTTTACAACAACCTGCAACCCTACGGATACTTCTTTGTTGGCCAGTCCGAATCCCTTCACGGCGTAAATGACAAGTTCAAGACCGTTCATTTTCCAGGCGGTTTTGGTTATAAGAAATAGCGGGGGATCCCACGATGGATAAACAGGCAATGTTGGAAACAGCCCGCCAGATGGTGGCCAAGATCGATGACCTGCCCACGATTCCGGTTGTGGCAACCCAGGTACTGCAGCTGCTTGACGACCCGGATGTCAATGTAGACAAGGTGGCAGACCTGATGCTGACCGATCAGGTCATGACCGCACGGGTCATGAAGATGGTCAATTCACCCATCTATCGTCCCTCCCAGGAAATCACCTCGCTCAAGCGTGCACTGGTCTACCTTGGCATTCGTCATATCAAGGAAATCGCCCTGACCTCCTCGTTCATCAGCGCCTTTGAAGACAAGGGTGGCGTGATTGACATCAGCACCTTCTGGGCCCATGCCTTCGGCGTCGGCATGGTATCCAAGATCATTGCCGAAAAAATCCGCTACGCCGACATTGAGAAGGCCTATCTCGCAGGTATTGTGCATGATATCGGCGAAGTGGTGCTGAGTTACTATCAGCCCGAGACCTTTGCCCAGATTCTGACGACCATCAAGACCCGTCCGGTACGTCTGATTGATCTGGAGCAGGAGGCGTTCTCGACCACCCACAACGAAATCGGCTACTGCATCGCAGAAAAATGGAATTTTCCTGAGGCCTACCGTGAAGTGATCCTGTACCACCACACCCCGCGTGAGGCCAGCAATGATCCGGTGTTGTGTGCTATTGTCAACCTGGCGGACCTGTTCTGTTCGGTCAGGGACCTCTACTATGGCGGCAATGTCTGGGCCAGTTTCAACCTGTCTGAAGAGGAAGGCTGGGCCATACTGAAAGAGCAGCACCCGAACCTTGCACAGCTTGATATTGAACGGTTCTGCTACGAGCTGGATGATGCCGTACCTGATGTCAAAGAGCTGGTAGCGTCCATATTTTCCAAGGAATAACCAACGGAGGCATGATGTTTTCTCCAACGTCGGGTAGCAAGACCCGTGTTCTGATTGTTGATGATTCATCCTTCATGCGGATGGCGATTCGTGGCATTCTGGTCAAAGAGCCCTCCATCGAGGTCGTCGGCACAGCCAGTGACGGGGTTGAGGGGGTTGAAAAGGCAATTGCCCTGAAACCCGACCTGATCACCATGGACGTTGAAATGCCGCGTATGGACGGGATTTCTGCGTTGAAACAGATCATGGCCAAGGCCCCCACCAAGGTCCTGATGGTTTCCACCCTTACCAACGAAGGGGCCAAGGCAACCTTTGAGGCGCTGGACGCCGGGGCGTTGGACTATATCCCTAAAAACGTCACCGATTCATCCGATGCCCAGAACATCTTCCGTGATGAACTGCTCAAAAAGGTTCGTGAAGCGACCCGTTCCCGCATCCTGCGTCCGGCAAGCGGTTTGAGCATGCCCCGTCCGGGCACGCTGGCTGCGCCGCCCCCCCGGGCAGCCGTCAAGACCTCAAAGATCCATTCCAAAAAAATCACCCATGTCGGCATCGGCGCCTCAACCGGCGGTCCGGTGGCACTGCAGGAGGTCATCTCCCGCATCCCGATGAACTTCCCCTACGGTATCGTGGTGGCGATCCACATGCCCAAGGCCTTTACCGGTCCCTATGCCGACCGCCTGAATGCCAAGTGTTCCATCACGGTCAAAGAGGCGGTTGATGGTGAAGCGATCAAACCGGGTACCATCCTGATCGCGCCCGGAGGCATGCATACCCAGGTGGTACGCGGCGCCGGCGGCCTGGTGGTCAAGACAGCTCCGACCTCGGCCTACCCCCAGTATGTCTATATCCCTTCCGTAGACCTGATGATCTCTTCCATGGCAGAGGCCACGGCAGGCTCCATGCTGGGGGTGGTCTTAACCGGCATGGGCAATGATGGTTTCAAGGGGATGCAGTTGCTGAAACAAAAAGGAGGAGTGACCCTGGTACAGGATGAAGCAACCTCGACCATTTACGGCATGCCCAAGGCCTGTGTGGATGGCGGGGTGGCTGATGAAGTGCTGCCGCTGGGACAGATCGGCTACGAGATTGGCAAGTTCATGGGCTAGCCAGATCCCGTTATACAGCAACAAAAAGGCGGCCAGCTGAGAACTGGCCGCCTTTTTTATCTTTGGGCATACACCACCAGCCCTTTGGCACTGCTGTCCACCCGGCAGTTGGAGTAGCCCAACCGTTTCAGGCGCCGCAGGACAAAAAAGGCAGCGACCTTATGCACATCAGGCAGGATCAGAGGGAAGTGATCCGTGGGCAGATCGGTCATCGCCCGCCAGGTTGCTTTAAAGGAATAGTTTTGCATGTTTTCTACCGTTTCACCTTGAACTGAAACGAGGATTTTTTATCATGGGTCTGGAAGAAATTCCGATTTCAAATCAAGGATGATATCAAGGCGGCGAGGAGATCGGCGACGCAGGTGTACACTCAGTACATCGAGGAGCCGAGGACGAGCCAACAAAGATAGTGCCTTGAGTTGGAATCGGAAAAAGACCATTTTAACTATGCTCTGAAGTGGCGTGAAACTCCAGCTCCGGCCAGTTTTCGATGGTGTTATCCAGACGCCACTGACTGCCTGCCATGTAGGTCAGCTTGCCCTCACCATCAATATAGAGGTTCATCTTCTCTTTCTTCTCAAAATCCTCGATCAACTTCTTTTCACCGGTTACCCAACGGGCCGTGGCATAGGCCACCGGTTCATAGGCGATCTTGACCCCGTACTCAAACTCCAGCCGGTGCAGAACCACCTCAAACTGCAGGATACCTACCGCACCAACCACCCACTCCGCACCGAAGATCGGCTTAAAGACCTGGGTGGTACCTTCTTCAGCCAGTTGCACCAGCCCTTTCTCAAGGGCCTTGGACTTCATCGGGTTCAGCAGCCGCACCTTGCGAAAATGTTCCGGCGCAAAGCTGGGGATACCGGTAAACTTCATCTCCTCTCCCATGGTAAAGGTATCACCGATCTTGATGGTGCCATGGTTGTGAATGCCGATGATGTCACCGGGGAAGGCCTCTTCCACATTGCTGCGATCCTGGGCCATGAAGATGGTGGCATTGCTGATCTGGAAATCACGCCCCAGACGCAGGTGGCGCACCTTCATGCCACGTTCAAAGCGTCCCGAACAGATTCTGAAAAAGGCGATCCGGTCGCGGTGGGCCGGGTCCATGTTTGCCTGAATCTTGAAGACAAAGCCGGAAAACGGTTCCTCATAGGGGGAAACCAGCCGGGTGGTGGTGGCACGGGGCCGGGGGTGGGGGGCATTCTGGACAAAGGTATCCAGCAGTTGCTGCACCCCGAAGGTGTTGATGGCACTGCCGAAAAAGACCGGGGTCTGACGCCCTGCCAGATAGGCATCCAGATCAAAGGGATGGGCTGCCCCTTCCAGCAGCTCCACGTCGTTGCGCAGCTCTTCGGCCTGACTGCCCAGCAGTTCATCCAGCAGCGGATCATCCAGTCCCTGCACGGTCACAACGCGGCCGACCCCATGTTCGGCATCAGGATCAAACAGCAGCACCTCTTTACTGTAGAGGTGATAGGTGCCACGGAAGCGCTTACCCATGCCGATCGGCCAGGTCATGGGAGCGGTCTGCATCCCCAGATTCTTTTCCACATCATCCAGCAGGTCCAGCGGTTCCTGCCCTTCCCGGTCAAGCTTGTTCATAAAAGTCATGATCGGGGTGTCACGCAGACGGCAGACATCCAGCAGCTTCTTGGTCTGGCTCTCCACCCCCTTGACCGAATCGATCACCATCAGGGCCGAGTCAACGGCGGTCAACACCCGGTAGGTATCCTCGGAAAAGTCGTTGTGACCGGGGGTATCCAGCAGATTGATCTCAAAGCCGTCATAGGTAAACTTCATCACCGACGAGGTAACGGAGATGCCACGCTGCTTTTCCAGCTCCATCCAGTCCGAGGTGGCATGGCGACCGGATTTGCGCGCCCGCACCTCACCGGCCTGCTGGATGGCGCCGCCGAACAGCAGCAGCTTTTCGGTGATGGTGGTCTTACCGGCGTCAGGGTGGCTGATAATGGCAAAGGTACGCCGTTTATTGACTTCTTCCTGGTTAAACATAGCTTCCACGCTACGACTCCTTACACAGAAAAGGCGGGCCAAAAGCCCGCCTGATAGGTTGATTGATGTTGCTAGGCCCTGAAAATAAGGCGATCAATACACCACTTGCCGCCACCGGCCACCATCAGGTAAACCGCCATCCCCAGCAGGGCCAGCGTGAACTCGATACCGTGGCCGCGTCCGGAGACACAATTGGCATTCAGAAAGAAACCATGGGCCCAGTGTACTTTATAGATCGCCACCGCCATCACCGAGGCGATACCGGCTGCCGACACACGGGTCAGGAACCCGGTCAGCACCCCCAGGCCACCGCCAAACTCGGCAATGATCGCCAGCAGGGTAAAGATCGGCGGGACCCCCAGTTTCTGCTCAAAGGTGGCAAAGGTTGCCGTCAGACCGCTGCCGCCAAACAGGCCGAACAGCTTTTGCGAACCATGGGCAAGAAAGATCAGCCCCAGCGGGATACGGATGACCAGCGGTGCTACGGCATCAGACAGTTCAAAACCACCTCTGGCCATGGGACACCTCCGCAGCATGAAATAGAAAGGGGACCAATGGTCCCCTTTTGTGCTGATTTGGCGGGCGGTATTGGATTCGAACCAACGACCTTTGGCTTCGGAGGCCAACACTCTATCCAGCTGAGCTAACCGCCCGTGAAACAAATCTTTTACACTATCAGCCCTGCCAACTCAAGGGAAAAATCTGGTCAGCCCCGGTATGCTCTGCTACTATTGCGTCATGCTGACTATCGGACTGACAGGCGGTATCGCCACCGGCAAGAGCAGTGTTGCGGCATTCCTGGCCGAACATGGTGCAGAGGTGATTGATGCGGATCAGCTTGCCCGCGCTGCGGTGGCACCGGGCACCGCAGCCCTGCAACGGATTGTGGAGCTGTTCGGACAGCAGGCCCTGCTGCCGGATGGCAGCCTGAACCGTCAGGCAGTGCGGGAGTTGGTCTTTAACGAGCCTGCCAGGCGGCAGCAGCTTGAGGCGATCCTGCACCCGGCCATCAAGGAGCTTGCCCTGCAGCAGATTGAGCAGGCACGTTGCCGCGGCTCCCGCGTGGTGGTCTATATGGCACCGCTGCTGATTGAGGCCAGGGCCACCGACCGGGTGGATGAGATCTGGGTGGTAACCGTGCGGCCCGAGGTACAGCTGGCGCGCCTGATGGCCCGCGACGGCTGCAGCAGACAGCAGGCAGAACAGATCATAGCGGCCCAGATGCCGCTGGCAGAAAAAGAACGCTTCGGCGTGGTGGTCATCGACAACAGTTCCAGCCTGGAGGAAACCCGTCGTCAGGTTGAAGCGGCATGGCAGCAAAGGATCGGATCATGACTGAACAACGCACCATACTCCGCCGGAAAGGCAGCGCCACCAGACAACCGGACGGCCTGCTCACCCTGTTTGCCACGGTGCCGCTGGGGGCGGAAGAACTGACGGCAGCAGAGCTGGGACGCCTGGGGGCAACAGGGATTACTGTGGTGCGGGGCGGCGTCAGCTTCAGCGGCAGCCGCAACACCCTCTACCGCAGCCTGCTACAGCTGCGGACCGCCAGCCGGATACTGCTGCAACTGGGGCAGTTCCCCTGCGGATCACCGCAGGAGCTGTACGACGGCATGCGCAGCCTTGCCTGGGGCGAGCTGCTGACCCCAGACATGACCCTGGCGGTGGACTGCACCGTGCGCGATTCGGCACTAACCCACTCCCACTTTGCCGCGCTCAAGGCCAAGGATGCCATTGTTGACCTGCTGCGGGAGACAACCGGCAGCCGCCCCAATATCGACACCAAGGCACCTGATCTGCGGATCAACCTGCATATAGCCAAAAACAAGGCCAGCGTCTCACTGGATGCCAGCGGCGACCCGCTGGACCGGCGCGGCTGGCGCCTGGACCGTAACGACGCCCCCCTGCGTGAAACCCTGGCCGCCGCCATCATGCTGCATACCGGCTGGGACGGCAGCGTCCCGTTGCTTGACCCGATGTGCGGCTCCGGCACCCTCCTGCTGGAGGGGACAGCCATTGCCCTGGATCAGGTGGCCGGTGCAGGACGGGAGTTTGGCCTGATGCGCTGGCGGGATTTTGACCGCAGGCTGTGGGAGCAGGTCTTGCACGAGGAACAGGCCAAGGCGGCCGAAAGCCTGGAGGTGCCGGTACTGGGCTATGATCAGGACCCACGGGCCATCATTGCCTGCCGGGAGAATGCCCGACGGGCCGGGCTGGCCTATCAGGTGGCCTTTGACCGCAAGCCGTTTGAGGAATCCGAACCATGCGGCCATCAGGGGATATTGGTGATGAACCCGCCCTACGGCCTACGGATGGGAGACAAGCGGGAACTGGAACTGCTGTACCGCAAGATCGGCGAGGTATTCAAGCGCCGCTTCACCGGCTGGACCGCCTATCTGCTGGCCGGAGATCTGGAGCTGGCAAAACTGGTGGGGCTGAAGCCTTCCCGCCGTTTTGTGCTGTTTAACGGACCGTTGGAGTGCAGGCTGCTGAAGTACGAGCTGTACTGACTTTCCATCCTGAATACTAAACGGTTATACCGATATGACGCCCATCAGCCAGTTCTACATCCAGAGATAATTTCCCGCCAAGTGCCTCAACATAGCGTTTGAGAGAAGAAATTTTAACTTCATGACCGCGTTTTTCCAGATTGGCAACAGATGGCTGGGATATGCCGAGTGCTTCCGCCAGATCATGTTGTGACATCTCAACCGTTTGGCGCAATTGAGCAAGACGAAGTTCAAAAATCTCCTGATCCGCTTGAGTACGTGCTGCTGCCACAACGGTCGGGTCTACTTTTTTTATTAATTCTGAAAGTTGCTTTGCCATAACCTACTCCAATTCTTGCAGATAGTTCAGGAATTCACGCTCTGCAACAGGGACCATGGATTCGTAAAATTGTTTATTGCCGGTTTTGTCGCCGCCACATAGCATCACCGCCTGACGGAGAGGATCAAAGGCAAAAAACACCCGGTACGGTTTACCTTTGTGTTGTACGCGAAGCTCTTTCAGGTTCTTTACCTTGTCTGTGCCTTTGAGACTATCAACGTGCGGCCTGCCCAAGGTCGGGCCGTATTGCTCAAGCACGAATATGGCGGCCAACACATCTTGTTGTTCTGAAGCATCTAGCCCCAAAAACCAATCATCAAAGTATTCAACCGTTACAATTTTCCAGAGCACGTTTTTCCCTTTTTCTTAAAATAGCCTGCAAGCTATATAACGTCAAGACTATATTCGGAGATTTTAAGTTGGACCATACAGACAGGCGCAAGTCTGTAAAATAAATGTTGTTCATGCATTAAGCAAACTGTTCCCGGAATACCAAGGCAATTGTGCAAGCACCTCTTGCACAAATTGCGCATCCGGCCACGCCTCCGCAAAAGCACGCATGTATTTGAGGTTTCTGGGCGAGAATCCCTGCATGTCAGGAAACGCGGTGAGCAGGTCATGGGCCAGCCGTTCAATCACCTTGGCTCCCCAGCCTTGCTCAGCCTGCCGGGCCAGAATGTCACGACCAATCTGCCAGTAGAGCAGCACCAGTTCACGTTTGACCGCCTGTGTGGCACGCTGTTGAGCCGAATGAATACGACTTTTCAACTCCATAAGCCAGTCGGCACAACCTTCCGGTACGCTAATCAGAGATACAGGTGTATTATTCATGCCTCGCCCCTGCCCCTCAGCACCTGCATCAGTATTTCAGGATCGCCGTGGTTTATTTCTTCCTGATGAGTTTTTTTGCTATCAAGGTTATAATTTCGATCAACACTATCCTTCACAGACACCTTCCATGCATGGTTACTTGTCTTGCGCTTGTTCCACCACGAATTAAATATGGTGTCCCCGGAATTCCCCAAGCGTTCCATCTCCGCACCCAAGATCAAGTATACGTCGAGGACGGGGACACCAAGACTGTATGATCTGATTGATTATTTCGAGTTGTAATCCGGCAGCGGGAATTGCTCCACGAACACCTTGCAGAAAGGTTGCTACCAACTCATCTGTTTGCCATTTGCTTTTGCTATCTGTCATTTCTTTTTCCATTCAACGGATAGCCGCTCACCCGCTTGTCGGGTGTAGTGAGCGGTGTTAGACCTTATCCCGAAACAACATCAAGGAATTCTTTGCCAACGTATGTCAGATATAATAAAACGTTGCCGTCTCCTGGCTTATGTGTTTCAGGTGCCAAGTAATTTGTAAGTCCAAATTCACATAAGATGCTACAGGACAAATCCCAATCATTCAGCTCTCCTTTGTTTTCAGTGGCCCATTTTCGAATCTTATGAGGCCGAATCAAGACGTTATTTGAAATATTTCCAATATGTTCGAATGGTTTTAATCTCGCAAGAAGCAGTGCTTCTTTCGAACTCAATGTTGACAGAATGTCGACGAAAAAAGGATGACACCTATCATCACTCAATTGTGATGCAAGCAAATTTGTCCATAAGATATTTAACAACGGATCGACCTCTTTTGACGTCTCTTCCATTGCTCTTATGAAAGATTTTGGACTCGCTGGTATTGTAATTTTTCTGCCTTGATTCTCAATTTTTATCCGGGCGTTGTTAATTGCGTACGTCAGCAAGGATTTCTCTACATCTACCATATTGTCAAACTTCTGCTTGATATACCGACCAAAGCCACTTGTGGTTTCAGTGATTGGAGCGATCAGTTTTTCAAATGTACTCGTTACGGTTTCAGAGGCCTGCAAATAAACATCATCCGGAATGGACTTAGCTAACTTGCCGAGACCGATAAGATCTATGTTTCTATCTTCATTTTGCATTTATCATCCTCCATCTTCTCAGGGCTAAACTACTTAATCAACACCCCAGGCTGCATCTATGGTGACGGTTCATAAAACTCAAGCTCCTCCACAGCATACCAGAAAAACCTGATTTCACTATCACAGGCGGTACATGCTGCACCGCAAAAACCGGCTACTCCTCACCAATCCCGTACCGCTTCATCTTGCGCCAGAGGGTTGTTTTATTAATCCCCAGCAGGCGGGCTGCCTCCAGTTTACGGCCATTGCAACTCTTCAGCACCCGCAGGATATGTTCCTGTTCTGCCTCGTCAATCCGCAGTGACTCCCCTTCATCCACACTGCTAGGTTCATTTCCGCAGCCGATCAGCAGGCTTTCCGGGGTCAGTTCTGTGCCGGTTTCCAGGATCATGGCCCGCTCGATGATGTTCTCCAGCTCCCGCACATTGCCGGGGTAATCATACTGTTCCAGCAGCCGCATGCCAGCCGGCGTAATGGTGGTGATACGGGGATTAATGGCCCCGTGCCCGGCCAGAAAATGTTCCGCCAGCAGACGGATATCCTCAGGCCGCTCCCGCAGGGGCGGTACCCGCAGGGTAACCACCCCCAGCCGGTAGTAGAGATCTGTGCGGAACCTGCCCTGTCGGGCCTCCTCTTCCAGATCCCGGTTGGTGGCAGCGATGATCCGGCTGTCAACCGGGATCGACATGCCGCCACCGACCCGCTGCACCACCCGTTCCTGCAGCACCCGCAGCAGCCGCACCTGAAAGGCGTTGTTGGTGGTGCCGATCTCATCCAGAAACAGGGTACCACGGCTTGCCAGCTCGAAATAGCCGATCCGCCGGGCATGGGCGCCGGTAAAGGCCCCTTTTTCATGGCCGAACAGCTCGCTTTCCAGCACCCCCTCTGACAGGGCACCACAGTTGACCGGCACAAAGGGCTGCTCTCTGCGGGGCGACCAGAGATGGATCGCCCGTGCCACCAGTTCCTTGCCAACCCCGGTCTCACCTTGAATCAGTACCGTGCTGTCAGTGCGGGCCGCCCGTCTGGCCAGATCAAGCAATTGCTGCATCTGGGGGTTGCCGGTGAGCGGGATGTGACGTGAACGCTGGCGTTCCTGTTCACTGCGATAAAGCGCAACCTCGTCTTCAAGCCGTCGTTCCTTGAGCGCCCGGTTGATCCGCAACAGGACATCATCAGGATCAAACGGCTTGGCAATAAAATCGTAGGCCCCCTGCTTGACCGCAGTAACCGCGCTTTCCAGGGAAGAATGGCCGGTAATCACAAAGACTATCACCTGCGGATCGAGCCTGATCAGCTGTTCCAGCAGTTCCTGTCCCCCCATGCGCGGCATCTTCAGATCAGTCAGGACAATATCAGCACCGTGACGGCTGAAATGCTCCAGCGCATCGGCGCCATTGCTGAAACTGTGCACCTGATAATCCGGCCCCAGCATGCGGGTCAGAATCTTACAGGCCAGGGGATCATCATCAACCACGAGCACTCTGGTCATAGGCTGTCCTCCGTTGCCACGTGCAGGGGCAGTATGACGGTAAAGGTCGTTCCTGTTCCGGGTTGGCTTGCAACCTCAATCCGCCCACCCATCCCCTGCAGCATGCCGTAGCTGACCGAGAGCCCCAGCCCGGTCCCCTGCCCCACCTCTTTGGTGGTAAAAAACGGGTCAAAGATCCGGTCGAGATGCTCGGCCTGGATGCCGCTGCCGGTGTCGCAAAAACGGAACAGCATCCGATCCGCCTCTGCCAGCACCGAAACCGTTACCGACCCGCCCGGCGTTGCATCAATGGCGTTCAGCAGGATATTGACAAAGACCTGACGCAACTGGTCGCCATCGACACACAGCCGGGGCAGACGGCCTGTTTCAGCACACTGCAGGGTGACCTGCTGTTTTTCAGCGCGTAAGCGGACCAGGGCAAAGGCATCCTGCACTAGCGTTAACGGATCATGGCTGGCAGGGATACCTTCCGAGCGCCGGGCAAAGCTGAGCAGGCCGCCGATGATGCTGCTGCATTTACTGGCCTGATCAGCGATATCATCCAGATCCCCCTGCAACGATTCCCGGTCACAGCCGCCCTGGGCGACCCCTTTGCGAGCCAGCAGTGCCAGGGCCTTGATATTCCCCAGCGGCGTGTTCAGCTCATGGGCCAGTCCGGCTGCCATCTCACCAATGGAGGCCAGTTTTTCGGTAGTGCGGATCTGTTCCTCCACCCGCAATTTCTCTTCGGCCTGTTCCTGCATGGCATCAGCCATCCGGTTGATCTCGGTGGCCAGAAAGCCGACTTCGTCACCAGCAGCAATCCTGATCCGCTCCTGCGGCTGCTGCCCCATCCGGCGCACCCCGTCCACCACCCCCTGCAGCGGGCGGGTTAAGGAACGGGCAAAAAAGAGCGAGACCGCCGTTGCCAGGATCACCACCACCACGGCCCAGAGACCGGTCAGACGCCCGATGGTGGCAAGCGGTTCCAGAAAGAAATCCCGCCTGGCGTTGACCACCACCACCCAGCCGCGATCCTGGCGGCCATAGGGAGAATAGAAGGCATGGGCCAGCATATCCCGGCTGCGGGGGTCACGGGTGACCCCGTGGTCGCTGGTCAGCCAGGCCGTGGTAATTTCCGGGGGATAATCGTTCAGGACGGTACGATGACTGCCGGTCTGGTCGCCAAACTCACAGGTAGTGTCCCGGTGGAAGAGATAGATGCCGTTGCGGCTTTTGTCTGCAGGGTTACGTTCAATCAGAAAGGCATTACCTTCCTCCTCCGCAATGGCTCGGTTGATCAGCCGGCCGGCCTGTTCACCCCAGACATTGATCACCAGTACCCCGACCCGCTTATGATCAGCCAGCAACGGAATGGCAAACCGGACCATGGCCGGGCAGAACGCCTCTTCTTCATCAACCTTGCCACGTTCAAGATTCGAGATCAGGATGCTGTTCTGCGGCAACTGCAGGGCAGACTGGAAGAAATCCCTGCCGCCGACAAAGTGCACCATCGGCATCCGGTAGGGCAACTGCGGGGGGCCAACCGCCTGATTAAGCTTGCCCTCCTTGACCTTGACCAGCACATGCCCGGCCGGATCAATCAGGCGGATCGCCTGCAGGGTGGGATCAAGCTTCTGCCAGCCCAGGAAGCTCTGTTCCATCCGTCCAAGCACGGTTTTCAGCTGCAGCTGGTTGCCCGCACGTGCGGCAGCACGGAAGGCGTCAAGCTCAGGCGAGGCAGCCATGGTGCGCAAGGTTGTCTGTGAATGATCTACCAGTTCTGCCAACCCCTGGGCAGAACGGGTGGCCAGGGAGCTGACCTGGCGCCCGGCGTTTTGCTGCAGAATATGGGCGGTGGTCAGGATAATCAGGGCAGAGAAGGCAATCAGGGCAGGCACGGCCACGCCTAACAGGGCAATCAAGGTCTTGCGGCGAATTCCGAGTCGTTGCATGGCAACTCCATGGTGCAGTTTGCACCCAAAAGCAAGGACAGATCCGGCAGAATCAGGTGCAAATTGCACCCAAACAACCTACGCCATTTTTAGCCATTACGCAACAATCTTAAATAACTGATGTTTTAAATGTGGCACACATTATGTAAGTTTATAATCGGTTTCATAGTCCGGTTCCCGTTCAAGGATGACAGCAAGGCGGTGAAGAGTTCGGCGACGCAGTGTGTACCTGCAGTGTAATCGGTGGGCCGAAGACGAACCACAAAGGTCGCGTCTTGAAGGGGAAGTGGAATTACATCTCAAGGAGGATATCATGAGGACAATCGGGCTGCTGCTGATCCTGCTACTGACAGGCTCTGTTGCGTGGTGCTTTGATGCAGGTTCAAGTTGTGTTACCTGCCACAGCGACCGGGCCAAACTGAAAGAGCTGGGGGCCGAGGCGATGTACCTTGACCCGGCTCAGGTCGATCGGGAAGTGGGTATGAAGGGTAAGCCGAGCTGCGTGGACTGCCACCTGGGTGATCCCAAGGCTGCCGACAAGGCTACCGCCCACAAGGGGATGCTGGCACCGTTTCTGGTGGCAGCCGGCAAAAACCATAAAGGGCAGGCCGTGTCCCGTGAAGCTGCCGGGGCTTTGCAGCCTCTGGTACCAAAAGGCAAGGGGATCAGCAGCATGATCCCCAAGGGTGATCCCAAGAAACTACAGGAAGCAGGAATCAAAAAGATTACCGGTATCCAGTGGCACGACCGGGACCCCGAGACCATGGCCTACGCCCCCAAGATTGCTGAACAGACCTGTGGAAAGTGTCATGCCAAGGCGGTCAAGGAGTACAACAGCTCTGCCAAGGGGCTGACCAAAAACCAGCGTGCCTTCCGCGACTGGTCGGAAAAACAGCCCGGCCCGCAAAACTGCGGCATGTGGCCCGGCCAGAACGAGGAGACCATTCGCAGCCACACTGCAGTTCCCTACACCAAGGCCATGAACGGGGCCATGGAGCGTTCCTGCAACATGTGCCACGCCTCATGCAACGATTGCCATTTCAAGCCGGTGGCCAATAAGGGCACCCACTCCTTTGGCAAACCGGATACCCCCAGCTGCTATGGTGGCGGCAGGGCCAGCATCTGCCATGCCGGCCCGATGGACCGGCGGCGCGGCGCAGGCTACGCCAGAGGCGAATACGCCTTCCCGGCCAACCTGCCCCAGGGTGCCCATGTCAAGGCCGGCCTGGAATGTCTTGACTGCCATAAGCCGGCCAACCACCAGTTTGGTCACCTGGCTGCCGACGATGCCCGCAATGCCTGCAAAAACTGTCATGGTCAGATCGTCAAGGCGGTACAAAGCTCAAGCCACGGCAAGGTGGATTGCGCCTCCTGCCACGTCACCGTGTCAGGCGCCTACCAGTACACCTTCTGGGGCCAGGGGCACTACTACGGGGTAGAGACCCCCTATGGCAAACATAAGGAATATTACGGCACCCGCGACCTGCCAACCATTATCAAAAATGCTTCAGGCCGCTGGATTCCGGTCAAACCGTATCCGATGGCAGTCTTGAACCAGACAACAGAACTGGGCCCCACCGGTCTGTTGTTCCGCGCTATCCCACAACGGACCCTACCGGGCAATCCCAGGATCGGTGAGCCGGTGACCTTTGAGGTGGCACGTGCCGCAACCGATGTGAACGATGCCTATATTGTGGTTGGTACCCGCAATGACCTGCCTGGCGGCAACAAGGCGATCCTCTGGATCCAGATGGACAAGCTGAGCCATGCCATGGGCAAGCCACGGAACTGTGGCAGCTGCCACGACAGCAAGACCCAGCAGGGCAAATCGGAATGGAGCTACTTTGAAGACCGGGACGTGACCAAGCCATTCAAGGGCAGCTACACGATTATCGCAGACAAGAACGGTATCCGTTTCAGCAATCTGGCCTGGGAGCAGCCTTCGCTGGCCCCCAACCGCAAGCTGCAGGATATCGCCCCCTTTGCGGTGCTGCCCACCACCGCCTGGGATGTGAAGGGGATCAACTTTGAGCTGCCGTACAACAAGGCCAAAACCGACAAGACCCGTAAGGAACTTGACTCATTTCTGGCTAAATTGGACAAGCAAAAGGCTGACCCTAAGACCGCGGAGATCCGCAGCGTCGCCTATCACAACCTGGCCATGGCAAAGAAGATGCTGAAACAAAAGTAGCCGGACAGCGCAGCACCAACACAAACGGCCCCCCCAGTACGGGTGGCCGTTTGTGTTGCATCAGAAAGATCCGGCTATTTCACCAGCTTGTGGCAGAACAGGCAGCGGTATTTGGGAGGGTGGTTAGGTGGCAGCTTGATGTTGTTTTGCGCGTGACAGGGTTCACAGAGTTTTTCCGCATCCTTCTTGGCCGGCCTGAAAAAAGCTCGTTTAAAAATGGAGGCATCTGCCGCAGGGGCATTTTTATACGCGACCTCATAGACCTGTTTGTGGGTGGCATTATTGGGCACCGGTTTGGTTTTTTCCTTGCCGGAGATGCCGATAAAGAGGGCCAGAATCACAACAACCAGGGCAATAAAGAACCAGTCCCGCTTTTCAATTTTCATGGGGGCACCTAATCCTTGACAAACATAAAATAGACAATCACTCCGCCGATTCCCAGGCCAAAGGCGATAAAGGGCAGGATGCTCTTCATGGTCAGTTCCTGTCCTGGTGCAGGCATGGCGAACTTGACCATGACAATCAGGGCCAGCAGGAAAAACAGGGTCAGCAACACCGTTTTTGACCGCTTGTAAACCCCGAAGAAGAGGATACCAAGCGTCACCAGCAGAAAGACCCAGTTCGAGAAGATCTGCTGCAGCGTCAGGTTTTGTATGGTGGTCATCAGGTTCTGGGTCTCAAGCGGGCGCAAGACTTCAACTGTTTTTTCCACCATCTCCTGCTTTTCCATACCACCTCCCACCGGCCAGAGTAGTTGCATGCTAACGCAAAAACTGCAACCGGGCAAGCATCCCGGCAAAATCAGCTCAGGAAATCCATCACCTTATCCAAAAAGCCCTTTTTCATCGGATGGGCCTCTTCACCGCTGATCTTGGCAAACTCCTCCAGCAGTTCTTTCTGCTTCTTGTTCAGGTTGGTGGGAGTCTCCACCTTGACAACCACCAGCTGATCCCCCCGGCCGTAGCCCTGCAGGGAAGGGATCCCCTTGCCCCGCAGCCGGTAGATCTTGCCGGATTGCGTGCCATCAGGAATCTTCATGGAGACCTTGCCGTCAAGCGTGGGTACTTCAATTTCACAGCCTAGGGCGGCCTGGGCAAAGCTGATCGGGATCTCACAGATGACATTGTCATCTTCTCGTTGGAACAGGGGGTGATCCTTGACCGCAATGGCGACATAGAGATCGCCGTTGGGGCCGCCTTTCACCCCCTGCCCGCCTTCGCTGGTAAGCTTCAGACGCGAGCCGGTTTCCACACCGCCCGGCACCTTGACCGAGAGGGTCTTGGTATCCTTGATGCTCCCCTTGCCGCGGCAATCGGGACAGGGGTCATCAACCACCTTGCCTTCGCCATTACACTGGCCACAGGTCTTGCTGACGCTGAAGAAACCCTGTTGATAGCGCACCTGGCCGGCACCACGGCAGCTGGGGCAGATCTTGGGATCAGTACCCGGCTTGGCACCTGAGCCGTTACAGCTGCTGCAGCGCTTGGCATAGGGGACCTCAATCTTCTTCTCACAACCAAAGGCGGCCTCTTCAAAGGAGATCTCCATGTTGTAGAGCAGGTCGTCACCACGCCGGCCCTGGCTGCGACGGCCACCACCGCCGCCGAAGATATCACCGAAGATGTCGCCGAAGATGTCACCAAAGGGAGAACCGGCCCCGAATCCGCCAAACCCGCCACCGGAGAAACCGCCGGCGCCGGATACGCCGGCATGGCCAAACTGGTCATACTGGGCCCGCTTCTGGGCATCGGAAAGGACTTCGTAGGCCTCGGTGGCCTCTTTGAACTTTTCCTCGGCCTCCTTGTCCCCCTGGTTCTTGTCCGGGTGATGCTGGATGGCCAGCTTGCGGAAGGCCTTCTTGATCTCGGTCTCAGAGGCGTTTTTATGGACGCCGAGGATCTCGTAATAGTCGCGTTTTTCGCCGTTTGCCACGCTTCATATCCTTATCAGTCGGAATACAGATGTAGGGGCGGGTCTGAAACCCGCCCCTACCGTTACCAGCCGGATACCTTCGTATCGACTACTTCTTCACTTCCTCAAAGTCTGCATCAACGACTTTCTCATCCTTGGGCTTGGCACCCGCCTCCTGCTGCTGACCGCAGTCACCGCCGCAAGAGTCTGCACCTGGTGCCTGCTGGGCCTGGGCATACATCGCCTCAGCCAGCTTGTGGGCGGCCTGGGCCAGTTCATCAGTAGCCTTCTTGATCACCTCGGCGTCATCGCTGTCCATCACCTTCTTCAGATCGGCAATCTTGTTCTCGATGTTGCCCTTCTCAACGGCATCCACCTTGTCACCAACCTCTTTCAGGGACTTTTCGGTGCTGTAGATCATGGAGTCAGCCTGGTTACGGGCCTCGATCGCCTCACGCTTTTTCTTGTCTTCAGCAGCATGGGACTCGGCATCCTTGACCATCTTGTCGATCTCTTCCTTGGACAGACCGGACGAGGCAGTGATCCGGATGGACTGTTCCTTGCCGGTTCCCAGGTCCTTGGCAGAGACATGCACAATGCCGTTGGCATCAATATCAAAGGTCACTTCAATCTGCGGCACTCCGCGGGGTGCCGGCGGAATACCGGTCAGCTCAAAGTTGCCCAGGGTCTTGTTGTCGCGGGCCATTTCACGCTCACCCTGCAGTACATGGATGGAAACCGCAGGCTGGTTATCCGCTGCTGTCGAGAAGGTCTGGGACTTACGGCAGGGGATGGTGGTGTTCTTTTCGATCAGACGGGTCAACACGCCACCCAGGGTCTCGATCCCCAGCGAAAGCGGGGTAACATCCAGCAGCAGCACATCCTTGACGTCACCCTTGAGCACGCCGCCCTGGATGCCGGCGCCGATGGCCACCACCTCATCCGGGTTAACCCCTTTATTGGGGACCTTGCCGAAGATCTCCTGCACGCGCTGTACAACAGCCGGCATACGGGTCATACCACCCACCAGAATAACCTCGTCAATCTCGGAAGCGGTCAGACCGGCATCCTTCATGGCGGTGCGGCAGGGGCCTTCCAGTTTACGCAGCAGGTCATCACAGAGCGACTCCAGCTTGGCGCGGGACAGCTTCAGGTTCAGGTGCTTGGGGCCGCTGGCATCAGCCGTGATAAACGGCAGGTTGATGTCGGTCTCCATGGAACCGGACAGCTCGCACTTGGCCTTTTCTGCCGCCTCTTTCAGACGCTGCAGGGCCATCTTGTCACCGCGCAGGTCAATGCCCTGGTCCTTTTTGAACTCGTCGGCGATCCAGTCGATGATCTTCTGGTCAAAATCCTCGCCCCCCAGGAAGGTGTCACCGTTGGTGGATTTTACCTCAAATACGCCGTCACCCAGTTCAAGCACGGAGACGTCAAAGGTGCCGCCGCCCAGGTCAAATACGGCAATCTTCTCATCCTTCTTCTTGTCCAGACCATAGGCCAGCGCAGCGGCGGTCGGCTCGTTGATGATCCGCAGCACGTTTAAGCCCGCGATCTTGCCGGCATCCTTGGTGGCCTGGCGCTGGGAGTCATCAAAATAGGCCGGCACGGTAATAACCGCGTCAGTCACGGTCTCGCCCAGATAGTCTTCAGCGGTCTTCTTCATCTTCTGCAGAATGATGGCCGAGATCTCCGGCGGAGAATATTTCTTATCCCGTACATCAACCCAGGCATCACCGTTGTCAGCCTTGACGATCTTGAACGGGGAGATGGCGATATCCTTCTTGACCGCCTCGGTCTCAAATTTACGGCCGATCAGACGCTTGATGGCGAAGAGGGTGTTTTCCGGGTTGGTGACCGCCTGACGCTTGGCCTGCTGGCCGACAATCCGCTCACCGGCCTCCGTAAAGGCCACCATTGAAGGGGTGGTACGGCTTCCTTCGGAGTTGGCGATAACGATCGGCTCCCCGCCCTCCATGATTGCAACGCAGGAGTTGGTGGTTCCCAGGTCAATGCCGATAACTTTACTCATGACTGTAATTCTCCTTCCTGAATGTCTTCCTGATATGAAACGTGGGTATTGGTTCTTTAAAAAACAAGGGGTAGCTAAAAATAAATCCTAGGGATTTTTTGCGACCGACACCATGGAGGGACGCAGCAAACGTTCCTTCAGCAGGTAGCCCTTCTGGAACTCCTGTACAATGGTGTTACCCGGATGGTCGCTGGTCTCCACCTGGGCCATGGCCTGGTGGAAGGCCGGATCAAACAGGGTGCCGCAATTTCCATCCACAGCACAGACTCCGAATTTTTTCAGTGCCGTCAGCAACAGGGTATGGGTCATCTTAACCCCTTCAACCAGGGCAGGCAGACCGTCTTCATTGGCATGTTCAAGGGCACGCTCAAGGTTGTCCAGTACCGGCAACACCTCTTCCACCAGCGACTTGATACCGTAGTTCAGCAACTCTTCCTTTTCACGGGAGGCCCGCTTGCGGTAGTTTTCCAGGTCAGCCCGCTCACGCAGCAGTTTGTCCCAGTTATCCTTTGCTTCCAGCTCCTTTGCCGCAAGCTTTTCCTGCAGCTGTACAAGCTGCTGCTCCGGCGTCAATTCAGCCGTTTCAACCGCTGCTTCCTGCTCTGTCTGCACGTCCTGTTGTTCTTTGTTCATGGTACCTGACTTATCCTCTCAGAGCGTTAAAACGGCCACGCTCATTATCGTTCCGTCAGCAAACGGCTGACCAGTTGTGCGGTGTAATCAACAATCGGAATCACCGATGAATAGCCCATCCGGGTCGGACCAATCACCCCCATCAGGCCGATGGTATTGATATCGGTCATATAGGTCGAGGTAATCAAACTCATGCCGGCCATCTCTTTGAGCGGCGTTTCTGAGCCGATAAATATCTGCACCCCTTGAGCCTGCATGCAGTTGCCCAACAGCTGCACTAAGCGGCCTTTTTCCTCAAAGGCCTGGAATATTTCCCGCATCTTGTTAACATCATTAA
Organism: Trichlorobacter lovleyi; assembly: GCF_015239775.1. Taxonomy (NCBI): domain Bacteria; kingdom Pseudomonadati; phylum Thermodesulfobacteriota; class Desulfuromonadia; order Geobacterales; family Geobacteraceae; genus Trichlorobacter; species Trichlorobacter lovleyi. The sequence goes on from NZ_CP058409.1 coordinate 2,788,346, forward strand.
ACTCGGGTTGTTCAAAGATACGGGATTGACCGGTGATGTACACCTCGTCCTGCTCATCCGGCAATGCCTGGCGTGACAGACTCAGTGCCTTGCCCATCATCTGGTCATAACGATTCTTTTCCGACTCCATTTCAGCCAGAATCTTCTCCCGCACCTGGCTGATAGAGAGACCTTCGAGTGTACTGTTCAGGTAATTGGACATCCTGACCAGATCTTCAGGCATAAAATCTTGATCTGCTTCAACAATCCTGTTTTGCACAGCGCCACTGCAGGTGACCAGGATAGCCAGGATCCGGCGGGGGCCAAGTTTGACAAACTCAATCTGACGAAACATACCGGTGGTAAAACGGGGGGCCACCACAATACCGGTATAGTTGGACAGGCTTGAAAGGGTGCGGCTGGCCTCTCGCAGCAGGTCCGTCAGATTACCGCCGGTTTCCCGGCACCGTTTCAGGATCTCTTTTTTCTCCGTATGGGTGATCGTCCGCAGCCCGACCAACGAGTCTACATAGAAACGGAAACCTTTATCGGTGGGAATCCGCCCTGCAGAGGTATGGGGCGATGCCAGCAAGCCCAACTCTTCAAGGCTTGCCATGACATTACGAACCGTGGCCGAAGACAGGGACAAGGCATGACGCCGGGCAACAGCACTGCTGCCAACCGGTTCAGCCGTGGCAATGTAATCCTCTACAATTGCCTCCAAGATCTGCCTGCTTCGTTGTGAGAGTGTCAGATCAACCATGACACATCCTTTACCCGTTTCTTGCGCTGCTGTCAGACAGCCGGACAATCTGTTAGCACTCTATAAACTTGAGTGCTAACAGAGCACAAAGTAATCAGCAGGCCGTTATTTGTCAAGGCCATATTCAAACAAAACACGGCCCGCCCCAGTCGTAAAAACCAGCAAAGGACTTGCCTGGCGGAAAGAAACGCTATATATATAATTGTTCAAATAAATACAGGAGGATGATCCCGGTGTCCTGGCAGGCAATCGGCATATTTGATTCCGGAGTGGGTGGCTTGACGGTCTTGCGGGAATTGACCAAGGCCCTGCCCCAGGAAGACACCATCTACTTTGGTGATACGGCACGGGTTCCCTATGGCACCAAGTCACCGGACACGGTTATCCGCTACTCGCAGGAAATAGCCTCGTTTCTGATCAAACGTGACATCAAGCTGCTGGTGGTGGCCTGCAACACCGCCTCTGCCGTCGCATTGCCTACCCTGCGCCGTTCCCTGCCGGTCCCCGTGGTCGGCGTGATCGAGCCGGGGGCAAAACGGGCAGCAGAGGTAACCCGCAGCGGCGTTGTCGGAGTCATCGGCACCAGCGGCACCATCCGCAGCAGTGCCTACTCCCGGGCCATCAAGCGTCTGAATCCGGACATCTCGGTGCTTGCCAAACCCTGTCCACTCTTTGTCCCTCTGGCGGAGGAAGGCTGGATTGACAACGACGTCACCCGGATGACCGCCCGGCTCTACCTTGAAGAGCTGCGGGAGGCACGGGTCGACACGCTGGTACTGGGCTGCACCCACTACCCTTTGCTGAAAAAAATCATAGCCGAGGTCATGGGACCGGACGTTACCCTGGTGGACTCTGCCGAAGAGACCGCCCGCACCGTGGCGGCCATCCTGCAGGAAAAAAACCTGCTGCGCCCTCCGGCAGAACTTGGCAATCACCACTATTACGTCACCGATGTACCGGCCGGATTCATACGGGTAGGTAATCGTTTCCTGGGTGGCAAGCTGGGGGATGTGTATCAGGTTTCACTTGATGACTGCCGGCTTTCCACGGAGAAAGACTGATGGCTATACACCACAAACAACGTGTCGGCGCAGATGTGCTCGTGCCTTTTATCCTGATCGCCCTGGTATTTGGCGGATTGTTCTGGCAAAAATACCAGGAGGCCCGCCAGCTGCCTGACGCACCGCCCGGCAAACAGGGACCGGCTGCCACAAAAAAGGTGACACTCTTTTTTGGCGACAACGAATCCCACCTGGTCAGGGAAGCCCGTGAAGTTGACACGTGCGAAGACCGGACCACCTGCCTCCGCTCACTGCTGGAAGAACTGTTTGTCGGTCCGGTCGGAGAACTGGTCGCCGTTATCCCGGAATGGGCCTCAATCAACAACGTCAGGATAGAAGGGGATCTGGCCACTATTGATCTTGGCAAGGACTTTGCTGAAGCACTTGAGCCCGGCAGCTCGGCTGAAATGATGGCAGTCTACGCAATAGTCAACACAGTCTGCATCAACATGCCGGAGATACGGCACGTCAAGATCACCCTTGACGGCGATCAGGCAGCACGCCTGCGCCATCTGGATCTGTCCGAACCTCTGGAACCCGACTACTCTCTGGAACCGCCCTCACCTGCTGTAACGCCGCAGCAGAAAAGAATGTAGAGGATACCACCATGCTGCTGGGCTATAACCACAACATCAACTACAAAGGTTCTGTATTCCACATCCAGACCGAAGACAGCGGCGTTAAAAACCCCCACATCATCACCCTGCTGTATCGTGAAGGCGTGATTCTCTGCTCGAAGAAGACCAGCTATGCAGACATCCTCAAGATCGACAACCTAGAGGCTGTTGTTGAAGACCTGATGAAAGAGCAGCACAAAGACATGCTGCGCCGTCTGAAAAGCGGTGAATTTGATGATAAGGCCTTTGGCACCACTCAGCAGCAACCCCTCCAGACGCCCCCACCAGAACCACAACAAAAAGGAGAGCAGCCGGCGTCTGCCCCAGCAGCTGCAACGCCTGCCATGACAGACACCACCGGCATTGACCTGCTTTTTCAGGAAACCGTGCAGCCGCAGTCGTCCCCAGACACCACGCCCCCTCCCAAGCCCAGCGAAGCACCTGCCAAAAAGCAGGAGGCCGTTAGCCTGGATGACGCAATCCTCAATTTTTTTGGCGCCTCAAAGTAACATCCACCAAAATCTGATCTGATTTTTTATACACCGCAAAAAATATCGCAAAAAAATATTGACTCTTATCCCTACATTTGCTAAATAACTTTTCTCACCAAGCGGGAATAACTCAGTGGTAGAGTGCAACCTTGCCAAGGTTGAAGTCGCGAGTTCGAATCTCGTTTCCCGCTCCAATTAAAACAATCACTTACAGTGATGCGACCCCGGATTTTGACCATTTTTAGACCTAAAATGGACAATCCGGGGTTTCTATTTTTTGCTGTTTGCATTAGCATAGCTGTCAGCCTTGCTGTAGCGCGCGAAATGCTTTGGAAGTAATTGTGAGTGAATTGGAAGTAAAGAGGTTTATAAAAATGGGGTTGTAAAGGGGGTGTTTAAGCCCATCTTTACACCCCCTTTTTTTGTTTTTTCAGTGGGATTTTTTAAGGGTTTTTGGAGCCGCTTTTTTACCCTTCAAATAATTTCTGACGCTATTGTATTTTCTATCAAGCTTCTGAGCTATTTGATATGTATTTAAGCCTTCTCCGGCATATTTAATAATTAGTGCTTTTTCCTCATCAGTGAAGGGTTTTCTAAACTTTTCTGGTGGTACAAATTCAGTAGCATCCATAGTGCATACAAAATGGTTTAGTTCCTTTAAGAGCACCTTTAATCGGTTGAAATCGGATTCTCGGATTTTAATCATTCTTTCCATTTAACACCCCTTACCCTTAAAAGCTACGACACAGGAAGATCCCGTCATCTCACTTTCAGCATCATGAGATGCATCTGATAATTTTACAGAGAGTTGATCAAGGATCAATGACAACCCTACTTCGGCCCAATTTGACATCGGCGCAGAAGTATCTTTGGGTCGAGTAGTTGAAAATGAGTGGGATAAGAACGCGAGGACAGCCGAGCAGTCATTGGCAGTATCTACCAGCTCTTTTGTTTTCATGATTCAGCTCCTTAACATTTTGAGATTAACAGCTTGAGAGGCTGCTGGGCGTTCTCAACCGTGTTAAGGTACGGCGGGCATATTCCCTAAAAGGTATTGTATTAGCCCACACCCAGCAGCCCTTTCTACTGCTGGTACTTTTTACCTTAACATACGCGATTGAGTGTCGCTTGTAATCAACTTTATCACTCTTATTTGATTTGTCAATATATTAAATATATATTCAAACCAATAAGCCGATATTGGTTTAAGAAAGAACAGGGCTGCTCCGCCCGCAAATGGTTCGACGTAGCAGGTATGGGCCGGGAACATCGGTAAGATATGTTTTGCCAGGCGGCGCTTGCCGCCTATCCATGGGATAACTGGTTGATACATTGTGAGCCCTCCATTGTAGGTTAGGTGGTTTTATGGTAGGCTCCTCGCGCTCTGTACAGGGCGGGGCAGCCTTGGTTGGCTCACTGGGACGTACAGTGGGTCGGCGACCGGTTGGTGCTCGTAACATCAGCCGGTCGCTGCCTCTTCTTTATTTACCCTCCTTTATTATGTCTATCCCCGTGTTTTGCAGGGCCTTTTCAATCCTTGCCCGCAGTGGTGTCATTGTTGCGGGTGGTGCATGTTCGTAGCGCACCAGCTGGTCATATTTGATGTTGTTTGCCCGGCACCATTCGTGGACCGTTGTCCCGGTTGCCTTTATTGCCGTTGATAGTTGCAGCCGGTCGGATTGTTTGATATCCGGGCAAGTGGCTGGGTTGCGGGCCGGTTTGATCTTTTTTACCCTGCCCAAGGCCGATAACGGGCAGTCCAGCCGAGTGGGTTGACAATCCGGCAGAGGGCAGCCCAGGCACGCCTCTATGCACTCAGGCGGGTCAATATAGACAAATGATTCGGTGTCTGAGTACCTTGCAGACATGCTACACCTCCACAACCAGGGTGATCGTGTCCGGTGCCGAATCATCCCCGGGGGCCACGCGGGCCTCACGGACAAACCCTACCGGTGCACCGGTAATGAATCCCAGCGTTATACTATCCCCAAACTCTACCTCTATGTTGTCCAGGAACACCTCAACCTCATGAACCCAGTGGCGGGCAGCGTACCAGGTAAGGTAGGCATCACGCAGGGCCGTGGCGATAGCGCTGCTGGTGATGAATTGAAACAGGAACAGATCAGGCCGGTCCTGCACGCCGTACCGGGCCTGGCTGGTACTGTTAATGGCACTGACAGTTTGCCGGTACGGGTCAGCCGAGGTGGAGGCATAATCCAGATCAAACTTGAGGGCGATCTTGTTGATAATGTCTTCATAGGCTGATTTTCTGCGGCTGGAATGGCGGACCATGGCGGACGTGATAGGTTTTTGTGAGGCACCAGCGCCACGGGGCACCAGTTTTGAACCGGCACTGGATACCTTGAACAACGCCCAGGACTCGAACGCTATCCGCGTGAGCCAGTACAGGGCTGATTGCTGGGTGGTAATGGCCCCGTTGATGGCAGTGGTGATGTTGCTGCTGCCGGTGGCTGCAGGGTAGCCCACACGGGAGAGGATGTCATTGCAGGCCAGCAGAGGGGTGGCAACGGTGGTGCGGGCCACGTTGGCCATCAGCTGATCCATGGTGTAGACGTTGGCGATGCTGTTGCCAATTAGGGACAGATCACCGGTCAGGGCCACACCGGCAGCCGGTGAATAGGTGGTGGCAGTGCCGGTCTGGATCTCAAACCAGATCTCTTTGCAGCGGCAGTCAGATCCGTTCTGCATGACTATTTTGGCGAACGATGTTGAGGGGTAGCTGTAGAGGTCTGACATGTTGGTGAATGGATACCAGCCGGTATAAAACGTGCCGGAGGCAAACACGTTACCAATTGCCTGGTTTAGCACCATCACACCCTTGATAAACAGCTGGATACGGACAGGCGAGCCGTAATCATAGCCGCACTCGGCCACCACGCCGACTCTGATGTTGAGGCAGCTGGCAATATTATTGACGGTGGTGTAGGTGAAGCCGGGGCTGGCGTTATAGGTTCCGTCGCAGACCTGTGACAGCTGCACAGCGTTATTGCCCTGCATATAGGTGGCGGTATCGTTATCAAATGCCCGCTGGGCATAGGTGCCGTTATAGTTGTTGGCCAGGGTGCCGCCATAGACATAGATCACGTTGTTGGGACGCAGCACGGTTGTGCTGGTGCTGGTCGGGTGGGTGTGATTGCCCTGATCAACATCCAGGGCGTTGTTGATGGCCAGCCAGATCTGCTGCATCACTGCCGGGGTGGTGGCAATGGTGATGGCGGCCTTACCGGGATAGGCGGCCAGCTGGTTGCCACTGGTGCCCAGGTATTTGGTGACGCTGGCAGTGATGTTGACATCCACACCGGCCACACGGATGTAGATGTCGCCGATGGTGTCCAGGGCATGGTCGGCCAGTATAAACACAATAGGTGTGGCCTTTTTTTCGATCACCACGCTGCCCATTGAGTGATTGGCAATACTGGTGCTGTTGGCCCCCCTGGTGACCGTCAGCACCCGCGTTGTGGTATTGGCGCCGGTTACCGTGACCTGCTCGGCATCGACATAAAATGTTTTGCCTACCACGCTGGTGGAGGGCAGCTCTGAAACCGTAATGGTGGTGTCGGTTGATAATGCCTGATTGGCCAGGCTGGTGACCCACCCAGCATCAACGCAGAGGGCAGTCAGCTTGTTGACGGTGCCAAATACGATAGGCAGCAGTTTGCCGATGTGGTCAGGATCTGCCAGGGGATAGGTGACCGAATCCAGCACTGTGCCCAGGGTGCCCTGCAGTTTCAGAGTCGCGTCCTGCAGCCGCAACGAGACCCCTTCATCGTTCTGATCGACCGAGACTTCTTTGACGTACCCCACAAACTTTTTGATTGCAGCGGTACCGGCCACCATACCTTCGTACCAGTGCTGAATTTCGGCTGTACTAGTCTCAATATCGTAGGTATCTACCTGGTAGATAATGTTTGCAGCATCGGTGGGATCAGCCAGCAGGTGCAGGTCATAGTCTGCAATGTTCATCTCGCCAAGGCCGTTGGTGATGCCCTCCTTGAGCACGCCCCAGCTTGATACCCATGCCTTGGTGGTCTGGGTGGTGCCGTCTGCAGCGGTAATGGTCAGCACGCGGTCTGAGATATACAGTGCGGTGGTGCCGGTGCGGGAGAGTTTGAGCACCCAGACCGGCTTGGCACCGGCGGTCTTGTTTTTTTCGGTAGTCATTGGTGCTGGCAGGGTTTGCATTACAGGTACTCCTCGAGGGTGAACGTGACCTGGTATTTGCCGGGATGGGTCTCTACGGCCTTGACGCTGCCTTTGATCTTTGTGGTGTGGGCGGCGCTGGCATTGTCGTACCAGGTCAGGGTGTACTCATAGCCGTTACAGAGGTCGGCCAGCTGTAGCAGGCTATTCAGCAGGGCCTCTGGCACCTTTTTGTGGACCAGTTGCCAAGTGATTGACTTAACGCCCCGGTCGTACAGGTAGAGGGTCCCTCCCCGGGTAAAGTCGCTGGGTTGATTACGCCTGCTGGTGGGGGTGCAGACCGATGGTGCAGAGGGCATCTGACAGGATATGGTTGTAGCGCCTATGGTGGCGGTGAACAGGTTGGCACTCATGGAGCCCCCAGCATTTCAGAGCCATCAGCCATCAGCAGGGTATCACCATCAGCACCGATGTACGGTTCCAGATCAAGATTCAGATATTCAGCCACAGTCAAGGCCACGGTGAAGCGATCCGCCAGCGGCTCTTTAACCGTGATCGTTGAGGTGAGGTGGACAGAACGCTCACCGTAGAGCGGATCTACCCAGGTGAATGGAAGCTGTGCCCCTTTTACAGCATCGCCAAAATCAAGCAGGGCACCAACCACGGCAGGGGCCACGCGGGTGAACAACAGGCGATGTTCACGGATTTTCACGCCACGGTCGTACAGATAGAATATGCCGCCACGGCTTATGTCGTGGGGCTGCACACGGCGGACGGTTATTGGGTACGGGGCAGAGTGCAGGCGGTTCATGGCCACGGCGAGTGAAGCGGTTTTGAAGATTGATCCACTCATGGGGTGATCACCAACAGCTTGACGGTGGTCTGGAATACATCGGTGCTTTTCTCTGTAATGGTCAGTTCCGGCTCGGCAAAACGGGCGCTGATGGTGCTGCCATCGCTGAATGTTACGGTGAACAGGCTGGCCATAGCATTCATAGCTTCAAAAAACGCCAGTAGGCTGTCTCGGTTTGCGCGGGGCATGTTATCCCAGCTAACCGGGATGGTCTGGGTTTTGGCCCTGGGGGTCTGGGCAATGGGTAGGCCTGCGGTGGTTTTACCAATGGCCTGCAGCCAGGCCCGCTCGGACTGATCCGGCCGGGGCCGGTGGGTGAACGTGACACTGGCTACAGGACTGGTGCAGCTGAATGAGACAACGGCAGGCATTAGAGCGACCTACCCATGTAGGCCTTGATCTTGGGCACAATCGCCCGTGCCAGATCATCTGCAGTACGGTCGCTGATTTTGCTGAGGTTGGGAAAACTCAGCTCAATTTTTTCGATAGTAACCAGGTTGCTGTTGCCAGCTGCAGGACTGGAAGCAGCTGAACCTGATGATGGCACTACTACCGGGACATCAACCGTTGCACTGCCTAAAATAGGCGTATTGGGATCAACAAACGGTGTGGCTCCGGTGTAGTTCACGGCACTGCCCACAACCCCCTGAATAGCCGCCAACTGGTTCAGACCGTTAACCTGCAGATTGATGGTGATATCGCGGGTCATGCTCTTGAGCAGATTGTCCAGCTCAACCACTTTTTGCTTGTAGGCATCTACCTTTGACTGAGCAGTGTTCCACATGGTTTCCAGAGCGCTTTGCTCTGCTTGGGCACCTGATGTAATCTTTTCCTGTATCCTAGCACGCTCCTGCTCTACCACTGCCAGAGCTGATGATTTATCCAGCACCGTAGTGACCGTTTCAACCGTGGTCTCGGGAATGAATCCCTGAAAATTGAACGCCTGTGAAAAGTCAAAGCTGGTCTTTTTAGTAACCACGTCTACCTTTTCGCCCAGCTTGTCCCAGGCATCCATCAGCGCCAGCATTTTCTGAGTTTTACGTGCAGGGTCGCTGATCTGCTCATAAGCAGCCTCATCAGCCCGCAGCTTATCAATCATGGCCAGATATTTGGCCATACCATCCAGATTCGGGTCCAGATAGGCATAGCCGCCGCTGTAATCGCCAGATGCCTGACGCTTTTGTTCTTCAAACAGGGCGTTTGATTCGGCAAAGCGGACCTTTAACTCTTCAATCTCTTTTTTCTTGGCCCGGATCAGATCCAGCACTTTAGCGGCATATTGTTGTTCACCAGCAATCAGGGTTTTGTACCGATCTGTTTCAACCTTGATGATTTCAGTGGCCTGAGAGCGGACTTCTTTCAGGATCTCTACGCCCTGTTGCTTCACCTCTTTTGCATTGGCAGTGATCTTTACCTTGGCTTGGAATTCGGCGTACATGGCGCTGAGCTTATCCAGGGCGCTGCGCTCGTTGGCCAGCCGCTCGTTGTAAACGGCGTTGATTTCAGTGCCGTACTTACGCAGCGGTTTGATGGTCTCTTCAATCTTGCGGGCGCCCTCTCCGTACAGGAGGAACTCTTCTTCCAGTGCCTCTTTGTACTTATCATCGGCCAAGGCCAGGCGCTCTTTGCCGAGATCCTTCATGGCAGAAGCATATTCTTTGATGCCGGTAATATTGTTCCTGAGGTCGGACAGGTATTTCTTTTCAGCTGCTACCAACAGTTCTTTACCACGTTGTTCTTCTCTGGTGTTTTCGCCTGCTGCTATTCTGGCTTTTTCCTGAGCTTTAAATGCCTCTAAATTATTAGCCGCAGAATCCTTGATATTGAAATACTGGTTTGCCTTTTCCTGAAATGATGGACCAGACCATAGTTTACCCATATCATTCATAAATGCCTGTGTGGCCCCGGTCATTACCTTGTATTCATCAGCAGCGCCTTTGAAATCCAGTTTCATGGCGGAATATGCAATTTTTGAAAACGACAAAAAGCTTGAAGACAACCATGCAATGGTATTACCCATGCTGATCAACAGCTTGATTGGGAACGATATTGCATCAGCCAAAAACGCCAGACCATAGGCTGCTGATCTGCCCCATTTGTTAAGCTGATCTTTTGCAGCCATTTCATCCATTTCACCATTGGCTTTTTTTAAGCCATCAGTCATTTGCATAACAGCGATGTTCAGGGCGTCCTGGAATGTTTCTCCAACTTTGACTTTCAGGTTATCAAGATACCGCTGCATACTGGTGATCTGCTTTCCAGCGGTACCCATGGCCGCCTCATAGGCCCCAGCGATGTCTTTGCCTTTTTCCATTACTGCATTGGTACGTGCCTGCACTTTTTCAAACTCAGTTAAATCATCGGTATTTTTGCCCAACTGGGTTGCCAGTTTTTTGTAGCTATCTTCAAAATTAACGTTGATTCCGATAGTCCGCAGCACCTCGACCTGAGCCGACTGAATACCGTAGGTCATTCGGCTGAAGGCCTCAGAAGAGTTGATACCACCAATAACCGCGGCATCCTGGGCAATTCGGGCCAACTGTGCTGATTTGGATAGATCGATATGAGCAGAGGCCATGCTGATCAGGTTTTGGCGCGCCTCGACCATGGCAATACCAGTTTCTTCCAGCTTTGACTGGTATTTGTCCATCTCTGCTCGGGTGTATCCGGCATTGTTTCCGACCACAGTCATGGCCGCGCCCAGGGTTTCGTACCGGGCTGCCATAAGTGTGGCATCAGAGATCCACCCGGCAATTTTCCAGGCGCCGACTGCAGCGCCAATATTGACAAAGGCGCTTTTCATATCAAATAGAGGGCGCTGGATATCCTTTACAGCACCCTCTACCTGTTTGACACTCCCCTGTACCTTGGTCAGTACACCACTGGCCTGGTCTACGGCGGATATGACTAATTTCAGGTCCATGGTAAATCCCTATTGCTGGGCAGGCGCCGGAGCGTTTTTTCTGATCTCATCTTCCAGCACTGCCAGCAGTTCAATATCATCCAGATCCGCGCCGTACATCTTCAATACCGTCCCTGCATCAACCAGATCCTTCAGCCTCACCAGCTTGTCCCGTATCTGCATTACTCTGGCACCTCGTTCATCCAGGGCCGGGATAAGGCAGGCTTTTCCATCTTCGCAATCCGGCGTTACACCGTCCACCTGTTGAGCTTCCCGGCATGCCTCGCAGGACACGCCGGGGAAGTCCATACGAGCCCGCAGGTGGTCTAGCAGTTTTTTGCTGAGGCCTCTTTTTCCAGCCTGATCAGATTGTCAATGTCGCCGCAAACGGCGTTGATGAAATCGCTGAATGCGTTATGGCCCCTCATGGCGATCTCGATATTTTCAGGGGTGCAGGGTGCTGGCTCTTCACCATATTTAGGGCCTCTCCAGTCGTTAATTGCCTCTTTGCCCAGCAGTACGTCACCCAGGGTAGAATCAAACTCTTCAACCGGCTTATGGTTCACAAAGCGGGTGGTGGTGGCTTGTTTCATCAGCTGCCGCAAACGCTCTTTGGTAACGTGGCGCAGTTGCACTGAAACGGTTGCATCAAAATCCACCCAGAAAAGGCGGTCGTTGTTTTTCAGGTCATTCAAATTCATGGTTGTATCCTCTCTGGTTAAATGGCCCTTAAACGGGCATTAAAATGTTGAATGTTGGATGTTGAATTCAAAATTTAAAATTCAGCATTCAACATCTGTTTTTACGCCAGCGGATCTGTAGCAAACTTGTTAGTGCCTGACAGCCGGAACGGTTCGGTGATGCCGGTCATGCCGGTTGGTGCGGTGGCAGCACCATGGCAGATAAATTCAAGCGGCTCCTGGATGATACCTTTGGCATCAATGGCCTCTACGTTTTTGATCTGCAGATGTGGCCATTGCATCAGGAACAGGTAAGGTATTGCCAATTCAATAATTGGGCCGGTGAAAGTGGCGTCCATCTTATACCGGACATCATCACCCCAGGCAGTGAGCATGGTAGCGCTGGTATGGCGTGGGAAGGTCAGCTTGAGGCTAATTTCCGGCATATCATCATTGGTAGGCTCATCGACCACGCCACGGGGCGTTGTGGTGCCGGTGGTGTAGGCTCCGAAAACACCTTTCAGCTTGCGTTTGAAGGAGAATTCAAACGCACTGGGTACAATTTTATCGCCTACCCCCAGGGCCGCGCCGGACTGCACATTCATGCGGAAAACACCATGAGAAAATCTGACCCGGTTGCCTGTTTCGGCAATGGTAATGTTGTTGGCCGTGGTCAGGGTATTGGTACCAGTGGTGGTGTTACGGTTGGTATTGCTGCCGATGGTATCCAGAGACAGTTCCAGCGACCCGCCTGTTTCGCCTTTGATGGTGAATCCGTAGATTTTGAGGCTGGGCACCTCGGCGATGTAGTTTTTCATGTTCCGCACAAAGGTGGCGAACAGGCCGTCAATGTTCTTGGCAGGCTTGTAGACCCAGTCTTTAGACAGGGTGCCACCGGCATGGGTTGTAGGGACACCGGCTGTGCCGCACACCAGCGCCAGCAACAGCTCCTGCCCGGCATACCGCAGGTAGGGGGGTATAGCACCATCACAGGTAATGTCGCCTGCCGTGCCATCCGGTGAAAAATAGGTACCCAGGCTGTCGTCAATATCGACATCTGATTTGTCATTGATGGTGACCGGGCGACTGAGAAAACCGTTCAGGGCGCCGCAGGCCACAGGTGTTAACCAGGTCGCGGCCTTCTTGGCTGCATATTGAATTTCGACTCCGGCTACGCTACCGGGCATCACAGCACCTCCTGATTGATTTGTTCAGCACTGGCACCTGTTTGCAGCGGGCCAGAGGCGGCCGGCTGATCATCGGCTACAACCGGTTGCGGCCCGTAGGGTTTGGTGTCGAAACCCTTGGGCGGGATAAACAGCTCAATTGCAAAATCTGTTTCCTCGATGGTGTACTTCTGGCCTTTTCTGATGTCGCCGAACTTGGGACTGAATCCCAGATCGTCGCGGCCGGTTACAGTTATTTGTGCCATGCGGCACCTCCTTATGGTGCGGTGGTAAACGTAAATTTGCAGCTGTTACCGGTGTCGGTCCAGCCGGACGGGCAGGTGGTAATGCCGACCCGTTTTTTGATTGAAATGCCGTGGGTGGTCAAAAACGAGGAGCTGTAGCTCTTTTTGTAATTGCCCGGGAATGTCAGTGTTTGGTTATCGGATGTAGTCGGCAGTATTGTTATCAAGTTGGACGACCAGCCGCTGCCGGTCCAGTAGGTCAGATAGTACATGCAGTCATCAATAGCCCAGGTTGTCCCGGTAACCGGCGTATCCAGCGTGACGCTGATAACCGGATCAAACGGTTGGCCATCGGTGCCGGTTATGCCGCTGGCACCGGCTGCCGGGTATGAGCCGGTGATGGTGATGGGAGTGGTGGAAAACGTACTCTGACAGACACCGCCAACATCAGTCATGGCTGAACCGCAGCTGCTGGAGGTTTCGCCATCGGTCTGTACAATGTTGTTTTTGGCAACTACCACGGTGTAGGTAGTACCGTGGATCAGCGGGGCAGCCGGGATTGTCCAGATTGATTGCGTGTCCAAAGCAGCTACCGGCGCAGTGCTGTTGCCCTGCAGATAGATCTCTGCTACAGACGCCGACACAGCCTTGTTGAACGTAATTGTGGGCACGGCATTAACATCCGCACCGGTTGTCCCGTTTACCGGGTAGACCGACGCCACTGCCAGGGCCAATGGAGTACCAAACACCTGGGTACCGTTGGCAGTGACAAACATGGTGATTTTGCCGGTGCTGTCCTTGACCTCCAGTTTTCGCTGATAGGGGTTTGTGCCGGTGGCTGGCTGCACCGATAACGGCAGGTCCGACGGCTGGCTGATGGTGGTCAGAGTTTCGTCGGTACTGGGCGCTACCTGGTCGCGCAGTATTTCGCCTGTGATGTTCTTATCCGTGCCGGTGTTTGGGTCGTACATCAGGATGCGGCCTGATGGCGGCAGGCTGGTGGCGTCCGGCCTGGTGTACCAGTAACTACCGGCCAGGGCGTTGCCAGCCAGCAGGCAGCAGAGCAGTATGGTGATGATATGGCGTGTCATTGGTAACTCCTAGCGATACCAGGTGGTTTCAAAAGTCAGGGTGTATTCAATCATCCCTTCGGAATCGTCGTAATCCGTCAATTTGCGTCTGCGGCACCGGAAAGGTTCAATTTCATCCAGCCCCAGGGTTTTGCCCCTGATTGCATCACGCACCAGATCAATCAACGCATAGGCATCCAGGGCAGCCAGTTGTTCACCAGCCAGGTTGATGTTTTGCACAACCACCTGGAACACCTGTGTATCAGCAGCCTCGGCATAATCAGGTGTTTCTGCATCACCATCAAAATAGGCAAATACGGCTGGCCAAGTGTAGGTGTCTGGTATTGCCAACCGGCCACAACTCTCGACAGTGGCGAATACGCCCAGGTTGGTTATGGCGGCCAGAATGGCCTCTTCAATGGTGGTGATGGTCGGCGTAGGCATTACAGATCCCGCAGAGTGTCACGGCTGCAGAGCCTTGGTGATGAGCTGATCATAGGGGCGCTGGCGCTGGTTTGCGGTACAGTGGCACCGGCGGCGGTAACACCCAGGGAGAGCTTACCGGACTGAACATCGCGCAGCAGTTTCAGGGCATTGTCATGGGCGGCTTTTACCGCTTCGGGCGGTTCACCTTTTTTCCGACGCAGGTACAGCCGATAGACAGCCAGATCCAGAGCAATGGTTTTGATCAACTCTGGTACGCCAGTGAACGGGATGCTGTAACGCTCACCGATGTAACCATTGATCAGGGTATCAGCTGCAGCAATAGCCTGATCAATTACCGCCTGGCTGATTGCAGCAGGCGGGATAGCATCATCAGTCAGCTGGATCAGCTCACGCTGGGGGATAACGCCAAGTATGTCATCCAGGGTGCAGTAGGGCATGATTTACATTGGCCGGGGGATTGCTCCCCCGGCCTGCTCCTTTACGTTTCAGTCTTACTTGGCGGCTTTCTTTTCTTCCTTGTCCGCCACTATTTCCACCACCAGCATCGGTTCAGACTGCAGCTGTTTCAGCTGGCCAGCGGTAAAAGCGTTATTGGGATATTCGGTAGCTGCTTCGGGGTGAGCCACCCCACAACGACGGAAGCCTGCTTGTTTAGAGGTAATTCTGATCATGAGTCATATCTCCTTATGCCGTACCGGTTGAACCGTAGATCAGTTGCCAGAAACCATAACCGCCAGCCACACGGGCTTCTGCACCAAACTTGAACTTCTTGCGCATGAACACGTCATCGGCCTGCGGGTCTATCTGCTGCACGAAGACCGGTTTTTTACGCTCCTGATAGATAAACGGTCTGACCGGTTTGGTGGTATCCAGCAGGAACCAGGCAGTGTCAGAGGTAAGGCGGGGATCGCAGTCAACGACAATAGTACCTTTGAATGGGTTTGGTTTGCCGTCATCCAACTTGTCGTTGTTTGCCAGGATATTAGCGACATCCTGCAATGCAGGAGGTACCAACAACACGTTGGGAGTGATGTTCAGCGGCCTGCCTTCGTCATCGGTAAATTTTTGCATAGCCGTGCGGGCAGAGCCCAGGGAGGCGATGGCAGCGGCCTGGGTTGCAGCCGAGAGCGCAACCGTACCCTTATTGGACACAGACTGTACGTTGCCATCCTTATCAGTGACCGGGTGATCAGTGTCGCACATGTATTGGCCGTCGTAGCATTTCTGGGTGAATACGCCGTTTTCCAAATCGGAAACAATCTCATCCGGCAGTTGCTTAGCTGAGAACCCAGCCATTTCGGCCTGTGGGGCGTAGATACCAAGCTGATCATCCTCAATATCGTTACGGTCGACCTCAACGGTGGCCTCATAATCATCGTTGGTGATGGAGTAACCAAAAGCGGCCAAAGCTTTGACCTGCTTGTCGCCAATCCACTTCCGCATACGCGGGAAGTTCGCCAACCACTTATAGTCGTTAGTTTTGGTGCCGGACGGTACCAACATGGCGACCTTCTGCCAGCGGCTGGGAGCGGCATCAAATGCCTTGTTAAAGGTGGTCTTCAGATTGATGAAAATCTGAGACAGGGTGGATGCGTTGACAATCATATGATCCTCCTTGGATAGTTACGGGTTACAGAACCCAGACGCCGTCGGTATCAATGCCGACTACTTTTCCAGCTACCGATTGTGTGTTACCGCCTGCGTTGGTTTTGGATACGGTTTCATCGTCCACGATGTAACAATCCTTACCAAGGCTGGCCTGGGTAACTGCATCGCTACCGCTGTTCTTCCACTTGAACGCCTTGCCCCGGCGGACCAGCAGTTGCACCACGCCGTCGGTATAACCGGTGGCGTCGACAGCCTCTTCAGCCCGTCCAAGGTAGGTCAGGGTAGTAGCAGTTGCACCGGGTACGGCAAAACCGGTGGCGTTGGCAGCCACCATGGCCCCGGCGTGGATCACGGCATTGGCGGCAACGGGTACGGCGATCAGTTCGCCATCTTTCATTTGAGTATTGCGGTCTGCGGTCAGGGCCATGGGTTACGCTCCTTTGCCATACTTGGCGATATCGTCGGCAGTGTTGCCAAACATTGCGGCCATCTGTGATTCTTCAGCGTTCAGGGCCGTTTCACCCTCGGCTGCTTTTTTCTTATCCAGGTTCGTGTCAGCCGCTACTGTGGGAGCTGCCTGACAGAACGCCTTGAAGCGATCCAGGCCACCTTCCTGACGGCACTGCGCAATGTGGTACTCTTTGGTGGCCGGGGTGATCTTGCCAGCCTTCAACGCCGTGTCGATCTCGGCATTGATGGCGGTTTCCAGGGTGGCTTTTTCCTGGTCGGCCAGCGCGGTCTCGGCTGTTGTTGCCCGGTTCAGCGCCAGGTCGTAGTCGGCCTTGGGTACAAACTTATCCAGGGGCGGCTGGCTGGCATGGTTAAGGGCGGTAGCAAGGTCACCGTTCAACTTGGCAACCTGGTTCAGGGCCTGTTCTGCGGTGGATGTGGGAGCAAGCCCCAGGGCCACCAGCAGTGCTGCAAATTGCTGTTGATTCATAGACAGTTCCTCCATGTGTTGTTCGTGGTTCAGGGCGGGCAGATACAAATTTGGTCTATTGGTGAGGCCAACCGAGGTCAGCTTGATAATCAAATTGGTGGCGGTGTCATACATAAATACGGGGCTGATATATCGGTAGGCTTTTGATTCAACAGCCTCGCGGCCTTTGGAGGTCCATTCAATCCGACCCCAGACCGAACCATCCTCGCGGACCTGCAGTTCTTTAAACCAACCGGCTGCCGGTGCCTCTTCGCCTTTGGGGGCCTTTAACTCAGTGGCATGTTCCCAATCTAGCGGCATATCCTTGGCATCAGTGACGAACCCAGACACGACACCTTCAGGCGCGCTATTGATCCAAGATCGGCCATCACGGCCAACAAGCGCAGACCCGCCAGGCAAAAGCGGAATCCACTCTGGTGCGCCAGATGCCGACTGTGGCAGTTCAAAGTTAAGCGCCGCCCTGGTGGCGGTTTGTTGTCTGTTCAGAGCCATTGCCCCTCCCGTTAGTACGGTGCGATGTCCGCACCGTACACCGGGGGTGATGTCTGGACTAAATAAAGGGGTTTAGAAAAAACAGGGGAGAGGAAGAAGAGTGAAGGGCGAAGAGTGAAGGGGCGAAGAGTGAAGGGCGAAAAGGAGAGAGGGTTTGTTTCAAACTTCAAACTTCGCCCTTCTCACTTGGTTCACACCCCCGTTTAAACCGTCTTTAAATTTTGCCGTGTGCCAGTTTTGGGGTTTGCTGCCGGTGTCTGTTCGTCTGGCACCATAAAAACGGCTTACAGGGGCTGTGGTTGGCTTACGTCTTTTTGTTCAGCAGGTACTCGGCCAGAGCCGCTTCAATCTCTTTCCAGTCTTCTGGTTGGACCATCAGAAATTCACGCTTGGGCATGGTTATGGTGTAGGCATCAGTAGAGACCTTCATTGCATAGTGCGCCCGCTTATTGGCCCTGCTGAATCCGGCCCCGGCTTTTTTTCTGAAATACAATGTTTTGCCGTTCGTCATCCGCAACTGCCTGTTGGCATCGGCTGGGTTTGCAAACAGGTCTACCGTGTTACGCCTGAAATGTATCACCCGTTCTCTGGCCGGGTGGTTAACAGATCCGCCCAGCTGGTGGATGCGTGCATAGACCAGGTTGGTGCCGATCTCTACCGACGATTGACCGGCCTTTGATGTAATTGACTTCATCAACCGGCCAGACTTTGTAAGCGTCCGACCGCCCCTTTTTTCTGCCCTGCGGCTTTTCCTCCAGGGGGTTGGTCTACCTTCAGATTCAAAGTTTTTGACCACTGATGATCTGACGATCTGGCCGATGATCTTCATGGCCGGGGTCAGGTTGCCGGTTCGTTGCTGTATTTCCGACAGCAGCTGCTTTACAGCGGCATCAGTAATTTTAACCTCTATCGAAAAACCTGACACGGCTACCCTTCCAGATCTGCCAGCAGACGCCAGCGCAGTGGTTCAGGCATTGCTGCTGCAGATTCCCGCGCCACAGCCAGAGCATGGCCCACCGGGTCTTTGCCGGGGTTATAGGCCCAGCCGGGATCAATGCCGTTTGGCACGTAGAGCGTTTTGCCGGTTTTGGGGTTGGTCCAGGGCTGCAGATTTTCTGCGGGCATATCAGACACCCGCAGGCCATCGCGCTCAATCTCGCGCTTTGACATGGATACAACCGTGCAGCGGCAGTTCCAGCCATTGGGGGGGTAGTGGGTATCCCACCAGGGCGAATCGGCAGGCAGTATGATGTTGTGCCAGCTGCGGTGCATTGGCCGGGTCTGGCCATCCATAACAGCTGAGTAACGCCAGTACGGGCGGGCCAGCAAAACATCAGGATCAGTCATGGCCTGATAGTGGCCTACCTGCAGCGAGGTCTGGATATTGGTGTTAAAGATGGTACGCAGGCGGTAGGCGCTGCCCAGCTGCACCATGCTGGTTTCGCCTGTAACGGTATCAACCGCCTCTTGCCTGCCCCACCAGCCCTTGCGCTGTAAAAGGGGCGTTAAATCCTGTTTAAACTGTTCAAAGGTGGTGCCGTTTTCCATGGCTTCTACCAGGGAGTTACGGATATCGGCGAGGATATCGGCCCTGGTCACCTTGGCCACGGTAAAAGCCCTACTGTGGGCGGATTGCCACATTTCAGACCAGTCCCAGCTGAACTGGTAGCCTTTTGCCTTAAACCAGGCTATGGCCTGTTCTGGCGGCAGCGGTGGTATATCCAGGGCCTGGTTGATCATGGTGTGTTAATCCTGCCTGCCAGCTGCGCCATGAACATGGATTGGGCCAGTAGATCTGCCAGCGCACGGGCTTCAACGGTGCCGTAGGCGTCATCCAGCCGGGCCAGGGCTTCTTCAAACGTGGCAGCCCCGGCAATGATCTCTTTGACCTGACTTACCATCTCTTGCAGCGGACCAGCAGCAGCATCAATAGCGGCTGCCTTCAGGTTTTCTATTGATTGCTGTACTGGCGTAAATTGCGGGGTGACCTGTTCACGGTTTAAGGCGGTGTTTTTGGCACTGTCATTAACTGGCGGTTTATCGCCCAGGCAAACCGCATCCGAGGCGGCATCGGCAAAGCCCAGCCGGTCCAGCACCTGGGATGCCTCCACCCGGATACCGCCCAGCGGCACCAGCTTGGCCAGGGCCTCGGCCATGACGGTTATGTCTTCAGCCTTGGGCTCACGCAGGAACAGTTGAGGATAGTTCTCTCGTGGCCCCCAGTTGAGGTTTATGTAGGGTATAACCAGGTCACGCAGCAGGGTTTCAGCCAGCTGCTCGGCATCGGCGTCCCGCAGATCCTCGCGCACCTCATTATGCACGGTGGCCTGGCTCTGGCTGCTGCCGTTATCAGCGGTCATTGTTTGGCCCAGGATGGCCTTAGACATCTGGCGATCAAACCAATCGGCTATTCGCTCAAACGGCAGTTCCCCGGACATTTTCTGCTGGATGAACTCAATCAGCATGCCTTCAGGTATTACAGCGGCGGCATCGCTGCCCAGGTTGGCCACGGCGCTTTTGAGGATGTTGATGTTGTCCTCGGTTTCACCGGGGCGGTACTTGCCCACCCGCAACGGCATGCCAAAGACCTCACAAAACGCCACCCAGTCTTTAACGGTGAAGTTTTTAAAACAGTAGGTCCAGGCTGCCAGTCGGGCCAGGCCGTTACGCAGGGGGATGCCCATCTTGAGGCGCGGTTCGTGGACTATGAATTTGTAGGGCGGCAAGGGGATACCGTTCAACAGATCTGCTTCATCCTTCAGGCGCAGTTGAGTCAGGGTCTCACGATCATACTGGAAAAAGCGGGGATCACGCCAAGTGTAGGTCGGACGCCAGGGCAAACGTGATTTATCCCAGATCATCTCTACCACGCTGTAGCCCTTGCCCAGGCCGTCAAGGCACCCTTCAATCATAGCCTTGGTACCGGGGCGCTTGAACAGGGCGCGCACTTCATCGGCCATTTTAACGTCATCTGCACTGTCACTGGCAGCCTCTACCACAATAGGCAGCCGGGCCACGGCACGCTTGCGGGTGCCCAGCACACTGGCATAGTGCAGGTCTTTCTCTTCCATTTCTTCAGCCAGTGTCAGCTGGGCGTCTGCATCGCCTTCAGCAGCGGCCCGTAGCAGCGTGGCCAGCCGCTGAGGTGTCAGACCACCGGTGATGTAGGAGTAGTTCCAAAGACTGCGAACGCCGGACAGGGATGGCGCTGCCAGCGGTTTATCCAGGATCTGTTTTTGTATTGGGTGCCCGTAGGCATCATAGAGAGTCATTTTGTCACCTTCCCATGCTGTGGCCGAAATGATAGCCATTGCAAAACGTGCAGTAGTAGACATGCAAAAACCCGCTTCTGTGCAGGCCTTTACGGATTAGCGCATACATTGCGTCTTTTGCGAGTTTTGACGTTGTAAAGCGCTTTTTATGCCCGCACTGTTTACGGCGTATATTGCGCTTTGAGGCCATTACAGCGCGCCGCTGTGTCGGCCTATGCCGTGGGTTGTTCTGATCGATCTGGGCATGTCGGTCAGGTCCGCTTTTTTGATGCCGTGGTAGGCAAGCTTTACCGGGCCACTGTTCCCCGCCGCATGGATTGCCAGGGCCAGCGCCCAAAAACGGTCAGCATGGCCGTTTTCAGATCGCTCTGCAGTGAAACGAATATTCCCCGCCGGGGTGGTTTCTTTGGTGACAGCCCTCAGATCGGCACGGACTTCGGGCTTGTAAGGGATACGCAGCTTTTTATCTTCCATCTTGCCCCGCACCGGGTAGGCCAGAGTCTCTTTAACATGGGCCGAAAAGGTAACGTTTTCGTAGCGGTACTCACCGTAACGTTTCTTCGCATCGTCGCCCCAACCGATACCAAGACCGGTATAGTCCTGACAGGTACGGGCCATCCAGTTCACCCACGGCCACAGGATGGCTTCCTGATCAGGTTTGGCCATGTTGCGCAGTTCAATCACCTTGCGGGTGTAGAGCACATCACCTAGCAGCTCCAGCACCCAGAGTACGGTCAGGTCTTTGGTCCGGCCAATATCGATACCAGCGTAGATCTGCTTACCTTTACAATCTTCCGGTGAACCAAACTCCCAGTTATCCTGGCTGCCATACTCGCATCCGGCAATCAGGTCATATTCTAGGAAGGCGGTGGCATCGTCGGCAGGCACGCACATATATTCCTGCTGGAACGATTCCTCATCAGCGCAGCCTGACTTGATGAAATCAAAGTAAGCGGCCTCATCCATGGCCAACACTTCGTGGTCGGCAGGCAGGCTTTGCTGCAGCTTCCACAAAAAGCCCTGATCAAGAGCATCCTGCAATGTGACCCGGTGTAGGCTGATCTTCTTGGGGTTGTTGTGCTCGCGGATCTCTCGGATCAGCTGGTTGAAGAAGTTGCCGCTACCCCGGTGGGTGGAGATAACCTCCATGTTACCGCCCCAGGTAATACCGGGATAGGCGATGGACCAGAGCTTACGTGGATCAGGGTGCAGGGCAAATTCATCCAGGATACGACCGCCCCGCTTACCGGCTTGGGCGTCAGGGTTAGAAGACATGCTGTGGATACGCTTGCCATTGGCAAAGTGAAGAACGTAGGCGCTGATCTTCTTGTCCGGATCAATGACGATCTCGCCCAGATCCTGGGCTGCCAGATCAAGCACCTTTGCGAACATCTTGCAGTCTTCAATCACCAAACGGGCCTGCAGATCATCACGGCTGGAGATCCACTGGTCGAAGCGGGCGCCCTGTTCTGCAGTGCGTTCATCGGCGGCGTAGGCGGTGGACCAGGACAAACCGATCTGCCTGGCCTTTTCCATCAGCTTCAAGCGGCTGCGGTCAAGTATCCACTTTTCCTGGTATGGAAGAAACAGCCCTCCAGGGTTGGAGGGTATGAGCTTGGCGTTACCTATCATTATCCCGCCATCATCAAGACATCGCGCCGGATGCGCTGGATAGTCTCGGCAGATACGCCTGCAGCCTGGGCCACGTCTGCGGCTTTATCAGCTGCCTGTTCAACGGCCTGTTTCCTGATTTCCGCTTCGCGCTTGACGTTGATGGTGGCGGATTGTTCCAGACGCTGCATGGTAAGCGCCAGGTTCTTTAGCTGGCCGATAGTGGCGCTCATTGCTTCCGGATCTTCCACATCCGCCTCTTGCATCTTTAACGACAGTTCAAAGGCCATTGAACGGAGCATTTCATTGATCAACAGACCGGTTTGTCCCTGGGGAGCTGCACCTACCTGGGCGATGTACATCTGGGCCACTTCACGGCTCTGCCGCAGCTTATCGCCTATCTCTTTCATCTTGACGGCATAGCGGTTTACGCTGGATTTGGTGACCCGTTCTTCGTGCCCCTCAGCCGCCAATATTTCGTTGATTTTGGCGGTGGCTTCCAGCTGAGTGCAACGGGGATCCTGGAGTAGCTGCTGGAGCTGGCGCAGGATATCTTCCGGCAATCTATCAATGGTCGACGGGGTTGGCATGTTAGCGTTCCAGGCCGGGCATACCGGCTGTAGCACGTCCGGGGCTGGGGCGCTGTACGCCGGGGTTGGTGGTTACGCCTGTGGCTACATCAAGGCCGGATTCAGTAAGCATAACCCGCTGTGCGCCAGATTCACCCAGGGCGGTTAACGACACCAGGTTCTGATCAGCCAGCCATGTCAGTTCAGTGCGGACACGGTCACGGCTTACGGCCTGGCCCCATTCTGCCAGCACCATTCTTAACACGCTGTCGTTGCTGGCATAGCCGGTGGTATTGGCCAGCTCACGTAGGATAATCAGGCGGATGTTTGCGGTTACGGCGTCTGCATATCCCATACTATTTACCTCCAGTTAACAGATGCTGATTGACTATATCCATTGAGTTCCGTAGACCCTTTATTTCACCCACCAGCGTGCCGATATCACCGTGCAACTGGCGCAGGATCTGAAAAACCTCTTTATCGTTATCTTCCATCCGCTGGTGCTGACCACATACGTTTTTGCGCTCTATCTCCAGCCTCAGATCTGCAGCGGTTGTTGACAGGGCCTGTTTCTGGTCTGCAGTAGCTGTAGCTATAGCCTTTTCAGCGCTTGAGGCTGTTTTCTCGGCTGCTTCAAGCCGACTCTGGAACCCTTTGACTTCCCTTGAAATCAATATTTTGATTATCGTGACCAGGAAACCATTCCAAACCAGAAACAGACCAACAGCCCAAATAAACTGCGCCCAGGTAATCGTCACAACGCCCTCCAGTGTTCATGTAATGTCTGACAGTCTATGCATTTACGGCAGCCGGGCATGGCCATACGGCGGGCTTCCGGGATCTCTTCTCCGCAATCTTCGCACTCAACCAGGCTCTCACCTCTGGGCATGGCCCGCTGTTGTGCGGCTATTGCATCGCCTAGAAGCTGTTCGTTGATCTCCTGGGCGCGGTCAATCTCATCTGGCACGGCAGTCCTCCAGCGCCTTCAAAAGCAGCTCGTTATCCTGATAGATCCGGTCCAGCTCGCTTTTTTTTATAGTCACCTCGGTACCGCCCGCATCAATGGCCACGTACCGCGCTGAGCACCCGATCATGCTGATCAGCATGTAGATTAGCCAGCTGGCCAGCATCAGCCTGTGCAAGAGCCTTGCGGTAGATCTGGATGTTTGCATCGTGGTTTGCCCCCTTGTTCCGTGCGTCCCAGGACCGTATCCCCTCCACGATAATCGGGAGGAGATAGGCCAGGATCTGCAGTGCCGCTTCCATTACTGGACAGGCGATACGGGCGTAGCCAGCCCGACGATTGGATCACGGACCACAACCGCTTCCCGTGTGGCACCTACTCCAGGGATCTGGGCCAGCAGGGCCTCAACAATCCGTTCCGCCTGCTCTTTACTGACAGCAGGCATGGCAGCCAGAATGTGGCTGACGGCAACATCAAGTTTTTCACTGCCGGTCAGGGTTTTCATATCGCCCACCCGCTTGGCAGCCATTTCCTCAGCCAGACTGATCCCCTGGAAGGCCAGGCGTTCAATGGCGTTGTCCTTTTGCAGCAGATAGTCGATCTTGAACTTGTTACCCAACCAGTGCAGCGGAATGGCCAACAGGCCAAGCAGGGCGGCAGAGATCAGGGGAAACACTGAATCCCGCAGGAAGGTTGCCAGGGCAGCCGGGGCTGGGGAAACGGCGGGGGCAGCGGCAGGCTCGGCAGCGATCGCCAGGGCAGCTATGCAGAGGACGGACAGGGTCAACAGCAGGGTGAGCAGTTTTTTCATGGTTAGGCTCCTTTTGAAGTGGCAAACAATTTGCGGATGTTGTTGTAGCGGCGCTCCACATCGTCAGGGCGTTTCTTGCCCCAGATGGTGCCGAGCTTGTACTTATGGATATCTTGACCAGTAACCGGACGGCCCAGTTTGGCCAGGTATGAAATAGCCTTGCCGTGTGCCTTCATGTCGTACTGGTTGTGGTAATCGCAGGCGTGGATAAAGGCCTCATCATCGGCATAGACAATGCCAGCGGCCTTACTGATGCCGCGTACCCAGTTGATGGTGCCGTCGATCTGGGCGGTGTCGTACAGATCCACCACGGATTTATGCGCGGCCAGCTTGTCGTTCAGATCTCCGATAGGTCCGGTCTGAGTGCGGAGCCTGGCGATGTCTGCATCGGTAAATCCACACTCTTTTAGACATTCAATAGCTCGGTGGTTGTTGGCAATGTCAAATTGAGCAACGCCGAATGAATAGCCGGATTTGCCGGTACGGACGCCGTCTGCGTCACTGAAGCGGTAGACCAGGGCCATGTTGCCGCCCAGTTCGTTTTTGATCAGGGCCTGACGGAGTAGATCGTTGAGTTGCATACTGCCTCCTGTACTTCGGGGGGACGGCTTACGTCCCCCCTCTTGCTACGCGGGCCACTGCAGTAACGCTTACGCCTTTCGAGGGGAATTCCCGTTACCCATTCCCGGCACACCTTGCAGTTTTGAACGGCCCTTCTCGTGTGGGTTTTGATTTAACCGGTAAGGGGTTTATGGCCTCCTGTTTCGGTGCTGCAGCACCGTAACAGGAGGGAGGGGGCAGGAATAAATAAAGGAGTTTAGAAATAGAAAGCCCCGGCCGGGGTGGTCGGGGCTGGTAAAAGTTAATAAGTGGCGCGATTAAAATATTTTGCCGCAGCGGGTGCAGACACAGTCTCCGCGCGCAAAAACGTGATGGCTGGTCAGATGCCCATGGCGCGCGCACATTGTCTGTGCCCACACGTTATGTTTTTTAATGTGGATCTGAAGATCTAGCCAAATTTGTGCTTTTTTAGCTATTTTTTTCTTTACGCGTTTTCTCATGTTTGTCTCGCGGCTTATATGCCAGTTAGAGGCGGTGTGTCAATGGGGTTTTGTTGCGATAATGAATTCACCCTATTGAGCGTCAGATGTCGTTTTTTGTAGCTACATACAGGATTAGGCGACATTTTGTCGTTTTATCCTAAATTTAGGGTGTCTAATACTCGTTATAAGACTAAAACTGGCTGGCTCAACTCTTGCTCTATCCGCTTGCAGGCCGTTGCAAAATATTCTGGGTCTTTCTCAACTCCAATAAATTTTCGCCCTGTCCGTATGCATGCAATGCCGGTGGTTCCGCTGCCCATATACGGGTCAAGCACCGTTGCTTTTTGGGGAACCTTTGCCAAATCCAGACACCAGGACATGAGCGATATAGGCTTTTGCGTGGGGTGTACTCGCTCTTTAGACTCTCCCTGCAAAGATACGTCCCGCTTGCAATAGACTCCGTGCCCGCCCTTCATCCACGCAACTTCAGCATCAGACAAGAAAGAACCGAATCCTTCGTCATATCGTTTCAGCCATACCAAGGTGGTTCCAACCGGCAAACGGCAACCAAAATGGTTTGAACCCCACAAAATCACCCTGTCAAAATTAACCCACGGGGCAGGGTCAAACGGCTCGTTGTCGTGCAGTATTGTCTTTCCGTGGTGCTTAGTTGGTCCGGTCTTGCCTGTACCATTTTTGCCCCGTGTAACCTTTCCGTCCCACGCCATCCCATACGGCGGGTCAGAAATAACGGCATCAACTTCAGACATAAGCGGAAGCACGTCACGGCAATCAGCGTTGTATAAGGTCACGTTTTCAAATTCTACCTTGTGCATACAGCGTCCTTACGTCTTCTAACGGCTCAATCAACTCGGACTGACCTGCTGTGTCAGTCCCATCAGCATTCTGTGTTTCAGGTTTCCAATCAAATTTTTTCCGAGATTCACCGGTCAGCCGGTTATCTCGTTTTCGTTAGATGCCTATGCGAAACCCGGCCCACATTCATACGCAACCCAATTCTCTGCCCCTTGCCGTTGGTAATGAATCTCTGACAATGGGCCACATAGATGCACACGCCAGTCAGAATCAGGGAAATTAGCCGCTACAGCCTCCACCGCTGACATTGAAATGCAGCTGTCGTAATCAGACCCATGCGGTTCGCTGTAAAAACACTCGTTGTCTTTAGTAACAAATGCACTCCCAAAACCTACAGAGACATGCGCCGCCATCGGTATATTTGGCACACCGTCAAGCTGCTGCATTTTTTCGTACATATCATGCTCCCTTGCGGCTTCTAACCGCTCAATCAAGTGCGACTGGCTTACAGCCAGCGCCTTATCTCGTTCTCGTTAGAAACCCTTCAAAAAGGTATTTCGTCAATAGGCTCAACGCTGCAAACAACGTTAGTCACCCTACGCACCCTAGCAACAGATTCCAGAAGCACGAAATCAGTGTCCGGGTATTTGGCTCCAAGCCGCAAAAGTTCTTGTTCTGCAAGTTCTTTTGTCGGGTGCATAAATCTGGGCGCTTGTTTTTCCGGTATTTTTTCTCCGCCCCAAGCATCAACAGCATCATCAATATTAACAATCATCCAGAACTGTCCGTATGCCATACATGCTCCGGTTTCTAACCGCTCACTCAACACGGACTTGCTAACTGTACGTTGGTGTGCGGCGGTTACTTTCTATGTATTTTCAGTGTCTTAGTCATTCCAAATTACGCAAGCCGGTTACCTCGGTACTCGCTAAACAGTACGTCTCGCGGCCTGTACTTTGTCAAAATTGCCTGACTTTATAGCTGTGATAAAGCCGTCAACCAGTTTTTGAGATTGCTTCAATTCCCAAAAATCATAAATAGTTAACGAAGTGTTCGTTCCATTTAACTCAAATACATTTATCTCAAAGTGGAATCCATCAGCAGTAAAGCCTGCAGAGGCGGTCACTTGCAGTGTGCCTAGCTTTAAATTAGATACCTTAGTTAAGGCCTTGCGATACATATTCAGTAATTGCGAACGCTTGTATTCTTTTAATATCAACGCTTCTTCTCTGGTTTTATAAAACATATCCCCTCCAGCATGGTCCGGCGCTTGAGCCTTTGCATGGTTCAATTCAAGCCGTTATCCCTCAAATCTGATCCCATTCGGATACTCACGATCCAGCCTCTCTGCCTGTGCCGCTGCCAGCTCCGCCTTAATCCGGCGTTCTTTGATCTGCTCGGCCCGCAGCAGATCGGCAAACTCCTGCGGTATAGCCCTCTTTCCGCCCTCGTAGTTCTGTAATGTTCGGTACTTTTTGTGGGTGACCGCTGCCAGATCCCGCAGACTAAAGAGCATCTCTTCGCGGATTTCACGCATCTGTTCTTTGGTCATTACTGGGTGTACTTTTGGCTGTTTTTTGCTCAATTATGCACCCGCTTAAAATAGATCTTGCTGCTGGTCGTCATCACCTTGGTGGTCACAGAGCTGCCGCACCCACACCTCAGACAGGCCATACTTATGGGCGCAGCCCTTGTATCCGATCAGGGCCTTGTCGCGCCGTACCATCTGGTCGCGCAGCTGCCGCAGAACCGCATCAAGTTTGGCAACGTAGAACTGTTGACCGCCATAATGTTGAGCTATCTTAACGGCACCCTCGACGCCAACCACCGAAGCCAATTCACGCAGCTGTGGCGGCAGGTCGGCTTCTTGCAGGTCGGCTATCCATGGGCCAAGCTGCAGCTCATACTGGCTCATTGTCTTGTTCCTTTCCTAGTCCGTCCAGAATATCCTGCAGCTTTGATGCACCCTGGGCGTGCTGTTCTTCGGTACGTTGTGGCGCTGCCTGGGTTTTTTGTGGCCGTGCTGGCAAGTGGTCGATCAGGTCGATAATCTGGGGCCATTCGCGCAGCCTGGTGTACATAAGCCTGAACGCTTTGGCTATTCTCGGGTGGTCCAGTTCGGGGCAAAGATCCATGTCGCTCATCATGTTGAGCCACATTTCAGCCGTGGCCGGGAGCACTTCAACAGCCGGAGCTTTGGGCAGGGCCAAAGAGATCATCTGTTGAAAACCTTCGCCTATCAGCTGGCGCAGCCAGTAGTCTTTCTGGTCAGAGCCTTGCCGCCGCCATACCGATAGGTGCTGAATGGCCTGAACACGGCGGGGAACATGCCGGGTATCTTGTCCGGGCTGAACAGGGGCATTAAAGCGGTCTTCGAAACGTTGTATCGGGTTTTGCATGGTTATCGCTCCAGCCAAGCTTTAAGGGCTTCAATGATGCGGCCTTTTTCATAGGTGCTACACCACTTGAGGGCGTCTTTGCCTGACATACGCTTGACGTAGGCAGAGAGGGCTTTGGCGTTGTTTGATTCTACCTTGCCTGCCTTGTGCAGACTGGCCCAGAGGCCTTGTATCTTGCTGGTCTGAGGGTCATCACCCAGGCGACGCTTGACGTTTGTACGCTTTTCCCAGACACCGGCTGCCACCGCTTTATCTTCCAGATCTGCGATCAGTTCATCGGCCTTGGCAATGGATAGCCTGGTGCTGGTTTTAACGCCGTAGCCGGACAGGGTGGCACGGTAGGTATCATCATCAAGCTTTAAGGCGCCCTGAAGGGCGTGGATCTTCTTTATCTGGGCTGGGGTCGGCATGGTCTATCCCTCTATCAGGTGGTACTGGTACACGCCACGCTGTCCGGGCAGCTGGTTGCAGGTGATGGTGTGGCCGTTGGCCCGCAGTTCGGCAATGATGCTGTTGACGGCACAGACGCCGCAGCCCATGACTATTTCAAAGGTGGTTGCAGGGCCTTTGCGAAGGTAAGCCAGTACCTGCTGCAGACGCGGGCTGTTTTCTATTTTTGCGGCATGCATGCGTTTCATATTTTCCCTCTTTTCCTGTTTGGTTTGAGGTTTAACCGCTCAATGGGTGGCCGGACTCTCCCCCTCCTGATTCAGGAGGGGGCTGGGGGGTGGTACCGGCCACCGGTTCAACGGTTAAGCCGCTTTCTTTGGTTTTGCTGCTTTGAACTGCAGCACTACCTTTGCCGGTACCGCGACCTTTTCGCCTGGCTTCTGAGGGTTGACCGCCATGCGGGCCGGTTTGGTTACGGTTTTGAAGGTTCCAAAACCCTGGATGATTACCGGTTCCGGGCTGGTCTTGATTGCGTCAAGTACGGCCTTTGCCTGCTCTACGGTTACGTTTGCCACTTTTGCTACATCTGCGATTCCCATGGTTAAGCTCCTTAAGGTTTGTATTCCCGGCACGTATAGTCCGGGTTGATGGTGATGCCGAGCAGCTTGCATTTTGGTTCAGCCGCTGAAACGTTTTCCTGGTACTTTCTGTTACAGTACCGGCAGCGCTTGTTGCCGTCTTGTCTGCCTGCCGGTCGGTAGTCTGCCCTGATCTTGATGGAGGTACGCATCTGGGGCATTACGACACCTCCAGCACTTTGCCCTGGTCTGTTTCCAGCAGGGTGACCTGCAGCCCCGCCCGTTTGACGTAGTCACGTAGCGGCATGTTGTCCGGCACTGTTGTTGTAGCCCGGCGGAAATCGCCGAGGGTTAATACCTCGCGGGTGGTGATGATCTGTTCATTCATCAGGTCACCTCCTACAGCGCCGCTATATCAAGCGGGATGGCGATGTATTCGCCCAGGACGTTCCGCTCATACAGCCGGATCTGTTTCTTGCTGCTGATGACCACAATAGCTTCGTTGATGATCTGCATGGCTTCATTCCAGCGCTCGTTTTCAATCTTGAATCCGCGCAGGCGCAGGATTTCAGCTACTCGCAGCTGGCCACCATCCAGGCTAAACGCTGCCGTTACCAGTGTCCGCAGGTCTGAGGTGTCGTTGCTGGTCATTTCATCCAGGGCCTCATTAAGCTTTGCCTGGGCGGCCTGCAGTTCTGGGCCAAAGTTGATCTTTTTCTGGACGGCTATGGTGAGCTTGTAACGGCGATCAAAGGTAAAGAACTGCATGTTTCCGTCCTGACCACCCCGCTTGACCTGGTACTTTTCAAAGAGCAGATCAAGCACTGCTGCCACGTCCTCAAAGGTGTGCTGCTTAAAGCGCTGCACTTTGCCGGACAGGTCTTTCCAGATCACGGCGATGGAGAGCACCAGGTCATGATACAAAAGGTCTTTTTCGTGGATGTTTTTGACTAGTACCAGGCTTTCGTTCTGATCCAGCATCCGGCCATTAATCACCTGTGGATGCTCTGTTTCAAAGCTAAGTAAGTCCTGGCGCTTCAGGGCGTAACCGGTGTCACTGGTAGCCGCTGCCCGCTCGGTTACTTCGCCCCAGGTGACGTCTTGTAATTCAGCTGCGCTGTATTCCAGTGAGCTGATCATCGTCTTGATGGCAGTTTCAGAAGCGGTTTGCGCTTCTTTACCTGTTGCGTGGTACTGCATGCCCTCATGTGGGCTGTAGCTGTAATATTTCACTGCTTCCTCCTGTTGAGTGTGTTGTTGGTGATGATGTCGTTTGTTCTGGCTTCCCAATAACTGGCACGGGCTTCATGTAGTTCTGCCAGCGACCGGATGTAGCGGACGTTTGAGGTATGTTCCGCCCACATAAACCCAATATTTAGTCCTATTGCCAGGGCCAGCAGTATCAACCAGCCGGGTTTCATTTCCAAAGCCTCAACGCCCCACTGGCCAGCAGCCCGACGGTCATACGGCCATCATAGTAGGCGTGCTCTCGCATAAAGCGCTTGGTACGGTTCCATTTACGGCGGTTATCAAGGTGTTTAAGGACTCGTTTAAACATGCTTTTAAACATGGTCGGCCTCCTCCTCTGCTGTCTCAGTCATGATGTGTTTCAGTGCGATCGGCATTGGCAGATTTACATTTATAACGCGGCGCTCTATGGCCCAGGCGATTCGGACCAGGCCGCAGAAAATACCAATGGCGACAACGATACCGGCAAGAAATATGTAGTCCATGGTAGTCTCTCCTATCTGTTCTGTTCGCAGCTCTGGCAGGCTTTCCAGAGCCGGACGGCTTGATGGTTAACGGCGGCAAAGGGCTTTTTCCTCTCATCAGCGCAGCGGGACAGCGGTATGTCTTCAAGCACCGGGCAGGTAACGAAGAGGCCGCCAAAGGTCTCGATCACGCGGCGCAGGATGTGTTCAGGGTTTGGATAATCATCGTTTACGATCCTGCTGATAGTGGCGGGGCTGCACCCCAAAATACGGGCTACTTCGTTCTGGCCAAGTTCTTCCCGTTTTGCTTTAAGCAGCTGCATGGCGTCTGGGTAGGTCATTCGGCACCCCCTTCTACCTTGCTCCAGACAACCTTTTTAAGGTTGGGATCGTAGATCTGCTTGGTGCGCTGGATCTGAGGCGGCTGCGGCCCGGTCCACATGGTTGGTATCAGCATGTAACGGGTGGCCTGACCGCTGCCCGGTTTGCCTTTAAGCCCGGTTTTAGCGGGGGTCTTTACCGACAAATATCCAGCTCTGTGCAGGGCCTGGCAGTAGTTGCGGGCCTCTGATTCGGCGATCTCAACCTCATCGGTGGTGGCGTTGAAGGCCAGATCTACCGGCGTAAATTGCTTGATGATCCGCATGGCGTTCCACATCTGCAGGCGGCCATTACCCTGGGTGACCGGTGTGCCGTCTTTGCGTATCCGGGGGGCCTCATGACCTACGTCGTTGATCAGTCGGTAGACGTTTGATTCACCGCGTTTCCCTTCGCTGATGACTTGCAGGTACCCGGCCTTGGCCAGGGCTGCCAGATATTCGCGGATGGTGGAGGCATCAAGCATTACGTCCAGCTCTTTGGCGGTAAAGGTCCAATCTTCCTTGTTGCGGACCTCATCCCAGATGGCCTGGCGGCACTGGCTGGGCTGTTGTTTATCTATGGGCTTGCGGCTCATTAACCACCTCCAGGCCTGTGGCTATCAGTTGCCGGGCAGCCTCAGACCGGCTGCAGCGGTTCTTTTTCATAAACCTGACAAAGTGGCTTTCCTGCCGATTAGTAAGCCTGGTCTGCACATGGTAAGAACGCGGGTCATCCGAGTTCCGTTGAAAGGCCTTGTGGTGGCTCATGACAGCCTCCGTGGTTGCGGGGCTTCTCCGGTGTAGAGATCGCGCTTGCCCCATTGTTTGAGGCCAATGGTGGTTGTGCCCTGGTTGGCGGCTTCGTCTTTGATCAGTTCAAGGTTGGTGGCGATCCGGCGAACGCTGCCTTTTGCCTTGGTATGGATCAGGCTGAGCAGATCATCACCGATGGTGATGCCTGGGCAGTAGAAGTTGGCCAGTACCTTTACGTCGTTGACATCGGCTGCCGGTGCGGCGGTCCATTCCATTATTCTGCCGTGGAAGCGCTCCCACTTGACCAGTTTGGCTGGTAGACGTTCTTCCCCGATCAGCAGTATTGGGGCTTTGCTGCCTTCGTAGATGTCGCGGACGATCTCTACAGCGGCCTTTTCTACGATATGGTCCATTTCATCGATGATCAGTGGCCGCCCGGATCTGGCCAGTTGTTCGCAAACCTGGTCAAGCATGCTGGTGACGGTGTGGGCCGGAGTGATCCCCATGACCTTGAGGATGTTTTCCAGCAGGGCCTTTTTGGTCCAGACGCTTTTGCATTCGATGTAGTAGGCCCGCATCTTGTTGGCTACGAAGGCGGCTGCGGTTGATTTACCGAAGCCTGAGAACCCGTAAAGTACGGCCATACCGGGCAGGTGCTGGCGGCGTTCGGTGATCCGTTGCAGACTGGCCATGACAAGCATGACGATTGAGAGTGCGGCTGTGTTGACATCCAGTTTCTGCTGTGACATGATTCCTCCATTCGAGTTAATTGTGGGGAGCGGGCATCGCCCCCAAGGAAAGCCGGGTTGCCGCCCGGCTTTTCTATTTGACGGCCGTCAGGTGCGATTCCTGTGGCTGCATCATCTTTTGCAGGGTGTTCCACGCCTTCCATACGCCGCTGTTCTGCCAGTTCTTCCACCAGGCTATTTCTTGGTCTGACAACGTCATCCCCGCCTTTTTACGGTCATTCAGATCTTGCCAGCAGCGCAGCCGGGCCTGATCGTCTTCTGGCGGTTCCCACTCGGCCACGATCTGGGCCTCTTCAATCTGGAGCTGCTTGACGACACGCAGGCAGGTTTCCTGTATTTCTGGGGCGTGTTCGACAACAACCTGACCAGGGCCTTGCATTTCAAGCCGGACTTCTTCTGCCTGGCGTTCAAGCCGCTTTAACCGGCCTTTACCGCGCTTGACACGGGCCAGCTCAACGACTGATTCTGCAAAGTAGGCGCTGGAGTTGCCACCCAGGGTGGCGACGGCCAGCAAGCGGCCATGTTCCAGGTCACGCACCCATACTTTGCTGGCATCAGAGGGGCTGTAGGCGACCTGGACGCGCTGGCCGTTCCATTCTTCCAGATCTGCGCTGTAGTAGCGTTTGGGCTGTCCGGTGGTGAGGGTGCCAAACTGGATCTCACCGCGCACGACGGTGCGTTCAACAGCCGGGTGATAGAGGTCTGGCAGTTCATTGGCGGGGTGAAGCCATTCTTCTTGCTGCAGTTCTTGCCGCATCCGCTGCAGGCCGGATTCCCATGCCTGGTTGGGCGTCATGTGGATCCGCTTTTTGGTGTGTGGATCCCGGATGGCTGGCAGGCCGCTGTGGGGGGTGTTGTTGTAGCGGTCTATGATGGTGTTGACCTGGTTGATAAAGTCATCCCATTCAATCAGCAGGGCTGAAGCGCCTTGTTCGCGGAGCTGTTTTCGAGTGTGCTTGTAGGCCAGCTGTTTGGCATCGGTGTCCATGGGTGCGCCAATGTAGGTGCAAAGCTGCTTGGCCACTTTGATCAGTACGGTCTGGTGTGCCCGTTCTGACAGGCCGTGGGCCTGTGGGTTCCGTGGGCGGCTGTACTCAGGGGTAATTGACAGCCGGTTCAATATGCCGGTGCCTGGGGCGGTCATCATCTGGTTTTTGTATCCGCTTCCGTTATCGGTGTAAAAAATGGCCGGTACGCCCCAGGTTTCACAGGCAGCGCGCAGGGCATCCAGTACAGCCAGGCCGGATTCAGCCAGATCACAGGACCAGCCGACGACCTTGCGGGAGTAGACATCAAGCACCGGCGTGACTTCCGGCCGGAACGGGCGGCCGTGGTAGGGGTGGGCCACTTCTGCGTCTACGCAGTGGCCGTCTGCGGTGTAGGCATCCCCTGGGTACATGGTGGAGGTGTCGCGGCGGCGGAAGAGCTTCATGGCCTTGAGTTCATTGCCGGTTTTGCGGCCTTTTTCTTTATCTATGGCGCCAAGCTTTTGCAGGTAATGACGGGCCTGGCCGTAGGTTGGCATCGGCATACCCTTGGGCAGGTTGGCTTGCAGCGCCTCCAGTACCTCAGTCAAATGCGGTTTCTGCGGCCTGCGCCAGCAGACCATAAGAGCCTGCGCCCAGACCGGCTCTTGATAGTTTTCAACGTCTTTGGGTGCCAGGGCCAGGGGGTTATGGTTGCTGCTATTCCAGGTGGACCACCATTTGATGATGCCGCCGTAGGATAGGCTGCGGGCTGATCCTTTGCGGATGTTGGCAGCAGCGTAGATTTCAAGTTCGTGCCCTTCAGCGGCTTTAACGATGGTGTTAATGGCGTTGTTAACACCTACGACCGGAGCGGCCCGCTCTATCAACCGCATGATGGCCACACGGGCGTCCATGCAGTCACGCTGCCACTGTTTAAGCTGTGCGGTGGTAGTGGCTGGCTGCAGGGTGGAGCGGACGGCTGGCAGATCTGCGGCACCCTGGGTGGCCGGTACCGGCGCAGCAGCTACCAGGGCCTTGGTCAGATGGTTTTGTGTGGCTTCAGGCAGTGCAGAAAGAGGGTACTCACGCCCACCGCCACGACCGGCGCGTTTTTGGCTGGGCCAGTTGCTTGACTTAGCAAGACGGATCACTCCGCTTTCAGTCTCAGGCATGCCAGGCAGCCCTGCCAGCTCTTTGGCGGTGTAGTGGGTTTTCACTTTAAGCCACGCTTGGCCATAATGGCCTGCATCCTGGTCTTTATGGTGCGCTCTTGCTCTTGCAGGCGTGCCAGTTCAACCAGGTCTTTGTCTTCTGGGTGCAGTACATCGGCGTCAAGCGGTTCAAGCAGATATTTAAACGGGTCCAGACATCCCGTAATGTGGCATATAACCACAACCTGGACAGCAGAGGGCTGGTAATCAGGGTTGGAAGACAGGAGCTTGTCAAGGCTGTCTTTACTGATATCCTTAAGGGTAGCTTTGCTGATCTGAGCGGCCACCAGGTAACGATCATAGCCTTGCAACAGGCGCGAAAGCAGCTGCTTAAGTCCCAGAACGATATCCAGGCTACCCTCTGCCAGATCAGTATCAAACAGCGGCTGCTGTTTTGATGAACTGGTATCAATTTTCCGTGTATTTTTTGCCATGACAGGCCCCTTTGTTGCGTGGTAATGTTGCAACAGATCAGGCGTACAAGTTAGGCCACAGTTTTTCGATAGGTTTGCCTACCCGCTTGGCAACGGCTTCATGGACACGGCGGCTTTTATGCTGGCGGTAACCGCTTATGGCACCTGCAACAGAGGACCGGGCAAGGCCCAGCTCTTTTGCTATGTCAGTCTGTTTGATGCCGCGTTCTACCAGCATAGCTTTGATTTTATTAGGCGACATGGTTAATCTCCTGAGGTGGTTATGAACGAAGAAGCTATAATCAAACGATTCGCTGAAAATGCTACAGACATTGAAATGCTTAACGAGCGTGTCGAAGCCCTGGAATTAGCCGTCAGCTTCCTGCTGCACCAACTGCCTGATGGTGCAGGGCTTCGCTTTCTGAGCAGCCAGGCGAATTCTGTTGAAGAGGGCCAAAAAGCTCCTGGCGTAGTTGAGGCATTAGACTTTTTACGCGATCTTGTCGGCGGGCTTCGCGGGCAGCACGGATCTGTTCAAGTTTCTCAAAAGGGACAACTGGGATCATAAAAAGCACCCTCTCTTTTTTTATTCAGCATCCCGAACGTTTCCGGCTGCTGTTGTTTGAGAATATACCTTTTAGTTTTCTGCGCAGTCAACAAAAAAATACGCGTCAGAGTTTGGAAATCTTCGCACCCAGGGTGTATTATGAAAAACGTAATTAATTACAGTATATTACAAAACTATGACGCGTCAGAGTTTGATTGCTGTCATCGGTCAGAGTTAGGCACATGAACTCTGACGTATTCAAGGATAGGCTTCTTGCGGTTATGGGTAAGGAGTCAAAACGAGCATTCGCAGAAAAATGCGGGGTATCTGAAGGCACAATGCGCAGTTATCTGAGGGGCGACACAACTCCTGATCTAGATACACTCCAAGTAATCGCCGAAAAGAATGGTTGCAGCTTGGCGTGGTTGGCAAGTGGCGAAGGGAAGATGAAGCGGGGGGGCGAACCTGCGGTGCATGATGCGGCGCCTAGGTGGGAACCAACAAA
Organism: Trichlorobacter lovleyi; assembly: GCF_015239775.1. Classification (NCBI taxonomy): domain Bacteria; kingdom Pseudomonadati; phylum Thermodesulfobacteriota; class Desulfuromonadia; order Geobacterales; family Geobacteraceae; genus Trichlorobacter; species Trichlorobacter lovleyi. The sequence goes on from NZ_CP058409.1 coordinate 2,825,491, forward strand.
CGGGCACCCAGCGTCAAAGAGCGCCCCTCCAGACGGTCCTGAAGGATATTCTGATTATGAGTTGAGGCTTGTTCTGCTTAGGGATATCATTGAAACGTATGAAGGCATGAGACCCGGCAGGGAACCTGAACGTAAGGCGCGTGAAATAACTATCATCTATCGCCATTTTATGGAACATTTCGCACGTCATTTGGATGAAGTTGAGATCAGCGAGTATATTGATAGGTGGTTGTAAGGAGGGTGTATGAGATATTTTATGTTTTTTATGCTGTCATTGTTAGCTTTAAACGCGTCTTCTTATGCATCTGATTGTAAAATAATAGAAAAAGATGGATCTACCGAGGTTGTTTGTGTAGGCAATGATGATGATAAAATTATTTTGGACAAGGAAGAAAAGAGAGTTGATCAACTGAACAAAGAAAGGCTTATTGAAATAAAAAAGGAGTTGGAAGTATTAAAGTCAAAAGCAGATGAAGCCACAAGGCAGATGCAAGAAGAAGCTAAAACGCGGATCAATACTGTTAGGGTCGCTTCTTTAGATGTTATCGATATTTCAAGGTCGCCGTATTACGTAACATACAGCATTAAAGCGCAAATTGAAAATATAGGCCCTAAGGGCAATATATCGGTCGATATCATTGCATCAAATAATTCTGGTTATGAGTTGGAAAAGGTGGTTTTAAGAGGTTTTTTTGCTGCCGATTCATCGCGGATATTAACACACACGGTTATGGTTAAAACTGGTTTAGCAAATCGTATTGGTGGTTGGAAGGCCGTTAGTTACAGCAAGTATTAGGCTATAACGGTCTACATTACTTCCAAACCGCTCACAAAAAAGACGCTTTCAGGGGCGTCTTTGAATTTTACTTCCAAATGTCTCACAACAATGCTTCAAAATTTTTGCCACGTTTTTTTCAGTGTTTCTGGTCTGTCCCACAATATTCCATCTTATCCCGGTTCATCCCACCTACTTCCTAAGCTCCTAGCTCCTCACACTTGCCGAAGTTCAGCTTGGAAAAATCAGGCGGCTGCACAGCAGCTGTCTGCAGATGAGACAGCTGCTGCCCCCCGTGCATTTCTGTTGCCAACATGCTTGCAAGCCTTTTTATCACCTCTGTAGACATTCCTGTTGCCGGAGTTGGATCAAAACCCAGCTCCTGCAAATAGATATGCGGGAACGACCGCTTGAACTCCTCAGGATCCAGAATATCCCGTCCCAGGTGTTCCAGGATAGACTCCTTCTCTGCCAGCAAACCCTCCCTAAAATCACCGTATGTGTCTTCGGTCAGCGTTGAACGTGACGAGTGTCCCGTCAGATTTTTCAGACGCGTTGAATCTACCCCTAGTAAAACCATCCAACCGACAAACGTGTGGCGTAGGCTATACATGTTTCGGTGCGGAAGGCCTGCGGCCTTCAATGCCGGACCCCAGATCCGTTTTAAGATAGTTGTGTAATTGAGGGGAGTTTTGCCATCCTCCATGGTAAACACATACTCGCTTTGGGAAGATTCTGCTGCCTGCTGCATAATGTTGTTAAAATTTGACCCCAGTCTTAGCTCACGCGACCGGAATGTCGTTTTTGCCCGGTTTTTCTGGACACCGCGGGAGTAGGATCGCTTGATTTCAATGTGGTCATCGTGAATGCAATCTTTCTTGAGTCCCTTTAGCTCAGAGAAAATCATGCCCATCCGCATAGCCTCAAACAGAGGCCGATAATGTATCGGCACATGCATAATGAAATTCAGCCATTCACTCAGCAGCCATACTTCACGCGGTTTATGCCTGACGTCGCCGTCTTCATCGAAAAGCGCTTCAATCTTTTTGATCCGCCGGAATGCCGGTTGAAATGGATCAACATACGGCCACTCGTAATCTGAGCAGGCCTCTTGATACATTTTCCTTTGAAGATTGAGGATGTTTCGCATTCTCACCGCCGACAGGTATTGGCCCTGACGTTTACCGCTGATATGTTTAAGATTACGAACAAACATCTTCAGTGTGGATGAGGTTAGCTCTGCAAATGTCAGGTGCCCAATCATCGGCTTAATCCTTGATTCTATGAGATCCGTGTAATCTATTTCCATAGAAGCATGGATCGTTTGTTTCTCCTCCTCCAGCCAACTGTCCGCATATTCGCTGATGGTAACATCACCTGGCTTTACAACAGGCACGCCATAGAGCGACCGTTCCAATTCAGCAAACTTGTCCAACTTCTCTTGATCAGCATTAGGGAAAAATTCTTTGAATCTGAAGGTCTTGTTTTTTAGAGCTGCTCTGACGTCGTTCAAAAAAACAGCCAGGTCTCGCTGATTGTCTGGCGTATCCTCCATGCCGCTGGTCATGCGAACACGTTCTTTATAAATCCTGCAGTCAATATGCAGATACCCACGGACCACCCTGATGTTGCCAAATGTCGGTTTCACTTCCATTTTCATGTCCTTTCCATAGCCCACCCCCTCAGACGAGTTTCGTTCGCCTAAATAGGATACGCCTGTTTATGCCGCCTGTATAGCCGACCGCTTAACCTGAAATGCAGGTTTTCGACCACCAGGTCGTGAATTTGCGATCTGTGGTAATGCTCGTCTGCGATTATCCTTCGGTTTGATCAGATCCTCAGTCGACTTCATTGGCGGCTGGATTGCTAATGCCGTTTCAACCATCAACTCATTTGCAGAGTTTGGCTCTGTGTTTGCGTGAGCAACAGTCATCCCCATCTGCATGAGCAATTGATCGCGCATCACCATCTCCCGGCACGGCCAGAAAAATTTCTTTTCTGATCCGTCAGAGATGTAATCAAGACCATCGACATAGTGTCCATCCCTAATTCGCTGAAAAATAGAGGTCCGCCCCAATTTTCTGCGCTCACTGAACTCAGCCAGTGTCAGTATGTCGGTGGTTACCAGAGCCAATGAGCCGTCCTGTCCGTTAATGCTGTTGCCTGATGAATTCTATTAAAGCAAAAACCAGATCGAAAATTCCAGTCGAGGGCAAAGATTTATTTCTTGTAATATTAGTGTGTTATGATTTGAGGCAAAAATAATTGAATTTTTATTCAGAAGAATTTCTAAAAAACAATGGATATGATATAATTCAGCACACTGATTGTATGTATACTGAATTATATTAAGGAGGTCCCATGACCGAACTGTTGGAACGCTACACCGAACATCTACGCTGGTTAGCCGAATACAGCCTGCTACCAGCCCATCTTTTAGCTGTTGGACACTGGTATACGCCAGCTGTATGCGTTGGCTGCCTGGCGCTGTTGGCTCATGTTGCTGTAGCTGCCAGCCATCTCCGGTCAGGACACAATACTGTCAGGGTGTAGAGGGGGGACTCATGAATACTACTGTCGATAACATGGCATTACTGTCGAGAAACGGACATCAGCCAAGTTCTGCGGCACCTCTACGGGTGGTTGTTGTGGACGATACAGTGCTGTCTGAGCAAGCAGATGGACGGGTTCTATCCTGGCGGCCACTGTTGGTTGAAATCAGGATTCAAGAAAGTGAGCTGGCTTACCTGAACCGGGTTGCCAATTGTCAGGCCAAACGGGCCTGTGGTGCTGGTGTTGCCTGGGCATCAGGCCAGATAGTCGACCATTGTGACGAACTTATCAACGAGATTATCCATGGCATGATGGATGCACAGATACAACAGGCAGAACGCCTCGACAGGATATTTATACTGGTAGCGATAGTGGGGTTGATTATGATTCCATTCAGTCCCATGGTCGGCATGATGACTGTAATGTTCTGCATGCTGATTGGACGGGTTGTATGGTTGGTTGCACAGTACCGTAATTGCAAATTGGCAGCACTCCTGATCCAGCTGGATGACACGCATGATGCCCGGGTTGACCAGATATGCCTGCTGCATATCCGGCAGGATGTATTGCGCGGCGGTGTTCAATGAATTTGCCCTGTCGTGATTACCGGTGGCCACCATACCGGGTCATATGGCGTTCAGCGCAGATCAAACGGGTCGGATCAGTGCGACTGGCGCGAGCTCGGGTAAGGCAGGACCGGTTTCGTTGGTTTGAGAGTCATGATGTCATCGTAGTGATCATGGAGGCTGGCCCATCAGCTCCGCGGACACTGGCAACCTATGCCACACAAGACCCTGATGAGGTGATAGGCGGGCATGTCCAGCCGTTTTTGAAACTGTATCCAGGCGGGGTCGATATGTTGTCCTGTGATGAGTACTACGGCTGGCCCTGGGGCGAGGCACTGTGGTCGGCATTTCACAACGACGATCTGAGCCATATTGGCATTGAACGCCGAACTAAACTTCTGCTTGCAGATTGGATGAGCAGGCCGGTGCCCGGCTGGGAACCGGTTGATCGAGGTAAATCCGGTCTATCGATCATAAGCCATACCATCGCTCCCGATGGTGAGGACCTGATTGTAGCGGTGGAACCAGACCGGATAGCCATTTATGCAGGAGACATATTCTCAGCACCGACACTGACGCAGAAACGGTTGGCCCTGGCGGTGCCGCACTATGCGCCGGACACTGCAGTGCTGTCGAGATACCTGCCGCATCGCCTGCTACATGAGGCCAAATACATCATGCGCTGGTACCGTAAACTGATCTACGATTTAGTGTTGGCAGAGGCAAAAACGGCCATGGTCTGATCTGCACCATGATCAAGAAAATGGTAGAGTTAAATACGCAGTATTTTAAATGTGGATCTTGTCACTTGATAATTGCTCGAATCCCAGGAATTCGAGCTTTTGGCAGTGAATTTTCGGAAAATGGTCGCATAAGTAACTGCGTTACTTGTAATGTGGATTTTGTCACTGGATGAGACTGAAATAGCAGCTATGAGATACGGCCGTTTTCAGGTCGCAATGAACTAAGCCAGTCGGACCAGTGACGTTGTCCATCAGATATTGTGCCAGGAATGGCGGTCAGGTTGCTACCCAGCCGCTCACCAAACAATTTCATGGCATCATCGACCGACAGGCTGACATCCATTCGGGCACTCATTCGATCGCTGCAGTCCTGGCTAGCGATCATGACATCGGGATAGGCGCTACGGACCTGATTGGTTAGTGCATGGATGGCATTGCGCTCTCCAGACATGCGAAATTTGATCATAATTATGCCGCCTCCTGTTTAATTGTTGGAGTTGTGACACGCGGTCGGCCCCTGCGCGAACTTTTAACCGCTGCCCGTTCTCCAGCAACAGGTGTGCCGCTGGGGGACAATTCTGTGAAGGACGGATCAGCAGGTTTTTCGTCAGGTAGTTCCGGTTTTGCTCCTAAAGCTGGTTCATCAGCATGGTTTGATGAACCGGATGCAGCAAGTCCGGACAGCAGCGTTGTGTTGACCTGCTCAAATGTTGTTGCCCTGGCCCGTTCTGCAGTAGCCTCAGCCTTGGCGGTATCACGTTCGGCGGTCAAGCGCGCTACCTGTTCACGGAGTTGGCCGTTCTGCGCCAGCGCAGCCGCCACCTCCTCCTCTGCCACAGCCGTCGTCTGTGAGGCATCCTGCTTGGTTTGTTCAACCGCAACTCTCAATTTACCGGCTAACTCATCACTGGTCCGCTGCAACACATCAGCCAGTGCATTGGCCAGCTGGCCAAGCATGACCTGCCCCTGTCGGGCATATTGATCCAGCACATTCACCAGCTCACTTGGCAGGGTGGCTGGTGTGGCATTTATCTGGTCACTGCTGGTCGGTATTCGCTCTGCCATAACCTTGTCTCGCATACGGATCAAAGTAGAAGCTGATGGTGTAAGACCATCATAACGTTCAAATATCCTGGCTGATATGCTTGCGATGGTTGGTGTCATGCTATTAACCCGACTGACATTGCCTTCCGCGATCAGGTCAGCTACCACCTCAGCAACCATCGCTTCGGTGCAAACTTTGCGGACGTTCGTTGCATTGTTGTTCATCTCTTCCATCTGCCCTCCTGTTACTCGGTAGTATCGTAATACTCAGTAATACTGGTTCAGTATTACTGAGCCGACGTGACCTACTTGTTGAATATGCTGCAGGATCGGTGCCGTGAGATCATCATGGCAAATCGGATGGGCAAAAAGCAAATCACCGGAGCATTTTTTTACAACAAGCCGTTATTATGAAGTTTTATTAAATGTGATATGTCAGGCATGTATAAGCAAAAACATCGACATTTGCACTACTGGTCCAGATAGGCTAAAGAAATGAAGATGGAGTCAGTAATTTTAAAATTATCGGCCTCCATCCAACCAGCAAAGGACACTCCATGCCTATAAAAAAATCTGAACTCTACTCATCCCTCTGGAAATCCTGTGACGAGCTGCGCGGTGGTATGGATGCCAGCCAGTACAAGGACTACGTACTGGTGCTGTTGTTCGTCAAATATGTCTCTGACAAGTACGCCGGTGATCCTAATGCCTTGATTGACGTCCCTGACGGCGGTAGCTTCAAGGATATGGTGGCCCTCAAGGGTGACAAGGAGATCGGTGACAAGATCAACAAGATCATCGGCAAGCTGGCCGAGGCCAACGAGTTGAAGGGTGTCATCGATGTTGCCGACTTCAACGATGCCGACAAGCTGGGTAAGGGTAAAGACATGGTCGATACTCTTTCAAAGCTTGTGGCGATCTTTGAGAATCCCGGCCTTGATTTCAGCCGTAACCGGGCAGAGGGGGACGATATCCTTGGTGATGCCTATGAATACCTGATGCGCCACTTTGCCACCGAATCCGGCAAGAGCAAGGGGCAGTTCTACACCCCGGCCGAGGTCTCCCGCATCATGGCCAAGGTGATCGGCATCGGCAGCGCCACCAGCTCAACTCAGACAGTCTATGACCCCACCTGCGGATCCGGCTCGCTACTTCTCAAGGCCCATGACGAAGCACTGGTGGACATATCTATCTATGGACAGGAAAAGGACGTCGCCACGACAGCCTTGGCCAAGATGAACATGATCCTACATAACTGCCCCACTGCAGAGATTGCTCTAGGAGGAAGCAGCACCCTCTCATCCCCCCACTTCAAAGAGAAGGAAGGCGGCCTCAAGCGGCACGACTATGTGGTGGCCAATCCCCCCTTTTCCACCAAGGCATGGAGCAACGGCTTTGATCCGGCCAATGACCTGTACAACCGCTTTGCTGATGGCATCCCGCCAGCCAAGAACGGTGACTACGCCTTTCTGCTGCATATTCTCACCTCACTCAAGAGCAGCGGCAAGGGGGCGGTGATTCTGCCCCACGGTGTACTGTTCCGGGGCGGCGCAGAAGGCACCATCCGCACCAACATCATCCGCAAGGGCTACATCAAAGGGATCATCGGCCTGCCTGCCAACCTGTTCTACGGCACCGGTATTCCGGCCTGTATCATCGTGCTGGACAAGGAACATGCTGCCAGCCGCAGCGGCATCTTCATGATCGATGCCAGCAAGGGGTTTGTAAAGGATGGCAACAAGAACCGGCTGCGGCATCAGGATATTCACAAGATTGTGGATGTATTCACCAAGCAGACCGAGCTGGCCAAATACTCCCGTATGGTCAGCCGTGCCGAGATTGAGGCCAATGACTTCAACCTCAACATCCCGCGCTATATCGATGCCACTGAACCGGAAGACCTGCAGGATATTGAGGCTCACCTGAAAGGGGGCATCCCCAACCGGGATATTGATGACCTGAGCCGCTACTGGCAGGTCTTTCCCAGCCTGCGCCAGACCCTGTTTGCACCGCTGCAGCGCAGCGGCTACAGCAACCTGACCATCGCCGCTGCTGAGGTCAAGGCTGCCATCTTCAGCCACCCTGAGTTCAGCGCCTTCAACAGCAAGGTCACCGCCCTGTTTGAGCTTTGGAAGAACGCCAACCACCAAGAGCTAACCAGCATCAGCATTGGCGGTCATCCCAAACAGTTGATTGATACCATCAGTGAAAGCCTGCTGGACAGCTTCCGTGCTGCGCCGCTGCTTGATCCGTATGATGTCTACCAGCACCTGATGACCTACTGGAGCGAAACCATGCAGGATGATGTCTACCTGCTGGTGCAGGAGGGCTGGCAGGCAATCATTGAAGGCAAGCCTAATACCGACCTGATCCCACCCAGCCTGATGGTCAGTCGTTACTTTAAGGCAGAGCAGCAGCAGATTGAGCAGCTAGAGGCAGCACGGGATGCTATCAGCCGCCAGATGGAAGAGCTGGAAGAAGAGAACAGCGGCGAGGATGGCCTGCTGGAAGAGGCCAGGACCGACAAGGGCAAGCTGACCAGCAAGAGCATCAAGGATCGGCTCAAGGCAATCAAGAGCGACAAGGATGCTGCTGATGAACGCAAGCTGCTGGAGCAGTATCTGGAACTGCTGGAGCAGGAGGCTGCTGCCAACAAAAAGGTGAAGGATAGCCAGAAGGCGTTAGACACCACGGTAAAGGCTAAGTATGCCACCCTGAGCGAGGCCGAGGTCAAGACACTGGTGGTGGATGACAAATGGCTGGCCACCTTGGCTGCCGATGTGCAGACTGAACTGGACCGGGTATCGCAAGCCCTGACCAGCCGGATCAGGCAGCTGGCGGAACGGTATGCCATGCCGCTGCCGCAGTTAACGAGCGAGGTAGAGGCGTTGAGTGCCACGGTGGATGCACACCTTCAGCGGATGGGGTTTGTATGGAACTGAAGCCGGGGTACAAACAGACCGAGGTGGGGGTGATCCCGGAGGATTGGAGTGTAAAATGCTTCGGTGAAACTTGTTGGGTGAATCAGGGGCTCCAAATAGCAATACAAAATCGGAAAAAACATCCATCCGAAAAATCAAAGATTTATATAACTATTCAATTTTTGAATGACGGAAAAGAAGCTGAATATATCGACGTTTATACATCATCTGTCTGTTGCGGTAATGACGATGTCTTGATGACCAGAACTGGCAATACAGGCATTGTTGTAACAAATGTAGACGGCGTTTTTCATAATAATTTTTTCAAGATAAATTTTGATAAGCAACTGGTTGATAAAGACTTTCTTGTATATTCTTTGACTTCACCAAGCATGCAAAAAACCATTTTGACTAAAGCTGGAACAAGCACTATTCCAGATTTGAATCATAATGATTTCTACTCCATAAACACGCCCCTCCCCCCTCTCCCCGAACAACGCGCCATTGCCGCCGCCCTCTCCGATGTGGATGCCCTGATCGCCTCGCTGGACAAGCTGATCGCCAAGAAGCGCGATATGAAGCAGGCCGCCATGCAGAAACTGCTGACCGGCAAACGCCGCCTACCGGGGTTCAGTGGGGAGTGGGAGGTGAAGAGGTTGGGGGAGGTCAGTGAAATCTCAATGGGTAGAACACCAAGTCGTAGAAACGCTTCATACTGGGGGCGCGGTTACAAGTGGTTATCTATCGCAGACTTGCAGGAAAAGGTCGTTTCGGAATCGAAAGAAGAAATCACAGAGCTTGCAGCATCTGAAATGGCAATCATCCCCAAAGGCACTTTGTTGATGAGTTTCAAGCTGTCAATCGGCCGACTCTGCTTTGCTGGATGCAACCTGTTTACAAATGAGGCCATTTGCAGTTTCAACAAATTACAGGCAGACGCCAATTACCTCTACTATGCACTTAATCGTGTCGATTTCTCACTATATGGGAAGCAAGCCGTGAAGGGTTACACGTTAAATAAGGAGTCTTTGCAGCTTGTTGAGGTGCCATACCCAACAATCCCCGAACAAACCGCCATCGCCGCCATCCTCTCCGATATGGACACCGAGATCGCCAGCCTGGAGCAGAAGCGGGACAAGACCCGGCTGCTGAAACAGGGGATGATGCAGGAACTGCTGACCGGGAGGATTCGGCTGGTTAACAGTGCAGAGGCATTGCATGACTAGCTCTGCAGGGGCACATGATGCTGGCGGTAAATTACGTCCTGACTGGCCGGAGGATTCTGTTGTTACTGCCAGATTCTCGCCATGTGGTCGCTATCGGTATGAGTTGTCTGAGATATGGGATTGTAACAAGCCGTTGGTTCTTTGGATTTTGATGAATCCAAGCGTTGCCTGCCTAGACCATAGCGACCCAACATTGCGTAGAACCGGCAATTTCTCACGATCTTGGGGATATGGCGGACAATTAGTCGGCAATGTTCACGCCTACCGGGCAACTAACAAGCATGATCTTCTTAAAGTCGATGATCCTGTCGGGCCAGATAATGATCTGGTGATTTTGGATATGGCGAGCCGGGCTCAAACCGTTGTGCTTGCCTATGGTTCCCCACCCCGTCAGCTTAAAACACGCGGACAAAAGGTAACCCGGTTGCTGCAAGACCACCCGGGACTTTCCTACTTGAAGCTGTCAAAAGATGGCGTGACGCCGGTGCATCCGTTGTACTTGCCTTCCAGCTTGCAGCCAATCCTATTCAATAGTCATATGAATGCAACTTCCGGCATTCAGTGATTTGATATAATTTTTAACTGTATTTGAGATAATTGTTTTGCTGTATGAAAATAATATATTGATATTTAAACAGTATTAGTTATTAATTCGAGATATCCTTTTACACACCTTGAAGAAGAGTATCGCCATGCCCGTATTTAATCATCATGACCTGACGCTCCTGAAACCTTCGTACGACTCGCCACTGGTGGACGTCGTAACCGAACTGGAATATCTGCGCCGATTGGAACTACGCGGTACAACACCGGCCCCCGTATTTTTCCAGCTTAAATATATCTTTCACATTTTGGAGAGTTTGGGGTCGGCACGTATAGAGGGTAATCACACCACATTGGCCGATTACGTCGAGAGCAAACTTGAGGGCGGTCATCTGGCTCCGTCCGATCAGCTTCGTGAGATGGAGAATATCGAAATAGCTATGACATACATCGAGGATGCCATTCAATTGGGTACCGCGATAACAGAACATTTTATTCGTGAACTGCATACTCTAACGGTTAAGGAGTTAGAGCGGGAGGGAGACATAACACCGGGGGCATACCGGCAAAAGCCAGTAAGAATTGCCCAGTCCGAACATTTACCGCCCGAATCCATTCAAGTGCCTCACTACATGCAGGAGCTGGTGGCCTTCATAAATGAAGAACATCCACATAAATATGACTTGATCAAAGTTGCTTTGGCTCATCATCGCTTTGGCTGGACTCACCCGTTCAATAACGGCAACGGACGTGTGGTCCGCCTGCTCACCTATGCTTTGTTGATCAAATACGGTTTCAATGTGAGGGCTGGCGGCAGGGTACTTAACCCGACCGCTGTTTTCTGTAATGATCGCGACCGCTATTACTCCATGCTGTCACTTGCTGACATGGGAACTCCCGAAGGGCTGGAGAAATGGTGTATTTATGTTCTGGAAGGTGTTTTGAATGAACTACGTAAAGTTGACCGTTTAACCGATTCAGGTTATCTGACCAACAAAATTTTGGAACCGGCCTTGGCATATGCACGGGAAAGAGAGCTTATCACAGCACAGGAAGAGAAGGTCTTGCATATTGTTGCCAAGAAGGGTGTGGCAAAGTCTGCTGATCTTTCCGGAGCAATGCCTGATATGTCTGCACCCCAGAGAACATATCAGATCAAACGGTTGGTTGAGCGCAATATGCTGGTTCCAATCAAGGACGGGGCACGGCAATATACTATCGGTTTCAGCAACAATTATCTCATGCGGGGGATTATCCGTTCCTTGGCATCTGAAGGATTTATCCCGGCAAGTTTGAATGAGAAGTAATTCGAGAAATCTAAAATAACGCATCTCCTTATTTTAGATTCTTGTGAAAAACTAAAATAAGAGCAGAGTAACCACACTATGTCATCCGCCGTCGGACAAATCGAGAAGAAGACCCAGCAAAGAGTCATCAGACTGTTCCGAGAGCAGTTGGGGTATGACTACCTTGGCGACTGGATCGACCGCGAGAACAACCGCAATGTCGAGCCTGACCTGCTGCGCTCGTTCCTTGGCAAACAGGGGCACGATGACACTATCATCAACCGCACCCTTCACTTGCTGGACAAGGCTGCCAGTGATCAGAGCAAGAAGCTGTATGACCGCAACAAGGTGGTTTATGACCTGCTGCGCTATGCCGTAAAGGTCAAACCTGATGCTGGTACCAATACCATCGATGTCTGGCTGATCGACTGGAAGAATCCCCACAACAATCACTTTGCCATTGCCGAAGAGGTTACGATCAAGGGGGCCGATGCCAAGGCCAGCACCAAGCGGCCTGACCTTGTGCTCTACATCAACGGTATTGCCCTTGGCGTGCTGGAGCTGAAACGCTCCACGGTCTCTGTCTCTGAAGGTATCCGACAGAATCTGGACAACCAGAAGAAACAGTTTATTCAACACTTTTTTTCTACCATGCAACTGCTCATGGCAGGTAACGACACTGAAGGGCTGCGCTACGGCACCATTGAGACCCCGGAAAAGTACTACCTAACATGGAAAGAGGATGGCCCGGAGGAGAACCTGCTGGATCGCAGCCTGCTGCAGATGTGCGGCAAGGAGCGGCTGCTGGAGTTAATCCATGACTTTGTGGTCTTTGATGCCGGTACCAAGAAGCTCTGCCGTCATAACCAGTTCTTTGGGGTTAAGGCAGCGCAGCGGCATCTCGGAAGCCGTGAAGGGGGCATCATTTGGCACACTCAAGGATCGGGTAAATCCCTGACCATGGTCTGGCTGGCCAAGTGGATCAGGGAGAACATTACCGACAGCCGGGTGCTGATCATTACCGACCGGACCGAACTGGATGAGCAGATCGAGAAGGTCTTCAAAGGTGTGCATGAGGATATCTACCGCACCAGCAGCGGTGCAGACCTGATCACCACCCTCAATGCCACTGCCCCGTGGTTGGTCTGCTCGTTGATTCACAAGTTTGGCAACAAGGAAGACGGCGAAGATGTTGGCGATATTGATGCCTATATCACCGAGATTAAGCGTTCCCTGCCACCAGACTTCAGGGCCAAGGGCGACCTGTACGTGTTTGTGGATGAGTGCCACCGCACCCAGTCGGGTGAGCTGCACAAGGCTATGAAGGCGATCCTGCCCAATGCCCTGTTCATCGGCTTTACCGGCACCCCGCTCTTAAAGGCTGACAAGCAGAAGAGCATTGAGGTGTTTGGCCGCTACATCCACACCTACAAGTTTGATGAGGCGGTGCATGACAAGGTGGTGCTGGACCTGCGCTATGAGGCGCGAGACATCGACCAGAATGTTAAATCACAGAAGAAGATTGATGAATGGTTTGAGGCCAAGACCAAGGGACTGACCGATCTGGCCAAGGCCCAGCTCAAGGCGCGCTGGGGTACTCTGCAGAAGCTGTTCTCCTGCAAGGAGCGGCTGGAGATGATCGTCAACGACATTCTGCTGGATATGAACACCAAGCCGCGCCTGATGGATGGCCGGGGCAATGCCATGTTGGTGGCAGGCAGTATCTACGAAGCCTGCAAGTACTACGAGCTGTTTGCCAAGACCGAGCTAAAGGGTAAGTGCGCCATTGTCACCAGCTATAAGCCGCAGGTCAGTGACACCAAGGGAGAGACTACCGGCGAAGGTGAAACCGACAACCTGCGCAAGTACGACATCTACCGTACCATGCTGGCCGAGTGGTTCAATGAGGCACCGGAGACAGCGGTAAACAAGGTGGAAACCTTTGAGCAGCAGGTAAAGAAGCAGTTCATCGATGAGCCGGGGCAGATGAGGCTGCTGATAGTGGTGGACAAGCTGCTGACCGGCTTTGATGCACCCTCGGCCACCTACCTGTACATCGACAAGCAGATGCGGGATCATGGCCTGTTCCAAGCCATCTGCCGGGTGAACCGATTGGACGGCGATGACAAGGAGTACGGCTACATCATTGACTACAAGGACCTGTTCAAGAAACTGGAAGGGGCAGTTCAGAATTACACCTCCGGCGCACTGGACGGCTTTGACAGGGAGGATGTGGCCGGTCTGCTGGAGGATCGCCTGCAAAAGGCCAAGGAACATCTGGAAGAATCGCGGGAGTCGATCAAGGCTCTCTGTGAGCCGGTGGAACCGCCCAAGGATACGCTGGCCTATCTGCGCTTCTTCTGTGCAGTTGAGTCCGGCAATGCCGAGCAGTTGAAGGAAAACGAGCCTAAGCGGCTGGCCCTGTATAAAATGACCGCTACCTTGCTGCGTGCCTTTGCCAATCTTGCCAGCGAGCTGGCTGATGCAGGCTATAGCACCGCAGAGATCGAGACCATCAAGGCAGAGGTGGATCATTTTGAAAAGGTGCGCAATGAGGTGAAGCTGGCCAGTGGCGACTACATTGACCTGAAGATGTACGAGCCAGCCATGCGCTATCTGATCGACACCTACATTCGGGCTGATGAGAGCGAGAAGATATCAGCCTTTGATGATCTCTCTCTGATCAACCTGATTGTGGAGCGGGGCGAGGATGTGGTGGAAGCACTGCCCAAGTCAATCCGATCCAGCAAGAGCGCCACTGCTGAGACCATCGAGAACAACGTCCGCAAGCTGATTATTGACGAGCACCCGATCAATCCCAAGTACTACGATAATATGTCGGACTTACTGCAGGCCCTGATTGAGCAGCGCAGGCAGGAGGCGATCAGCTATCAGGAGTATCTGGCCAAGATTGTGGCCTTGACCAAGCAGGTCAAACAGCCGGGAACTGCTTCCTACCCATCTGCCATTAACACCAAGGCCAAGCAGGCACTGTATGACAACCTTGATAAGGATGAGGTGCTGGCAGTGGCGGTCCACAATGCCGTAAGGGAAAACATGCAGGACGGCTGGCTGGATAACGCCATCAAGGTCAAGAAGGTTAAAAACGCGATCAAGTCTACCCTGAGTGATGACAGCCGGACAGATACAATCCTAGAACTGGTGAAGCATCAGCATGAATACCAGTAGCAGCAAGCAGCTAGAGGTGAGCGATATCACGTTTGAGGTACACCGCAAGCCGATCAAGAACCTGCATATCGGGGTCTATCCGCCTGATGGCAGGGTGCGAGTCTCTGCCCCCAAACGGATGAGTTACGAGGCGATCCGGCTGGCAGTGGTCGGCAAGCTGGGCTGGATCAGGAAGCACCAGCAGAAGTTTGCCAGCCAAGAACGACAATCCCCCCGTGAGTATGTCACCGGTGAGACCCACTACTATCAGGGCAAACGCTACCGCTTGAATGTCCTGCTGACGGATGGACGTTCCTCAGTTCACCTGCGTCATGGCACCATTGAGATGCAGGTCGCTCCTGACGGTGACCACAGCTATCGCGAGGCACTGTTGTCTGGATGGTACCGCAAGCAGATGAAGGAGCAACTGCCGGAACTGTTGGACAAGTGGCAGCAGATCATCGGTGTGCAGATCGACAGCTTTGGCATCAAGCGAATGAAGACCCGTTGGGGTACCTGCAACCCCACTGCAAAGCGCATCTGGCTGAATCTGGAGCTGATCAAGAAACCGGCCCATTGTCTTGAGTACATCATTGTCCATGAACTGATGCACCTGCTTGAGAAGCATCACAATGACCGGTTTAAATCCCTGATGGACCAGTATCTGCCGCTGTGGCGGCAGTACCGTGAGGAGCTGAATCGGCAACCATTATGCAGTGATGAGTGGGTGGAGTAACCTTGTTGAGGATGAGCAGCTATGCGTGTTTACCCATTCTTGATGTACTGATATAGCGTCTCACGGCTTATACCTAAATCACGTGCAATCACGGCCTTTTTATCTCCAGCCTGCACTCTTTTTTTAAGATGATTAACCTGCTCAACCGACAAACTTTTTGCCCGCCCCCGATAAACCCCACGTCGTTTTGCCAGCTCAATACCCTCACGCTGACGCTCACGTATAATTGACCGTTCAAATTCAGCAAATGCCCCCATAACTGAGAGCAATAATGTCCCCATAGGAGTTGTTTCATTTGTGAAGGTGAGCCCTTCTTTTACAAATTCTACTGTCACCCCTTTGGTTGTCAGTTGTTGCACAATTCGTCTGAGATCATCGAGATTCCGAGCCAAGCGGTCGAGGCTATGAACTACAACAACATCACCCTCCCGGACGTAAGACATCATTGCTGATAATTCTGGTCGTTTGGTGTCCTTACCAGACGCCCTGTCGCTGAAAAGTCGATCAAACTGAACTTGGTCTAGTTGGCGATCCGGATTTTGATCGTAAGAGCTCACCCTCACATAACCAACCCGCTGCCCTGTCATATGTCACCCCCCGCAATATGTCAGATTAAGCTCAAGACATATTTTAACACATGTCAGATAAATACTAAAATGATTCTATTCTGACACTATCGGAGCATGATGCCTGACGTCAAGTTGGAGTAGACCCAAACCAGGCACGAATAACGACATGCTTTCTCCATAGTTCTGGCGAATAGGATATCAGTGTGACTTTAACCTTGACCTACATGCGTCTCCATAGAACATCAATTTTCAAACTCTTTCGATCTTTTTTTAATAACTAACCTTACGAGAATAATACATGCCCAGCAGCCCGCGATATATGGCCAACTATTCAGAGCGGGCCCCACTCCACCTTCATTGGCAGGAGGAAACCCGCCAGTAAAAATGCTTAGGATACCGATGATCAGGGAGATCAGAAGATAGCCTAACGGTTCATCAAGGCTGCAATTGCTACACATAAATATACCGGCAACAAAACCGCCGGACAGATAGGACACCACAAAAGACACTGGTAGAAATGATTTTAGGGGACCATAGAACCAGGTTGTTAGCTGTTTGCGCATACTATGCTCCCTCAGTTTTTGCTTTCGTCGTTGCTCTCATTGCTGCTTTCAATGCCAGGTATTCCTCGTCACTCTGCACAAACTCCAGATGCCCATACGGGATGCCAATCGTAATGTCATCCATTCCGTCTCGCTGAAAAATAACCGGTAGCTCTATAGACCAGTCAAACTCCCAGCCACTGATGTAGGGGCTGCCCAAGCCGATCTTCCCCGGTGTGCCGGCAGGTATTGGCAAAAAAGAGTCAGTGAATACCCTGGTAACGCACACCGGTCGGAATTGCAAAAGATGGGCAGCCAGTTGCAGGCGGTTGTATTGGTTGTAGCGGCCTTGCAGCCTGGCCAGAGAACGTGATAGCAGCTGCGGCTGCTTCTCATTGCAAAGTTGGTAGCAGGCTACCTCAGCATACTGCCAGGCATTAAAGGCATACGCCAGTTTAGAGAAACAGCCTAATTCAAACACAATGTACGGATCAGGCCCTTCATGCCGATAGAGATCGAAGAGCGTGCTACAACTCATGCCTGGCTTGATTGCCTCAGAAAGAAAGCTGTTGATCAGTTCGTGGCATTGCTGGAGCGCGCTGTTTTCATCCGTGTGTTCAGAATGCTGCTCAATAGCCTGATCAGAAGTGGCCTTGCTTGATGATGGAAGATACACAACATATCGCTCTGATTCGTCAGAACCAGGTCCAATGAACCTGCCTGCCCAAGGTCTTTGCTGGTTATGGATTACCTCATCAGCCATTGGATAGCCCTCAGTTGTGAACAAGACCAAAATACCGGCTACAGTCGTCGATCTTCTGCTGCAGGCGGGTTGCCAGGAATATACGGTTGACAGAGTAAACAGATTACACAGACAACGTGTCACTTGTTACAATCAGCATTGCATCAAATCACTCCTTCAGCAGTGCTGGCCGCCAGAGCAGTACTGCACCGCCGCTCACCAGCATGAGGCCGACTACCCAAAAGTTGAGAGTTCCCCAGACTTCCCTGCCCGTGCGGGCGCTGTCGTACATATCGCTAAAGCCGGACCAGAGGCTCTGCAGCAACCAAAGACCAATCAGCAACAGTGCCAACCCCAGTAATCGTTTACCTAATTGCATTTTTTGAGCTGGTGATTCAGCGTCTGAAAAATCCATCTCCGCTGCTCCGGCATCAACAGGTTCTGGCTCATCATCAGCCTGGTCTTGTTTTTGAAGCAGTTCCCGTACGGACGCTTCATTGCCATGTTCAAACCCAACCGCTAATTCACCCCGCATGGTAAAGGCTCCCCACATACCGGAATCATCGCAGGCCAGCACATACTCCCATGGCTCCCAGCTCTCCCATCCTGATCCGGTATAAAGAAGTCTGCTGTACTGGATCGGTACGATTGCTTCATTGGCGGTAGTGATCAGTCCATACTTCATCTGACCATCAAGCATACGGGCAACTTTAGCTAGACCATTGCTAAAGCGAATGCTGTCGGTATAGATCGGCGGAATAACCCACCTGCCGCTGCGGTCAATCTCGCCCCAGCCAGTTTCTGTCTGGGCTGAACAGATACCGTCATAAAAGAATCCCAGATGCAGATAGGCCGGTTCCAGCACCCATCTGTTGTTACGATCGATTACCCCGTAGTCCCCGTTGACCTTGGCAGCAGCAAGGTCTTCATGAAAGCCGTCAATGTTTTCGTACTGCGCTGGTATAACAATCTGCCCCTGCTGGTTAAACAGGCCGGCCAGTGGCGGGTCGGTTCTGGTAACAAAACGCTCGGTATCAGAGAGAGTGAAGTGGGCGCCGTCTTCAAACAGCACAATCCTTGTGCTATCTGCAGAAAGGTAGGCACTACTATCACGCTGCCAGAGATCAACCGGACGCGCTGCCGGATTATCAGCCAGTGCCTCGCGCACATGGCGGGCAAGCAAGTAATGAACGCGTGTATTTTGGGCCTGATTTCCAAGGATGGTTGCCTGGGTATAGATTTTCCAGGCTTCGGGACGCTGCTGTTGTGGACTGCAGGATGCAGCAAAATGGGCTTCGGGGAGTGAAAAATAAATGCCTTCGATATCAATCTGTCCGTCCAGCCTATCCTGCTCACAATGCAGGTATATCCGCTGATCAGACCAGCGTGGATCTGCAAGAACGGACTCCCACGAGGCACCATTCAAAATCTCAATACCGATATCATGCAATACTTGCTGGCTCATTTGGGATGTACCTGTTTAGCTGGTTGCGTCGAATCTGAAGCGTCATGGAGCGCCTCGGTCATCATAAACGGCTCACAGATGCGCCATGCCTGCTGGATATGCCCGGTAGCCGCCTGTAAATCGACTGCTGCATGGTTTAGCTCGGTTGCCAGCTTTATTCTGCCGCGCCCACTGTCCTTGGCTGCATCCAGTTCCAACTTACCTGCCAGCAGTTCCAGCAGTTCGGCCAGTGCATTATAGTACAGGTCCCCCATATCCTCTGCTAACTGCTGGGGACTGCCGCTGTAGTGCTGTATTGAAGTGGTATGTTTCATGACAATTCCTCTGGTGAGTTAGACGGACAGCATGATTAAATCTCAACCAGATTTTACAAAAAACCGAACGCCTTCTTTTTTGCCCCGCCTTCAGCAAGCCATAGCTTGATATCATCATACTGGCCACCCTCATTGGCAAACTCCACATAGTTTTTGGCAGTTTCCGCCCATTCACGGGTAGTTGGTTTGATAGTTGCCAAGGCAGCCTTTATATCCTGCATGGTGATGTCCCGTTCTGTGCCGGTCTCCAGCACTTCACGCAGCACCTGATCAGCAGCGGAATCAGCCAGGGCGGTCAGGTCAGCGCCGGAGAACTGGCTGGTCTGCTCTGCCAGCCAGCTAAAATCCAGCCCGCTGTGGGGGCGGTCTTTAAAGGCCAGCCGCAGTACCGCTTCCCGTCCGGTCTTGTCTGGTGGCGGCACAAAGATCAGTTGATCAAACCTGCCGGGCCGCTTGAAGGCGCTGTCCACATCCCAGGGGGCGTTGGTGGCGCCCACCACCAGCAGTTCACGGTTGTCGGTATCAGCGCCATCCATCTGGTTGAGAAAGGCGTTGATGGTGCCGGTGATGGCGGCATTGCGGGAGAGATCACGCTTGCGACCAAGAGCATCCACTTCATCAATAAAGATAATGGCCGGGCGGTGCCTGCGGGCGGTCTCAAACAGCCGGAAGACGTTGCGTTCACTGTTGCCCACATACATGTTAAGGATATCATGCAGGCCGATGCAGAAAAAGGCGGCCTGGCATTCTCCGGCAATGGCACGGGCAAACCAGGTCTTGCCGCAGCCGGGGGGGCCGTAAAGCAGAATACCGCCACCGGCGCTGGCACGGTACTTCTTGAACAGCTCCGGGTTTTTAAACGGCTGGATAATCTTCATCCGGGCGGTCTTCTTCAGCTCTTCCATGCCACCCACATCGTTAAAGGTGATGCTGCGATCACCGGGCAACAGCGGCGCAAAGTCGGACAGCTCTTCCAGCCGGTCGGCGTTTTTCTGTTTTATTCTAATCCGTGGGCGGTGTCCGTGGCGTTCAAACAGTTCCAGCAGCGGTTCCGGGTCGTAGCCCGGCAGTTTTTCCAGTAGGTCAGACAGCGCATCTTCAGCCTCTTCTGCCCGGTCTTCCTCAAGCAAGGCCCGGATCAGGGCAGGGTAGAGCTTCAGCAGCGTGGCATCGGGCAGATCTTTTGCTGTGGTCAGGGTATCCAGTTTGTCTATCGCCGCTTCAGGTTTGCCAGATTCAAGCAGGGCTATTCCCATATCCAGCAGCAGCCAGTCTTCCGGCAGCTCGCAGAGCGGCTCCAACACGGCACAGACCTCCTGCCAGCGTCCTGCCTCGGCCAGCTTGGTGGCGTACAGGCGGGCAAGATCCCGGTTGTCAGGGGTGGCGCTGTGGGCAGCCTTCAGTAGGGTCAGTTCATCCATCGGTTTATCCTCCGGTGTCGGTCGTCAATATAATCGGTTAGACGGACTATTTCCAATAATGGCATAAAATGGTTGTGTATTCCTTCGTCAAGGGGCATCTACAGTTGGAATGGATTCCTTTGCCCCACAGTCACAACCGGTAAAGCCACGAAACACAAGCCAGGACATCACCGGAATACTGATGAACGGCTCGGGGTAGATCAACCAGCCGATGCCAAACTTCTCCCGGGCGAAGTAAACCGGCAGATGAAGTACAAAACCGATCAAAATGGTGAACGCAATGCGAAAATAGGAACGTGCCCGGCAACGGCATGAACCGAGCTTGTCAGTAGCCCAGAAAAAGGCAAGCGTTAGCACGAGACCCACCACGAGCAGATCCAGCCGTGGTTGATCCTCGAACGTCATCGAAGAAAATGGGGATACACAGACCAGATAAATCACCAGGGCAAAGGCCCCGGAGTAGAGCCAGACAGTTTTTATCGGCGCGAGTACGAGCTGGTTACGGGACGTTTGCGGGGTGTCAACGGCGTAATCGTAACGGTAGCCGGACTGAATGCTTGCTTTGTCTTCTCTGGTCTCTTTTTGACGATTACCTTTTTTGCTGCTACTGCGCTGCCGGTTCAGATAGTCGGCAATCCATGCGGGGAGGTTGGCAATAGCATCTTCCCCAACCAGGTTTTCCAATTTCAGAATATTGGTAATGCGCTGTTCCTGACCATCGTAATAGGCCGCAAGATAAACGCTGGTAAGGGCATAATTTGTTGTGTTCCGCTCAATCCAGATTCTCCCGATCTTCGACAGCGTCAATCTCACCGGCTCGTTATCCTCACTGCAGGAAAAGGTCGCCACACCATCGACAACACTGACCTGGTACCAGATATCAAGCCCCTTGCGGCGTGACCTGATGCTACCCCAGGCGCCAAAGATAATGAGCCCGCCGATGACAAGATTGATGAGAATTGCGAACAGGGATGACGGTCCCTCCCATTGACTGATAAAGATAATTCCCAAGCCAGCAAACCCGGCACCGAGTAGCAGGGCGCACAGATCGCCAAAAGGCAATCCCGGTTTCTGATCCGTGTAGCGCAGTAGCAGTCCCGGATGATCAGGGTCGCTCTCAGTAAGTATGCATTCGGCGAGTTTGCTCATGGTTTCTTTCCGGTAGTTGTAAGATCCGCCACCAGTACCTGCAGACCAAAAGCGGTTGCCAGGCTGCCGCCCACAACGGCTAACAGCGCCAGAAGTGGTGGCAACGGCAGCAGCTCCGGCAACCAGCGCAGCAGATCAATCACAGGAATGTAGGCCAGCAGACAGACAAAAACCGTTCCAAAAGCGGTGCTTAGCGAGACATCGAGTACAAGCGGCAGCAGCACCAGCAGCAGTCCAAACCAGATAAGCAAGGCATTGGCATAAAACTCGCCAGATGGATCAAGCAGCGCAACCAGTGCCGGCACCAGACCGCCGCCAATGATAAACGGCAGGTGCGGGTTATGCAGTTATTCCCTGATCCAGGCAGTCTTGAAGCCACTGGAGGCTGCAGTCCGGTAGCCATGCCATAATCCTGTCATACGGCTGGCACTCCAATCAAACATGGACCGATAGAAAAAGAGCGCCACGGTAAACAGCAGACCGATCAGCAACGCAGCGGCAATGCCGACGGCAAGGCCTGGCAGCCAGTTTTCACCTTTCAGGTTATCGTGCAGCCAGACCAGCTCCAGATTAACCGCCACGTACAGGTACAGCAACCGTCTGTTCCGCATGCTGTCTTTGGCAAAGGACAGTCCGGCAAGCCCTGCAAGGTAGAGCATGCCTTCTTCAGCGACCAGCTTGGGCAGATGGGGAAACCATCCGGCTGCCAGCAGATAGCGAAACAGGGCGTGTGCCAGCGTGATCAACCCTGCTATCAGACAACTGCGCCGGAACTGGCTGGTGAGTGCGCGGTATTGTTGCTGCGCCTCTCTGCTGGTGGGACTGCTACCCAGCAGCCGTTGCAGGATGTTGGCAGCACGGGAGCGATCTTTTTCCATCTGGGCATGCAGATACAGCAACTCTTCATGATCAGGTTGCTGTGCCAGCCCTTCCTGCACCATCTGCCGGGCCTGCTCATTGTTATCCACAAACCAGAGAATCCGGGCATGATGCGCAAGGTGGTCGATATCCAGCGGATCAAGGGAACGGGCCTTCATGATAGACGATTCAGCTGCTTTCAGGTCATGCAGGTTATACTGAACCACTGACTGAAGATACCAGATGCCACTGTGCTCCGGGTTAAGCGTTAAGGCCTTATCCACACAAACAAGGGCTTCACGGTATAGTTCCAGCCGGGTAAAAAGGGTGATCTGCATCGCCAGCAGCGAGGTATCCAGAGGATGGTTTGCCAGCCCGGTATCCAGAATGGTCTGCGCTTTGGCGTGGTCTCCCAACTGTATGGCTGAGTCAGCGGCTAGCACGTATACCGCCGGCAGACTGGTCGGGTCGGCCAGCCAGGGCTGCGCCAGATCAAGCAGTTCTCGGTAACGCCCCAGATCGTGCAGCAGCAATAGTTTGTGCAGCAAGTCACTGGTCTGGTCTGTTGTCAGAATATCTTCCATTGGGTGCTCAGTCATCCTGGTTGGCTAGCCGGTACTGCCGCCAGGCACGGTAGAGGGTAAACAGGTATAGGATAATCAACAGCAACGGGCCTTTTTCTGGTTCCTGATGACCGATGATGGAGAAGAACATCAGCGGCAGGGCTGTCCAGGCAGCCAGCTTGAAACAGGCCACAAAGGCCTTGCCAAACGACATCACCCCGGCCCAGCGATAAAGTAGCGGGGCAGTGAACATGACCAGCAACAGGTGCGGTGGTGGATTGTAGAGCATGCCGTACAGAAACAGGGTGGGCAGGCCGGCCAATGCCAGTACAGCCACAATCACCTTTGACGGCAGCCATTCTTGCAGCAGCTCGCTGGCACGGCCATTCTTACGGGCAAACTGAAGCTGTTGGCGCTTTGTCTTCAGCTCTTCCACACCGTCAAACAGCTTGATGCGGAATACGGCAATCACTACGCTTGCAATCGCTCCCAGCAGGAGCCCCAGCGGGATGTTGCCGATACTGAAGTTGTTATCCCAATAACGCACTGAGCAGAAGACCGAAGCAAAGGTAACCGTAAATCCGGCCAGATGGTAGTAGCTGCGTCGCAGCATGAACAGACCGGAAACAAGCGTAAGCGGTATGGCTGCCTCTAAGAGCCAGTGAGCAGCCGGATGGGGGCGCATAATGCCGCTGCCACCCACCACAAGTGCTAACAGAAGCCAGAGTGCCAGATCACGGGGAATCTGTCTGGTATACAGAGTGTAGATGGCTTGCTTGTTGGTATTGGTGGGGTCCTGCGCAATCGCTGTACGCATCAGCCTTAAGCGATTTAAAAAGCCTTGTGCTGTTTCAGCCTTTACCGCCAACGCCTCAGCATGCTGCGGGTTATCGCGCAGCGCGGTTTCCAGAATTTCGGCAGAACGCTGCCTGTTATCAAGCCAGTATTCGATCAGTGCCAGTAGCGCCAGATAATTGGGATTTCCCGGGTCAAGGGAGAGGGCCGTCTCGATTGCTTCCTTGGCCTCCTTGCGCCTTTTCAGCCGAAACAGGGCGCCTGCCTTTCTATAGTGCGCTTCTGCCAACTCAGGGTCAACTGACAGTATCCGTTCAAGCTGCTCAAGGGCCCTGTCATACCTGCCCATAAAACTTAAGGCGCTTGCATGGAACAGATGCAGGTAGGTGTCGTCGGGGTGCTGTGCCAGACCATGTTCAGCCAGCAGCAGAGAATCTTCGTGACGGTTCAGGCGCTGGAGGGCAATAAAGCAGAGCCGGTAACCGATTGCCGAGTCTTCCTGGCTGTCAAGCTGTGGCATAAGCAGCTTCAGCAGGTCCTCGTAACGATCAAGTTCCAGCAATAGCCGCCCCTGTTCAAGGGGTGGTAATAGCTCGTTATGGAGGATGGTATCGGTGGTCATTAAGCATCTCCACGCTTTCTTTGCTTGGGCATTTTCAGTTGTATCTGTGGTTGCCTAAATGCTACGGGCCTTTCATGTCCAACAGCACTGGGTATCCCTCCCCCATCAACCTTTATGCCTGTTGAGAAGATAGACGGACAGACAATAGATAACTAAGTGTCAATTCACCTTTTACCAAACACCATCACGCTGTAGCTTCCTTCTATTGCAGCGCCAAGTTCGGTAAAATCAGGATTCATGATATTGGCACAATGGCCGGGACTGTTCAGCCAGCTCTCAACTGTGGCAGCAATCCCCATCGGATTCATAGCAATATTTTCTCCTACAGCCCTGTAGTCATACCCTTCACGCCGGGCACGATCCGATACCTGACTGCCATCACTTCCGGTATGACTGAACTCGCCTTTTGATGAAATATCTCTGGCATGCACTGCAGCAGCCGCAGCCAGCTTACTCTGCCATTGCAAAGGTTGAACCGCCTTAAATGCTCTGCTGCCACACCGGCGGGCCTCTGCCCGAGCCTTGTTTACCAGAGCCAGAAAGCCAGATACATCAACTGGTGTGGTATCTGGCTGTGACACTACGCGTTTTGCTGCATCAGCGAGAGCAGCTTGCTCTTGTTCAAAGGCCAGCACAATCCACCAACGGTTCTTTGCCCATACAGCTCCGATTTCAGTGAATTCAGGATTAGCAATATCCTCACAGTGGCGTTGCTGGAGGCGTTCAATGACCTGGTTTATTGTTCCTCCACCGACAACCAGTACTTTTGCATAAGGTGCACTGTAGCCAGTAATGTTCAACGATTCACTCAGCGCTCTACCTTCAGAGCGATACCGTGCTGCCTTCTCAAGTTTAGGATTTACGTGCAGAACTGCTGGTTTTGAAATACCGCAGCCAGTTGGGTTTTGCCGAAGCTCATGTAACCTGTGATACAGTACAGATGTATCAGGCTGTGCAGCTCCAGCTATGGCAACAGATAGTAACAGCAGGCAGAGTGTTATTATGCAACGCAAAGGATTCATGTAGTCCTCCAGAAGTAGCAGGCTTAAGGTTTCTGTTCCTTGATCATTTTGTCCCGTATCATCTGGGCTTTCAGGCCTTTGATATCTTCATATCGCAAGATGTCTTCTTCTTTTGTCAGCTTGGTGTCGGCATTTATAGTCATCCGTGCCGCTGCAAAGAGTGAATGTTTACTGGCGAAGTGCCAGGATAACAGCTCCAGCTCCTCATCAAGTCGATAGGTTTCGTGTCGCGATGCTTTGGCCAACCCCTGGTTGTAAAGTATTGTAGCTTCATCAATGTTGCCATGTATCAGATAGGCATGAGCCAGATGGAAGAGGCTGATTGCGCTGTTTATTTTTATAAACATATCTCTATTGGCAATAATGTCGGCACTTTCACCGGCCAGCAGTTGAAACCATACAGCCATTGCCTGGCACTCATCATCCTTCTTGTCGCAGTATTCTTTTCCAGCGTGGGCAGCCCTTTTTACTTCTTTCTGAACAAAAGCTGTTTCCGTATTCCGTATCCCCAGAGCCGTTGCATAAAAGGCTTTCTGCAGGTCGTAGTGTTTATTCATGAGATATTCAAGCTTAGTAGTTGAAACAGTTGCTTGCCTGCTACCACTCAAACCATCCACGCCCATACTCAAGTAATACAGAACAGCCAGACGCGGATCATCAGGAATAAAACTGAAACCCTCTCGATTTTTTCGTGCCTCTACAGCTTTTTTGAACCATCGTACCGCTTCATATTCAGACTTCAATCCGATCAGGTCGCCTTCGTAATACATAATCCCCATCCGCACTTGCGCTTGAGGGTTGCCAGCTTCAGCAGCCTTGCGATACCAGCGTTCGGCCTCCCATGGATTACGTAAATCACCTTGGGCTGATTCAAGCATCTCTGCTAGTTCATATCCGTAATATCCAGGTAAAGGCCCGGCCACGATACGCATGATTTCAATAGCCTTACGCTGCTCATTTTTGCCACCACGTCGAAACAACGTAGCCGCAGCGATGTAGTTTTTAAAAGGATCATGACTTAATTTTCTGGATACCGACTGAGCTAGCCAGTAACTTGATTGGTCAAATTCCTCTCGCTCCAGATACCATTCATCAAGTTTGGAGCAAGCCTTTGGGTCACCTCCGACGGCTCTCAGATGCAGCATACGGGCATCAGAATCCGTATTAATATTGAAGTCGCCCACAGTCGACTTCACAAGTTTCAGAGAAACTTGTGCCGGACGAAAACCTGCGGAGGCTGCTCTTTGATACCACTCATAAGCCTGCTGCGGTGTCATATTCGGCACAAGATTCATCTCTATCAACTCTGCGTACGCCCACTGACTATATGGCTTGCCCTGTCTAGCTTCTTCCAGCAATATGCTTGAGTCAATGGCAGGAAAGCCGCTAATCTCTGATGCCTGTTCATTTTGAGTTTGGCTATAATGGCAAAACAGAGCACCACCCCACGGGAGCAGCAGCACGGCTAATGTAACCACAATCCGCTTGAATACAATCATCACTGTTACCTCATTTTAAGAATAGGATATTCAAATCAATGGCCAAACATATTAGACGGACAAAGAGCACCTTAAACTAGCACCGTAGTAAGCCCAGAAGAGTTATCATACACTCTGTTATGTTAGTGGCAGTCAATACTGCTCAGTACAATATCAGGGCTTGCTGTCTCAATATACGCTACTGCGTAGTGTGAGCGCTAAAAGACAACTGTTATGACAATGTCTGTGCCGAAAACACCTTTTACATGAAAGATGTCGAAGACATCCAAGATGATCTCTTTGCACCAAGAAATAAAAATACATAAAAACAGTTTTATAAGATGTCGAAATATACTATAATAGCATATTAGGACACAGTAACGACGGCACTTGAATAACATAAAGCAGCTTAACAGTATGCCTATTATAAACCGATAAGATTATTGTGTTTAAATAGCAGTAAAACAGCACCTTAATAAAAAATATGTATAATTATTTCATTGGGGGATAAGATGGCGTATTATACTAAACCTACAGTAAAAAAAATCAAAAGAGGTTACATTTGTTTAGAATTATTAATAATTATAGTTTTATCAATCACATTTTTACACAATAACACATCAGCAATAGAAATTGAAAAAATAAATAATAAGTCAACAAATTGTACTATAAATAATTCAAAATATGTTTACGTGCCATCTGGGAGTAAAACAACAATAATATATCCGTTAGATTCAATATGGACTGACGGACTTAATATTATAAGTAGCGAAAAATCTTTAGTCAAAATTTGGGAACAAAATACAGGAATACTTAATACAAAATGCTTGACAGGAGACAGTTGGTCTAGGGTTAGCTCTGTCAGCCCAGGAAATAAGATCAAGGTAGTAGCTGTTGCAAATAGTGGCTGCGAAATCAACTTATCTCGAATCACTAGTACCGATTTGCCAGTGGCTTTCTTTGCTTTTGATATTGCAGTAAAACCAGAAATTGGAATAGAAAATGAGCCATCTACCCTTGAATATTTTTATTATGAACCTAACGATAGCTACAAACACAAACGTCAAATTTCAAATCAGATGCGGCGCAAATGGGGAAATTTAAATATACTTGATAGGGGTTGTCTTAGTGTTTATGTAAATTTCTGTGGTGACGGCAAATTAAATGTTTCTGACGGGGAAATATGTGACCCTGCAGACAATTCACATAAAGGCTGGGGGAGTGGCGGATGCAATTTTGATTGTACTCCTGTGACAGTCAACAAACAAAAAAGCTGAGGCTGGCTAAACTACACTCTTTCATATAAAAATCAGACGGTTACTCTTCGAATTGAGTAGGTAGTGTGTTATGATGTCAACAATCCTTTTGGAGGTGTCTTTCATCATGCAACCTGAACAACTCTTTGTTGGTATGCCCTTGGTATTGTTTCTCACTAGGAGATAAATGAGATTGTTTTTCCAAGGGATCCAGCCGACATATTAGACAGACAAAACTTTTAGGCACTTGATAAAAAATGGCAATTGGCGAAAACGCCAATTGCCATCTGAATCCGAAGACCGCATTAAAAATTTTAAAAATCAGGTCCGCCGGTTGGTGAGCCAATTATTATTCTATCCGCAACAACACTACCGCTACCAATAATCAGTGTCCCTTCCAGCACAGTATAACCACTGGTGCTTCTGGTATAATCTGACTTATACCCTCCTTGCAGGGTTACAGATTTATTGATTACGGTGCTAAGCGTCAGATTATCTTCCAGCAACATGATAACATCATTATTACCTGCTGCTGCATAGGCATCGGCAAAACTTCCATAACCACTGCTACCAATCTTCGCTTTAGGTGCCAGATTGAAAGTGGCAGTCACCACTTTATCAGCAGTCATGCTTAAGGCACATGTGCCTGTTAGGTTTGTGCAAGCACCACTCCAACCACCAAACGTGACAATACTGCTGGAACTGGCGGTAAGGGTGACATTTGTTGCGTCATCAAACAATGCAGTGCAGGTAGCATTGGAACAGCTGATACCTGCCGGTACACTGCTGACGGTCCCAACACCGTTAATGGTTGTGGTCAGTGTTGGGATACTAACAGCGGTAGACGCCTGCACCGGCGCAGAGACATTACCGGCAGCATCCTTGGCCCAGACATTCAACACCTTAAACCCATTTGAGCTGACCGCATAGCCAGTAGGTTTTGTTGCTAGCCAACCGGCATCTCCCGCCGATGGAGGTGTGCTTGTTTCTGTTACCACCCAACCGGTAATAGCCACGTTGTCTGTAGCAGTAAGGGTGGTAAACGGAATGGTTTTGGTCTTGACGGTTGCCGGCATGACAAAGGCGCTGATAACAGGAGCGCCACTATCAACACCGGTAACGCTCACAGGAACGGCCACCGAGGGTGTATCAGGGTCATTGGATGCAATGGTTACGGTGGCAGTCTTGGTTACCAGCGCAGTTGGGGTAATACTTACACCAATGGTGCAGGACAGCCCCGCCTGAATGGTGGGTGTCATGCCAGGGCAGGCATTGTCACCTGATGGCGCAACGGTGAATGCAGTTGCATCGGTACCAGACTTCGTAATACCGGATACAGTAAGTGGTGCGGTACCGGCATTCCGAATAGTCAACAGGGCGGTTGAAGTCTGTCCAATGTTTGCAGTGCCGCTCAGTGGATTAGGGAGCACACTGATGTCCTGCAGGTTGCCATCCAGTACTGCGGTAAAGCTGTTATTCAGTTCATCACTTTCTGCAATCAGGTTAGCTTCGTCCACCATTCCCACTACCGTATAATATGGCTGTATCGTGGCAGAGGCATCCCAGATGTATGCCAGGTCTACGCTGGCAAAGCGTTGTAATGTCGGCACTGTCAGTGTGGCAATAACCGGTCCGGTACTGCTGCCGTTATGCAGAGTAACAGTTGAGGCTGCGCTAGCAGTACCGCCAATATTGGCTACCGTAACAATCATGCTGTATTTGGTGGCTGCCAGCTTTTCCCAGGTAATGTTTCTAATAGAGAGATCCGGCTGAGCCAACGGGCTACTGATCACGTTGTTGGCACGGTTCAGGGTATCAATGGCTGAGTTTGGATCTATGACTGCATAGACCGTGAGGGGTGTTGTACCTGCCGGTGTGGTCCAGGGTACGGTCACGGTCTGTACGGCACCCGGCTTGAATGGCCCTGTAATGGTTGCCGTACCGATACTGGTGCCGCCATTGGCAGGGTCACCGTTGTAGAAGGTAACCGGTATATTCTGAGCAACCTTGTCTCCAAGGTTCTGTGCCACAGCACTCAGGGTTACGGTAGTACCGGGGGCAGGATTACGTGGATCAGAAACCAGACTACCTGCCTCAAGGGCAAGATCATCTCCCATGGTGTGCTTGAGCATATAGAGGTCGGTTAAGGCACCGGTTGTTGGGGTGCCGTCTGGGTTAATCAACAGCTTACGGTTATAGACAGAAATAATGGTGTCAGCCCCCAGGAAGGCGATGGATGGCCACTGCTCGGTTTCAGCATCAAAGGTTAATTGCTTTGGCTCACCCCAGACCTTGAAGACTGGATCATAGAACAGCCCAAAAAGGTCAGAGGTACTGTCTTCGCTGTTGTCAGCATAGATGACGGCTACCTTGCCATCAGTGGCCTGCGCCTGTTTGTAGTCTGCCAGGGTGCTAGAGTAGCTGTCTTCAGTGCGAATAACCGTCCGGTTGGCAAAGTCAAAATTCACTACGCTTGAAAGTTCATTTCCCTTAACCCAGGTCATGACTACGTTGTTGCTGCTGTCCAGAGCAAGTTGAGGGTTGTCGTCAATAACAGCGTCAGTTGTCAGCCGGGTCAGCCCCCCCCAAGTTCCGCCGCTGTTGGTCAGTCGGTACAGTTCCAGATCTTCCAGCGTGCTGGTATCGTTATTAGTATCCAAAGCCAGAACGATATTGGCAACAGTGCCGTCATAGACCACACTGTAACGCTTGATAGCATTAGGGATGCTGGCCAGTAGTTGTGGTGTACTCCAGACAGTGCCGTTAAAGATGGCGGCATACAGGCTGTTAGGCTTGGTTGCACTGCCCACAAGATCATTCTGGCTGTTGGAAATCCAAGTTAAAAGCAGATTGTTTTTGTCTTTGCCAGCAAGCTTGGGGGTTCGGTCAAGATTACCGTTATTGGTCAGACGAACAGCAGTCCCCCAGGTTTTGGTGGTGGGATCGTACACCGCAGCAGCAATCTCCATCAGCGGCGTCATATCCTCCAGTTGCGCAGTATCCGGCAGGGTGGTTTTAAGGTCTTCCCAGACCGCAACCATGCTACCATCGCTAAAGGTTAAAGAACTGGGGTTAAAGTCAGCCGTACCATTATCAGCCACAGCCACCGGTGTGCTCCAGGTGGCGCCATCAAAGCTGGCGTGTTGCAGCATGGTACGGTTCATGAGAGTTCGGGCTGTGTTATCTTTTAACCAGAGCAGGTTGACGTTACTGCCGTTGGAAGACAAAGAGGCGGAAGAAACAGGAAAGGTAGAGGTAATCACAGGGGCTGAAGCGACGCTGTATTCTTGGGTGGCAGTTGAAACCTGTTTGACCGTATAGCTGGGGGCTGCCTTGAAGTCAGCTGGAACTACGGATTTAAGGTAATCACGCGGGATGGGCTTGAAAGCACCAGGTCCCGAGCCTGACAATAATGTTTCAGCCGAAAGCTTAAATAAAGGATCATTACAACTACCAAGCAAGCATTTAGAACCAGACAAAATTACTACATCATATCGGTATAAAGTCACATATAAAGATGCCAGTATTTCAGCAGACACATTAACACTTGAATCATCAAGAGGTTTTGGTAGGCTCACACCAAAGCCGCCAGATGCCGTAATTTCACCTCCAAAGAGTTCATCAATACCCACACCAAGCGTAAAAGAAAGTTTAGGTTGTAGTGTAAGTTTCCCTGAGAGGTCTCCCCCTGTAATATCAGGACCAGTAGCAGCAAACGAGGCCTCTCCCTTACCCTCAAGTTTCATCTTGCCATACCAAGGGACTGGAACAATCACTGGAGGTGGGGTAAAAATAACGCCCTGGACAGCTTTGTTTATTTGTCCATCTATTGCCACCCCAATTTCGCCACCATATTTCCAGCCTTGATCATTATTTTGACATGAAGCGGGATTAAATTCTGCCTTGATATCGACATACGGGAAAAAAGTTAGAGAGACTGAATCAAAACCAATAGAAGGCAACTTTCCATCTAATTTATTGTCTTTTACGTATTTAAAAAAATCCTTTTTAAATGTTTCAAGCTTTCCATGCTCTTTATATTTTTCATTAAAAATATTACCTTTATTTTTGTCGCCCCAGTCTATTCTGTATTTAGCCTGATCTATACTGTCATACTCAAACGAAACAGTTGGCATCAATTTAAAAACAAATTTTTGATCTTTAAAAAAGCTCTCACTAAAATTAGCAAGATCAAGACTTAAATTATAAAAATTAAGTTGTTTTTTGCTATCATCATCTCCATAGCTTGAATTATTTCTATAAGAAAATGAACCTCCATCATCAACAAATTGATAAAGAGGAAGAGGATCACCAATATTTTTTGCCACCATGAAATCCGCAGTGGCAACAGAGGATTCATTTGAATTACTGTCTACGGCTACTACCTTTAATGTCGTGCAAGGATCAAATTCAGTAGACATGTTGAATGTTCTACTTACTGGTGCTGTTAAACCAAATGTATATTCATAATAGGTAGCACGTGGCGTTATAAATTTCACATAGTCCGGAGTTTTTCCATTCCAGTCCACATCCACAGTAAAGGTTACATTAACTGTCTGGCTGCCAATATATTCTTTGGGTAGAAAATAATACGGCTTGCCGTTGGAATACTTTGAGGTAACCGAGGTAACTCTGAGTCCACTGCTGGAAGGTTGTAAATAAATATCATGTAAAGAAGACTTATCTGGAAACAGAGTAATATTCTCTCGCTTTATTTCATAACCACTTTTTATGGCTACAAGGCTTAGGGTGCCGCTGGTAAGGTTTTCAGCAAGATACTTCCCGCCCATATCCGTTGTATAGGGACCACTACCGCCAACCGTTATGCTTGCACCGCTTATTGGCAGTTTGGTGGTTGCATCACGGACAACACCGCCCACTGCTGCAGGTCCTACACCACAGGAGCTGCCAGATAGAGCGGCTGTTAGATTGCCCTGATCTGTACCTACATTCAGGGTAGCATTCTGGATGCCACAACTGTGCGGGGTAAAGTTAACCGTAATATTACAGCTTGTTTTAGAAATGAGAGTTGTTCCGGAACAGCCGTCAGAAAGACTGAAATCGGCAGCGTTGGAACCGGTTATGCTTAAACTGGTGACGGTGGCGTTTGTTAGAAGGGTGTTGCCGACAGTAAAAACCTTTGAGGCGGTATCACTGGGATACAAGGATGGAAAGCTGGTAGTGGTAGGAGAAATAGATAAATCTCCTAACTTGCCACCTCGACCTCCACGAACTGGCCAAACAAAATAATTTTTACTTTTATAACTATTAGCATAATAAGAATGACCGTTAATGAAATGAACATATTTAGCACTAGTTGAATAAGCGGTGCTGGTAGATGTCCAATATATTGTAGTGGACAAATTTTCAAAACCTTGAGATGCCAACCAAGACACCAATAAATTTTGGCGTCTATCAACTATGCTACTTAATTCCAATACATTTGGTAATCTCCAATCGCTATACCCTTGATAATTAATTGCATTCAATGTTGAAACATAGTTTAACGCATCTTGCCATGGCATAGCAATTCCGGCTGGGTTAGTATCTTTACTCCAAATAAGAGTAGTTAGGTTATCAGTAATTGTTTTATTATCGGACTCTAGAATACTGTTATCAACAAAGCGTTGCTGCGGCAAAGAAACTCCTGTCTGCAACTCTCCATCCTGACCTGTTCCAAAACACGAAGCCAAAAGAGCCCCTTCAGCACTCCAACAACTAGTCTGACCAGTCTTTGCTATTACTTTTGACGACACTCCTCTAACTGGCCAAACATAGTAAGACGGATTTTGTTTTCCGAAGCAGTAGATATTTCCAGAAAGAGAAATATTCCAAGCACTAATAGTTTCATTGTTTGCTGCACACGTTGTCGAAGACCAGTAATAACTTAGTGCGATATTTGATATTTTTTGAGCGTTATACCATATTGGAAAATCTCCTCCTTGATAATAAATTACACTTATTAATTCATTTATATTTGGCAAACGCCAATCGTTATATCCCATATAATTTTGTATATTTAGAGCTTTTACATAATCCAAAGCTTCCTGCCAAGATTTAGTAACATTTGCGGGATTAGCATCCTTACTCCAAATCAGCCCGGTTAAATTATCCGTCACTGTACCATTGCCATTATCGGCAAAACGAGGATCTGGCCAAGCCTTACCAGCCTGTATTTCGCCATCCTGCCCTGTTCCGGCGCAGGCTATTTCAGTGCCAGTAGTGTCCCAGCATTTGGTCTGCCCGGTGGCTGGTAACTGAATAGTTGCGGCATAAGTGGAAATACTGCATAAAATGGCACATACTAAAACCATCAAAACTGTGGCAAACGATGATCGCTTCATATAAAACTCCATTCAAACATGCTGGTTCATTAAAAAGTTCACAAAGGAAAGCAACTAAAACGGTACAAACGCATTCTTATCCCACACAATGCCCCTGCAGAATCACCAACTCAAACAGACTGCGGCTGATTTTTCCAAAGCGCTCTGCCCGTTTTTTTGGCGCGGTTAGACGGACAGTTGCGACATGAGCATCAAAACACTAAAAAAATGGCAACAACCTTCTCTACGAAGATAGTTGCCATTAGATTTTCTCCTTATATCTAAGAAAATATGTTTCCTATTGAATGGTAACCCTATCCACCTTCAAGCTGCCGGTCCCGATAGTTAGCACACCTTGAAGAACAGTTGAGCCGCTGGTGGTTCTGGTGAAGTCTGCTTTGTAACCACCTTGCAGAGTTAACGCCTTGTTAATGATTGTGCTAATCGGCAGGGTGTCTTCAAGTAAATACAGCACATCTCCTGCCTGGGCATCAGTATAGGCATTTTGCAGACTATCGTATCCATAGCCGTTGCTTAAAACCACCGCCTTGGGGGCGTTGCTGAAGTAGGCCGTCACTGCCTTATTGGCATCCAGGGTAAGATTGCAACTGTTTGTGGCACTTGTGCAGCCGCCCCAACCAGTAAAGAGCGAGATACTATCCGGGTAAGCTGTCAGTATTACACTGCTGCCTTGGGTAAAACTGTTGCTACAGGTACCACTATTACAGGCTATACCTGCTGGGCTGCTGGTGACGTTACCAGAGCCGACAATACTCACATCCAGGCTTGCAGTGCTGCTACCGGCAGTCGTAAAAGTCCAGACCTTGTTTGAGCTAAGAGGATTACCGGCCTGGTCAGTTACCTGGGTTGTAATGGTTGCAGTATAGTTTGAAGCGATTGACAGAGGTACTGAAGGCGTAAATGTTGCAATAACGCCGCTGTAAGACACGATACCACTGACAGCGCCGGAAGGACCCGAGAGGGTAAAGGTAGAACTATTGAACAGCGAGGCATTCATCGCCTCTGAAAAGGTGGCGGTGATGTCGATGGAGGTTGCCACACCGGTTGCCCCATTGGCAGGAAAGGTACTTGTTACCGTCGGCGCAATGTTGTCATTACCTACCCTGGTTATCTGACTGATATTACCGGCAGCATCGTAGGTGTAGGTGATGCTGGCACCGTTGCCATAATTAATGTTGATCAGGCGGTTAAGCGGGTCATAGGTATAGCTGACCGCGGCAGATGCAGCGGTTGCAAGGGACAGCATACTGACAATGGTTACGGCAAAGACTGTTGACAAACGATATTTCATAATCAGGCTCCCTGATGGCTTGTTCTTATGAAAAGTTTTAATTGTAATTCCAATTTCCCATTCACAATTCTCAATTTCAAAACCGTTGGGTTTGCAAACGGGGGTATCGTTTGCGAACCGATTCCAGGATTCCAACATTTCAATCCGCGTGCGCAACACAAAGACGTTGCGCACCCTACGAAGCTACAAAGCTATTTTTTGAGATTGAATGAGATTTCTTTTACTGTATTAACCACCTTTTTGCCATCCTTATAAACCTCTTTAACATTCTTAACTGTTTGGTATGCCTGACAAAGCCCTACTATAAATTCTTTCTGTTTTTCATCAATTACTCCTAAATATGGGCAAGGGTCAGTTAAGTCTGAAAGAATTTCATATGTTCCACCAGCAAATACGGCAAAAACTTTTATCTTAGCGCCATCTGACTTTACATTTATTTTACTTAATTTATTTCCATAACCTTTAGCAGTGTTGTAAGCTTTGTTTAGTTTGTTGGCTGCCTCGTCATATAATTTTTCTCCCTTGTCTGTACCCCACTGAAGAGCTTCATCTTGCTTAGAGTTTAGTATTTTTTGCCAACCGCCAATCTGATAATATGTATCAAGAGATGGTGCTTTACACCCTGCAACATCACAAACCATTTTATTAGCACCATCTGCAGCTATGGAAAATGTTCCTAAAGCAATTTGAGTTATTTGAATAGACCCCCACATTATGCCTCCCCCTATTTTACCAGCCAGCCATTTCAAAATCATCCCACTCGGATCCACCTTCCCCATCGGATCCCCCTGCACATACGCAAACCGGTTCAAGCTCTGCGGTTCATCCATATCCCCCCAGACTGCATCCAGGCTCATAAACCGTGCTATCTCCGGTTTGTAGTACCGTGCCCGCATGTAGTTCAGGCCATTGCCGTCATCCATTACCCCATGTTTGCCGCTGTATTTGAACGGGTTCCAACTGCTGCCCTGCACAGTGATTTCTCCGTAGGGGGTGTAGGCGTAGCTGTCGGTTACGTTCTGGCTGCTGTCGGTCAGGGCCAGGGTGTTGCCGGTGGGGTCAAAGTGGTACCACTGCTCCTGCCCTGCTGCGTCTATCTTTGAGATCAGGCCATTGCCGTAGGTGTAGTAGGCGGTTACGGTGCCTGCGCTGTTGGTTTCTGCCAGTACATCGGGCAGGCTCTGGTTCAGGTCAAGCACATACCTTGTCTGTACGCCGTTCTTGGTCATGGCTATCCGGTTGCCATCGCCGTTGTAGATGTAGCTGTAGGTGTCGGTGCTGCCGGTGATGGCGGTGATCAGGTCGCGGTGATTGTAGCTGTAGTTTTTGGTTGCCCCTGCAGTGGTTTCAGCCACAATCCGGCCGGCAAGATCATGGATAAAGCTGGTGCTGCCACTGGTTATAATCCGGTTGGCCACATCAAAGGCAAGGCTGGTGTTTGCTGTATTGAAGGTGGGCTGCAGCGGAAGGGTTACGGTTGATTGCTGCAGGTTGCCATTGGCATCCAGGGTGTTGCTATGTGATGAGATAACCGCGTTGCTGCTTTTCAGGTTCTGCAGGCTGATAAGGCGGTTGGCATTGTCGTAGGCAAAGGTGGCCTTGGTAGCGTTAGCGTTGGCAATCTGGGTAAGCTGGTGAATCTTGTTGTAGCTGTAGGTGGTGGTGTGGTTCAACCAGTTGGTTACGGTTGCCAGACGTTCGACGGCATCGTAGTTGTAGTCAAGGTTTTTGGTGCCGGGGTAGACAACCCGCTTGACGTTACCCACGCCGTCATAAGTGTAGCTGACCACCTTACCAAAGGGGTCGGTGACGCTGGTGACCCGGTTGGCCTCATCGTAAACATAGCTGGTGGTGCCGCTGGCATCCACCATGCTGATACGGTTACCGTTCAGGTCATAGCCATACTGGACGGTGCTGCTGTCTGGCCAAGTTACCCGTGTGACTCGATTCAGTTCATCATACTGGTACTGGGTGGTTCCAGTGCCTGGCACGGTCTGGGTAAGCAAGTTACCGTTCTCATCATAGGTAAAGCTCCAGGTGCGGTTACCGGCATCAACCATGGAGGTCATCCGGTTGAGTGCATCGTAGTTGTAGGTTACCAGGTTGCCGGACTTGGGGCCGCTGACGGTTTTCAGGTTGCCAGCTGCATCGTAGGTTGCCGTGGTGACACCGCTGTTGGGGTCGGTGACGGTTTTGAGTTTGCCGTCGGCATAGTAGCTGTAACTGGTTACCTGCCCCTTGGGGTCAGTTACGCTCTGCAGGTTGCCCTCGGCATCGTAGCTATAGGTTACGGTGTTGTTCAGATGGTCTTTAACGGTCTTTACCCGGTCCAGTTCATCATAGGTGTAGGTGGTGACATGCCCCAGCGGGTCGGTTTTGGTCAGCACGTTGCCGTTGTTGTCGTAGGTGTAGGTGGTGGTGGCAGGCTGGGCATCGGTCTCGCTGGTCTTGCGCCCACCTGCGTCAAAATCACTCTGGCTGGTGTGGTTGTTTTCGTTGGTTACCTTCCAGAGACGGCCAAGTTCGTCGTAGATGTTGGTGCGAGTGTAGGTGGTGCCGCCAGAGGTGTACGATTCTGTGGCAAGTCTATTATCCTTTGTGTAGGTGTAGGTTCTGATGTTGTTGCGGGCGTCTTTTACCGTGGCAAGGTTACCGTTGACATCATAGGTATTGGTTACCGTTGCAGCCCGAGGAGTACCATAGGCGCTGGTGGTAGTAAGCACGTTGCCTGCGGCATCGTAGGTGTATTGGGTTATCACGCCACGCCGGTCGGTGGCGGTAACTACCCGTCCCAGGTTGTCATAGGTGTAGCTGGTGGCCTTACTGTTGGCATCAGTTACTGTCTGGGTATTACCATTTGCATCGTATTCAAAGGCAGTGCTGTTGTTGTTTGGGTCTTTTACACTCTGCAGTAACCCTGCTGTGCCGTAGGTGAAGTTTGTGGCAGCAGAAACCGGGGTGGTGATGGTTTTCACACTGCCGCTTGGTTCGTGGTCAAAGGCGTAGCTGTTGTTAAGCGGGGTTTTAAAGCTGCTCATTACGTTCAGGTTGGGTAGAGCGCCGGAGTAGTCAGCCTCGGTTTTGTGGCTGTAGTCGGTTTTCTGGTTTAAAGGGTTGGTGCTGCCGGTCTTGTTGCCGCGACCGTCGTCTGAATAGGTAAAAGTGGTGCTATAGTTACGCGGCGTGGTTATAGAGCCTACCAGCCCCTGATCTGCAGTACGCTTAGCGATTGTTGCACTATTATATTGTCGTTTAGCCCGATAATCTCCAATGTTTAAAGCATTGATCTCATCGGTAACCCGGCCAATAGTATCATACACAAATGCGGCATTATTATTGATTGTTCCACCGTTAGTTTTAGGACGTATAACTGCAGTTGCAGGAGCACTATCAATTGTTCCATACTGATACTCAGTACGGTTACCACTTGCATCATCAAAATATTGTACCCGCCCGCTTGCATCATAGCTGACCGTTACACTGTTGTACTGAGGTGACGCAGCAAGAGCGAGAGGCTCCCTAATTGATAGCAATTGCCTGTCAGAGTTATAAGCATACTGCGTAGTGTTTCCACGCAGATCTCTCACCGTTATTAAATTGCCATTTGCATCATACGTATACTGAACATATCTGCCGGTAAAGTCGGTAGCTTTGATTAGGCGCCCCGAAGCATCATAGTCAAGAGCATATTGACGGCCAGCAGAGTCAGTAATCAGTTTCTGAGTTGTTGAAACTGTGGTTATCAGCAACGCATTACCATCGCGGTCGCTGATTGACGCAAGACTAGCAACTCCGGAAGAATTAGGAGCAGTAAAATTCAGAATAGTGCTACCTTTAGTGTACAATGTGAAACTGCCGTCCGTTTTTTCAACAAGGCGATCAAACATACCAGATCGCCCCCCATACCACAGACCATCTACATCACGGTAATATCGATCTTCTCTTCCGTCTTCCCGATAAATCTGTATCTCTCTACCGCCCTTATTCGCGGGAAATTCAATTTTTTGATCATAATTAAACCTCCATTTACGAGCAGTAACATTCAAAGCTTTACTGGAGTTATAACTACGCCCCAGAGCAAAAGCAACACCCTTACCAGGAACCGTTATATCTGTTGCTGCTAAAAATAAATTGCCATTACTGACATCAACACCGTTAATCAGCTTACTACCACTACCGCTCTCTGCTGGGTTGCCAGTTTCCCAAGCGCTGTCTATGTAGGCTACATCCTGAACAAACTGGGTATTGCCAGCTGAATCAGTTACTACCAAGGTTATCAAACTACTTTCTTTGCTTGGCGCAACATCACCAAGTATTGTTGTGCCACTGATTGCAGTACTAAAAGCATAACCGTTATCCAACAGCCAGCGATACGTATAAGGTGCCGTTCCTCCAGAAGGAGCAGCGGTAAAGGTTACAGAGAGCTGCCCTGGCTGAGGAAATGTTATAAGCTGTCCTGATGCATTCTTCGCATTGAAAGAGGCTAAAAGAGTGCTTTGGTGAGCAAGGTTAAACACTTGAGAAGCATACATAGCACCATCGCTTTTAACAGCAATCAAGCGAAATGGAACAAATGAGGTTTCAGTTAAAATCTGGGCCCAGCTGGTTACAGGAGCACCTCCCATCGTTTTCCAACCATAGCGACCTAGATAGTTTTCTGGGAAAAGATCTGAAGCAGAAGCTATATCCGGTACTGTTGTTTTTGCGACAAACACACCATTTTTTTCAAGATAAAAGGTGTTAATTGGATTCTGAGTAGAAACAGGGATAAAGGCATCCATGAATAAGGAGCCACCGACATTCTTATTGTTGAGTGATGAAGTATCAATAGCAAGATCACCATAATTACCACCGGAAAAGCGTTCTACAGCTGTAATGCTCCAGGTGGCACCAGGGGATAGCGAAGAATAGCGCCACTCCATTGCATAACCATTGTCAACTGAATTAGTTTCTACATAATTTGAAAGTGCCCCACTACTGACATCCTGTGCTACTTGATAGTAGTATGTGCTTTCATAAGCAAAATGTGGTGTTATCGCCTGTAAATCCATTGTTATATATTGGTTATTTATTGTCCTTGAAGTACCAATGGCAGATCTTGTCGCATCATAGTAACCCGGACCTGAATCATTTCCCCCGAGATATGTGTCTCCACCATGAAAGAATCTTAGGTCGGAAACGGTGGCAAGGGATTCATTTTTAATTGTCCACTGATAGGTAATGGTATTACTTCCATCAACATATGAAACAGATTGAGCAATGTTTAGTGGACCAGCAGTCCAGGTTGTAACCACCTGATTGCCTGAACGCACGTTACTGACCGCTGTCTGGTATGAATTTGCTGCATAATACCCAAATGAGTAGCTGTTATCCGAGGTCTGGATACGTGAGCCTTTAGCGGATGTTGAGAAAAATTGATCCTGCCAACTACCACTGACATATCTCTGAACACCTATCTGCCCATTATCATAAATGGTGACTAACAGGTTGCCTTCTGTTTGAGTGCCGCCCAGAACCTGTGTTGCAGACCACGCCGTCATTACTAACGACAATACAAGAAACACAGCCAAGACCACCAGTATCGTCAATCGTTTCATACCCGCTCCTCTTGGGCTAAAATATTCTGAATTTGATACATACTATGATATCCTTTACCGCATATCATATAAAAACAAGATGTAGCATAAAGATGTGCGACATTACAAAAAGTTAACAGCACTACCCATCTTTTCCATAAACTTCTGCGCCTTCTGTTCTGCTGCAAGCGGCATCTCTGTTAAGGTCAATAGATATATTGTACTTTTTTACATGGCCGATGCTGTTGACGTTAAGAGTGTCGTTGCGAGTATCAATCAAAAACGAGTGACATCCCCTTCACCAGCCTACCCAGTTCCCCATACCACTCATCCGTGTCCTGCGGCTCTGCCAGATGCTTCACCAGTGGTTCCAGTTTGTCTGCCAGTGCCGTATCTCCCAATTGCCGGGCTTCCTGCTGAATAATTGCAGGCAGGGTTTTGTCAATCTTGTCATACTGCTTTGTCTCAATCGCCTTAATGGTCTCATCTGACCAGATTTTTAGCCGTTGATGCAGGCGAGCGGATTCTGCACTGGTGGTGTTGATGCCACCGATGGCGCTATGCCCCGCAGACTGTAATTGCCCGCTGGTTTTGCCCGGTTGCTGCTGCAGAACCAAGCCAATTGCCAGCACTGCCACAGCAGCTACTGCCAGGCCAGCGTAGAGGAATCCTTGGCCTTGTGATGCCTGTACCGCTTGCGGCGTTTCCTTGAGCAAAGTGGCGGTCATGCTGTAGCGGGCCAGGCAGCTATCACACGCAGCAATGTGGGCCATGCAGCGTTCCCGCTCCCCTGACGGCATACGGTTATCCAGCAGGCTTGCCAACTGTTGATCGCTCAGACAGTTATATGCTGCTGGCTGCTGCTGGATCGCTGAGGCAATGCTGCGTCCGATCTGCTGGTCGCGGTTATCTTTTTCAGTAGCCTGATTCATGGCGTTGGTCTCGTTCATCTAGTTAGACGGACAGTTCCGTTTTACAACAACACATTTAACGAAATTCCCTGTTTCAGCAGCAGTTCCCGGCAGGTTGTTAAGATGCGCCGGGTGCGGCGCTCC
Source organism: Trichlorobacter lovleyi (assembly GCF_015239775.1). Lineage (NCBI taxonomy): Bacteria > Pseudomonadati > Thermodesulfobacteriota > Desulfuromonadia > Geobacterales > Geobacteraceae > Trichlorobacter > Trichlorobacter lovleyi. Next base: position 2,868,114 of record NZ_CP058409.1, read on the forward strand.
ACCTCCTGCTGGTTAAGCCCCAGCATTTTAGCCACGGTGCTGTTATCAAGTGGGTCAGTGTCTTCATCAAGCGGAAAGCGCAGCCTGATCAGCAGTTTGTCCTCTGCGTTCATGCCATCCAGCACCTGTTTAAGCAGTTCTTTACGTTTGCGTTCAAGCTGTTGATCAACAACCTTCTGTTCCGGTGTGCTGCGCTGGATGCTGACCAGCACACCGCTGTCGCTCCAGGCCGTTTCATGGTCGGTATCAGTCTGGTGGCGTGTGCTACGCCCCTGCATCTCATCAAGCATGGCCTGCAACTGTTCTTGCGTAGAACTGATGTTGTGGCTGGTCTGAAGTATCGCAACAACGTCTGCCACACAATGCCCCTGCTGAATCACCAGCTCATACAGTCTGCGACCTGTTTCCCCAAACCGTTCTGCCCGTTCTTTAGCACGGTTACGGCCGGTGCGGCTGCGGATGATATCCACCACCAGTCGACTGATGATGGCGGTCAGGTAGGTGGTAATGGAGGAATTGCCCTTGAACTCCCGCAGACGGCGGTAGTCATCTTGCTGTAGATGATCCAGCACCAGCACAAACAGCTCGTCTTTATCCACTCTGCCGGGACGCTCCATCAGGTAGCGGTGTCCGCCTTCACCGGCAATGCATTGGTTGTAGGTTGATTCTGTCTGTCCGGCGGCCTTCTCGCAGACCTTGGTGATATAGTCTAGCTGCTCTGCTAATAGCAGTTTACAGGTGGCAACGTCATAGCCTCCGGTAGGTGGTGTTGTAGGAATTTCTTGTTGTTTGAATAGCTTAAGCATGGTGGTTGGGTAATGTGTATACAACTACTCCGCACCAATTGCAAGTAACGCTCTACTATTTTGTGGAGATTTAGTAGTACAGCTTCCCTCCCAGGCTACTGGTGTTTTCAATCAATAGTCCCATGCCAACCATAATGCCAATTGTGAGCCCCCAGAGCATGAGCGAACTAACCCAGCCAGCAAACCCTGTTGGCATAGACAGGCCAACGCTGACAAAACCACCAACACCGGCCAGTACTGCGGTAAAGCAGGCCGCTCCAATCAACATGAGAGCACCCATCTTCATCTTGACGTGCATGGTCTTAAACATGCCAAACTGCAGGTTTACTAGGGTGCAACAGACAAACGGCACAATACCGGGCATGGCTAGCAGCAGAGCCAGTGAGCCAAACAGGATAATCCGGTTCTTGCGGGCTGACCGTTGTTCGCAGCGGGTTTCAGTTGTCTGCTTACGCTGCAGGTTCTGAAGCTGTTCCATATTGGTGGCATGGCCGCCGCACAGACTGCAACTGGCGACATCCAGTCCACGTAGTAGCTTCTGCTGATATATTTTAACTTGACTATCAGTCAACTTGCAGCCGCACTGATTACAGCGCCAGGTATATCGTCCGCTTTCCTGTGTCATTTGCCACCTCCGATGTATGCTGCCTGAGATGGTTAGACGGACCAAACATAAAATATGTTAGTTTTTTGTTGTCACTGGCCGCTCTGTCCGTCTAAAAAAGCATAGGAACGCTGAAGGAGCCCTCAATGACCCGCTTTATCATGATGCTGCTCTGTTGTGCATTACTGGTACTTCTGACGTTGAAAACAACAGGGGCTTCACCAAGACCTGTTGTTGTTACTAAAAACAGTGTCGTTGACACACCGGACAAGGATGGCAACACGCCGCTGATGCTGGCAGCAAAAAAAGGTGACCTGGCCCGGATGAAGACACTGCTGAGCAGCGGGGCTGATCTGCACAAGCGCAATCCGCGTGGCAGTACAGCCCTGATGTTTGCTGTTGATGGTGGCCTTCCAGCGGTGGAACTGCTGTTGAAGAAAGGGGCTAAGGTCAATGACCAGCGTTATGATGGCATGGGAGCTCTTTCATGGGTAGTAGTGGGTAATCATGCTGCGACCTTCGAGCGACTGCTAGCTGCCGGAGCCAGCCCAAACATACTGGATGACCGCCAGCATACCTTGCTGCACTTTGCTGCATATAAAGGGCATGTTGCATTGGTTAAACGCCTGCTTGAGCTAAAGCTGAACCCGGATGCCCTGGACAGCTACAGCGAAACTCCGCTTATGATAGCTGCCGAGAACGGCCACGTTGAGGTTGTACGCCTGCTGGTTGCGCGCAAAGCCAATCTCTCACACTGGAATGCTGATAGTGAAACCGCACTGGTTCTGGCAGCAAAAAAAGGGCATCTGGCGGTGGTTAAAGAGTTGGTGCAGGCTGGAGTCTCTCTGAAGGGTAAAGAAGGTGATCGCGCTGTCAGCCTGGCGGTTGAATCAAAAAAGCCTGCAGTGGTGCGTTATCTGCTGGACAAAGGGGCGGATCTGAATGCCAAAGGGTTCTTTGGCAGGCCGCTTGTCAGTCTGGCAGCCTGGACCAGACAACCGGAACTGGCCATAGAGTTGCTCAAACGTGGTGCTGATCCGAATTTGCGCAGTAACGGCGGATCCACGCCACTTGAAATGGCTGTGTTCTGGACTGAATCCCCCGCTCTGGTACAGACGATCTTTAAGCGGGGAGTCAAGCCTGACCATGAAGCAACCCTGGATGCCTGCGGCACCCAGAAGCCGGATGTCTTAAAACAGTTCCTGGCTGTTGGAGCAGACCTGAGCATTACCGGTAAGTCGCTCAAGGACTCTAGCAGCGTGCTGGGCGTTACCGGTGGCAGTTGTCTGCATGTGGCAGCAATGAAGGCCAGCCCGGAAGTGGTTACCTGGCTGCTGCAAGAAACCAGAAAGCAGCGCAGAGATGGTAAGCGTCTGGATACCCTGCTTGTGCAGATGCAGGACAATTACGGCACAACCCCGTTAATGGATGCAGCCCGCCGGGAGAAGGGCTCAGCCGCAGTGGTAAAACTACTGATTGAGGCCGGCAGCCCGCTGGATATCAAAGATGGTAGCGGTAATACGGCCCTCCACCAGGCAGCAGAACATGGGAATGTAGATACCATCCGCCTGTTGCTGCAGAAAGGCGCCCACATCCAGAAGGGACAACACGATAGAACGCCGATGGAACTGGCTCTTGCCAGGGGCAAGCTTGATGCTGCGCTAACCTTTAAGGATCAGAAGCCTTCGGCTGCGATGTTGCAAACACTGTTCAAGGCGTTGGCTGAAGACAGGGACGGCGCTAAGCGGTTAAACCAGGCATTGCAACAGTACAGCAGACAACTGACACCAGAGCTGCTGGCCTCTGCCCTGTTTGCAGCAGTGTCAGAAGACCGGCTTGAAAACGCCCGCATTTTGCTACAACACAAGGCGCAGCCTAACGGTATAGGCAAGCTGGATACAGAATCACAGCGCTACCTCCAGGTGCTTTTACGCAAACACAACCTACCGGACGATTTTTTGGCAGAACCTGCCGTAGCAGCTTTGAAGAGCGTTGCCATGGCCGAGTTGCTAAGCCGGTACCATGCTGATTTTAATCAGTCAGACAGTAAAGGGGTTACCGCACTGCAACAGGCAGTTCGTTCGGAGAATCTGGCGTTGGTACGCTGGCTGATAAACAAAAAGGTAGACGTAAACAAGGCAAACAAGCGGGGAAGCGATCCTCTTGCCCTGGCAAGGTATGGTGGCCTGCCTGAACTGATCAGCCTGCTTGAAAAGGCTGGCGCTCAAACCACGTTCACCTCACCGGTACTCTGGGCATCAAGTATTACAGAAAAAGAAAACAAGACGCTCTACGGTTTTGCCTCTGGCCCGTTGCTTGTCGGAAACCTGGTGATAATCGGCCATGAAGATGGCTATCTCTACGCCTTTGACAAGGCAAACGGCTCACTGCGCTGGAAACGTCATCTTGGTGGCGAGATTAAGCACACACCCAGGCTGGTTGATGGTGATCTGTTTGTCACTGCTGATAGCCACACACTGATTCGCATTAGGCCCAAGGATGGCAGTGTTGTCTGGCAGTTTGCCTACAGTGGCAAGCAGGTGGCAGGTGGTGCCCAGTTCTGGCGTGACTTGGCATTGGTGGCTGATTATCAGGGTGGCCTGTGGGCGGTTGATCGCGCCAGTGGCAAACTGCGCTGGGAGCGCAACCTGGGCGAGCTTGAGGCAGTGGTACGCAATGAAGACGGGCTACGGATCGTCGGTGACGGGGCTTATTTCCTGAACAAGCAGGGGGTTAATCGCTATGATCTGATTAGCGGCAAGCTGAGCAACTTTAATATAAAGAATGCCGGTATGCCCGAGGTGGCTGACGGGCTGGCCTTCGTCCCCACCAAAGACAAAGAACTGCATGTACTTGACGCGGTTACTCTGCAACCAAAGCAGAAGGTGGTACTGGGGGCGGCAGCGTTGGTGCGGCCTTTACTGCACAACAGCCGTCTGATTGTTTCAGTCGAAGGCGGGTTGCAGGCATTCCGGGTACGTCCGGCACTGCTGCGCAAGATAGGCTTTAAACCGTTGGGCAATCTGGTCTGGCAGCGGGAAACCAACATAGAATCATACGCCCGTCCGGTTATTGATAAATACTGGCTGGTCGCCTATTCACTGGAGCCTGAGAATACACCGCAACCGGGCATCACCTCCATCATGAACCTGGTAACCCTGCTTTCGCTGGACCCGCAGACCGGGCAGGAGCATGACAAGGTTCCCCTGTGGGAAAGCTACCTCTATGGCGACCGGATGGTCACCCCGGCGGTGGATGACACTATTGTCTATGCTGCACCGTTGGGGCCCAACAAGCGGGTGCAGGCGGTTAAGCTGGGGTTGTGGTGAAATATTTGCAAGCAATTTAAGGAAGCAGCTTTTAGAATTCTCCGGTAGTCCAACAGGCTTTTATGGCACAGCTGAGAGGTTGCCGTGCTGGTTAATCGTTTTTATGTATAGTTGAAGGCAATCCAACTGACTTAAGATAATCTTCTAAAAATAAATAGTTTTCTACGACTGGAGTCGTATCTATTTGAAAACCGTTATCTTCAGCAACAATGTTAGGTAATGGCGTCGTAACTCGTTTACTGATAATAGTTAGATTAGGTCGATCACCCAATGCTGACGGAAGCTGAGTCACTTTGCAACGCAAGAGATTGAGCTTTTGGAGTGACGTGAGGTTAACGATGCAATCAGGTAATGCGGTTATTTTAGTACCTGATATGTCTAGTAGTTTTAGGTTTTTGAGATTAAAGAGCGAATCTGGAAGTGTCTCAACCTGTGAACTACCAATTTTTATTGCTTCAAGTGCACTTATCTCTCCGATGCTTTCAGGGAGCTGCCGAAAAGATTTGGCTTGCTCAAGATCAAGAGTGATTAATTTGGATAGTTTTGAAAATGATTCAGGCAGATCAACAATACTACTATAGGACATATCGAGACTTTCAAGGTTTACAAGGTTCCCTATCGACTCTGGTAGAGTACGTAGGCATAAACTACCAAAGAGACGGATTGCTTTCAGTGCATGGCATGTGCAAATTTCTTCAGGTAATTCGGTGAATTGCGATGTATACAAATCCAGTCTTTCCAGCTTGTTGAGTCGTCCAATGGCACACGGTAATGCAGGAATACTGGTTCTCCCAATAACAAGACACTCCAAAGGCAGATCAAACAGATTATCAGGGAGTTCAGTAAGTGGCATGTCCTCCAGGAATAGGGCTTTTAACTGTTTAAGGTTTCCGATGGTATGGGGTAGAGAGGTAATGGCATTTTTATCAAGGCTAAGTACTTTAAGCCCAGAAAGACGGTCTATGTTATGAGGAATGAAGGTTAGCGTTTCAAAATTCCCCCCGATTTGAAGCACCTCGATTCGAGTTAGATCACCGCTTGGTATGTCTATCTTTTTACGACTATATTTGTTCATCCACGCAACAAGGTCAGCTTGGTTATCTGTATCTAGACCTACCTTTATATTGTTATCGTTATTGTCTTTGCTCTTTTTATTCCAGAATGCCATTAATTCGTTACTCCTTTACCATAATATTTCCAGATACATGGTTTTGATCGGCGCATAACTTTCAAGCCTCACTCGCCTTCATCCCTAACTCCTCCAGCGCCGGATACCCGTGCAGCAGTTCCCGAAACTGGTTGATCTTGTTGTCTGACCAGGTGCGGAAGCGGACAAATTTGCTGAATGCCCTTGATTCGTCGCAGCGCTGCCGTAACTGGCGCTGAATATCATTGACCAGCTCCTGCTTCAAGGCCCAGCGCAGGTGCCACAGAAAGGCCTTAAGGGTTTGCTGGCATTCCGGTGTAGGATCGGCGTTGGCTAGGCCACGATGCTGCACAACATGTACCTTGCTGGCAAGAAAGCCTTCGTCAGACAGCTTCATCTCAACGGTTGAGAGCGATCTGTTGGTCTGGATATCACGGATTGAGAAGATCTGCGAGCCAAAGTAGAGGCAGGTGCTGGCATACCCGCCCACGCAGTGTCCCATCCGGGCACCTTCCTCCTTCAACATCAGCGCTGTGGTCAGCGGCACCACCTGCTGACGTCCGTGTGTCCAGGGGGTGTCGATCAGGCCAGGCCAGCTGGTATAGCGGTTGGCATCCTCATCAACCGGGCAGTTGGCAAACAGATCCGGCTCTGCCTCACCCACAATCCGCACCTGCCAATCATGCCAGCGCCGTGAAAGCTGCGCCAGCCTGAGGATGGAGTACTGGTGCAGGGCTGCAATGGCCTGTTCCGGGTCTGCATCCACCTGATCAGCCCAATCACGTAACGAATGCTCAAAGTCCGGCAGGGTGATGATATCCACCAGTGATGCGCCATGTTTTTCAAGTCGTTGCGGTATCCGCTCATAGCCCTCTTTGGCCAGTTCCTGCAGCCAGCCTGCCAGCTCTGGCCGATGGTTGCGGTAACGGGTGTCACCCAGAGAGAACAGAACAGGACGCAACCACTGGTTAAGCTGCTGCCACTGACCTGCATCCTTTGGCCAGTGATCAGGCGGCAGCATACCCAGCAGGTCAGTCAACAGGTGCAACTGCCCCTGCCATTCAGCGCCGATTTCATCAAGCCCTTTTCCAGACAGAAAACGGGGGATGGTCTTGCTGCAGCGGCAGTAATCAGCCACGCCGGTCAAGAGCGGATTACCGGCATCAACCCAGTTTTGCAGGCGGGTCGCGGCATGGTCGCTGGTATCACTGGCAAAGATATCTCGCAGCAGCGGAAAGGTCTGCAGAGCCTGACAACGGTAGGTGCTGATCTTGTCAATCGGATGCAGCAGGTAGTTGTATCTGGTGGTGTCAATCATGGTCTGCAGGTCGCTGATCCCCAGCAGTTGCAGCAGTTCCTGATCCAGCGCAGTATTAAACGCTGCCAGCCCGCTGATGAAACGCTGACGAAACGGCTCTGCAGCCCTGCATTTGGATTCATCGGTCAGCTGATAGCGCTGATCCCAGTTCTGGCAGGCTCTAAGTTTTTCCTGCACCAGATCCTGGGCAATCTCCCCCAGGTCTTCCCACGAGCTATAGCCGCAGGTAATCCAGCCAAACAGCTTGGCCAGATGATCCGGCAGAGTCTCAAGCTCACGCTGCTGAACGGATTCCAGCCGTTGCGCAATTTTTTCCAGTTCTCGAAAACCAAGCAGTGATGATCTGCCCCGGTAGGATAGCCCCCAGATTCTGCCGGAATCAAGTTGTAGCCAGAGCATCCGGCTAGAGACGCTGTTGTCCAGCAGAACGGCATCTTCCCGCACGGCAAGACTGGGCAGCACCAGCGCCTGTTTCCAGCCATTACCGCCAGGCAGCAGGGTGGCTTGTGTTGTCTGGCGGTTCATATCTGCTGCCACCAGCCCGGCTACTTCTTCATGGCGGGTATAGCGGTTGGTTTGCAGGGTGTAGTCCTGTGCGTATGCCTGGTTGTACATGGTCTGGCTCCCTTATCTGAATGCAGCCTCACTCAGCAAGGTTAGACGGACAGATGGGATGGGGTTGCAAAAGAAACCCCGCCACGGCAGATGCCGGGCGGGGTGAAAACCATCGCGAACAGTGTGTACTGAGATAGTATTCACCTGACAGTGCCCTTGAATGGTTTGTGATTTACGCTGCCAGTTTGTAGTCCTCAGTATCTGAATCGTCGTTCTTTGGCAAGCCGTCTATGAAAACTGCATAAGGTGTCCTGCCAAACATGTTTCTGCCCTGGTGTGGACGGTCGTAATTGTAGGTCTTGAGATAGGCTTCCAGATCAGCCTGCATCTCGTCCAGTGACTCGTACCATTTGGTACGCCCCATAATGCGGAAATGCTCGTCCAACAAGGTTCTGTGAAGCCGTTCAACAAAGCCGTTGCTCTGTGGCCTTCTGACCTTGGTTGTGCGGTGTTCGATTTCCTCAAGCTGCAAAAACAGCTCGTAGGGATGGTTGTCTGGCCTGCCGCAGAACTCTCTTCCGTTGTCTGACAAGACGGTGCTGATCTTGGCGTTATGCTCTTCAAAGAACGGCAGCACATCCTCGTTAAGGACATGCACGGCAGTGACAGGCAGCTTGTTGGTGTAGAGCCTGCCCCAGGCATAGCGTGAATAGCAGTCAATGACTGACTGCAGGTAGACCTTACCGACGCCTTTCAAGGTGCCGACAAAGAAGGTGTCGACAGCTACCAGATCGCCAGTATGCTTTGTCTCGATGTGGCGCTCACGAAACTCAGGGCTGAAACGCTCCAAGACGCGGATCTGTTCGTCTGAAAGTTCAAACGCCTGCTCTCTGACGCTCTTTTCAAGCCGGAGAAACCGTTCATGCTTGGTTAGAAGGCTGTGCCTGCTCCAAACGCCACGAACACCTCCAGAGCTAACCTGAATCCCTTTCAGCATCAGCTCATGGGCAACCCGAATAGGGCCATGGGAAGGATGAGCCAGGCAGTGATCAAGGATCGCCTGTTCAACAGCTTCATCAACCCGGTTAGGATGTGGGCCTCTGGCTCCAGGTAGCCGGTCAACTAAACCAGCTGAACCGTAGGTCTGATAATTACGACGGATTTCATAGAACTGCTGCCGTGAATAGCCCATAAGCTTACAGGCTCTGCTGACATTTGAGAGATCAGCGGCCAGGTCTAGCAAACTGAGCTTTCTTCGTGATACTTTCTCTGCGGTGGTCATACTGTTCTCCTTGATGGAAAAATGTTGTCTGAGCAACTTCATCTTTATCCATTCAAGGGCGGTATGGCCACCCCTAGAAAATGACCAACTGTCAGGTGAATACTATCTCAGTACAAACAGTGAAATAGAATCAATACTCTCGCGTTCCAGCGTCACGGCAGTCGTCGTAAACACGTATCATAACATTACATTTACCTCCACTCACATAAATCCTGCCAGAACAACCTTTACGATTATTATCCCACAGTGCGTTCCAAGTGTAGTAACCAGCCAGACTTTTATTGTAAGACCTAAATACAGTAGCTCCAGTTTTGCTATAGTCTTGTTTAACACTTCCAGTCGCATTATCTACTGCTGACATTGAGAAAACACGGTCAACTCCTTGAGTAGAAAAACCGGCCACAACATCAAAATTTACATTAATAAAATCACAGGATTTTGACACATTGCTATTTGATCCAGAATACGAACTGCGGGAGGCTTCTCGCTCCCTGCGTGCCGCTTCAGCCTGTTCACGCTTTTGTTTCTGGCATATCTGCTGAATATTGCGTGGCCAGGTAACCTTGCCGGCAGAGTCTTTTACAACCGTTACACCGCACTGGGTATCTTGCTTAATAACAGTCAGTCCTTGTTTGTTGATGTAGTTCCACTTTCCACCTTGCTTAATTTTTGCCAACCCGTTTTTAAAGTCAAACGCATGATCAAACTGCAGCTCAATCGCCATTTGACCCTGCTTGTTGATAAAGCCGTATTTATTACCTTGATTAACACGAGCCAAGCCATCGGAAAAATCGTCTGCAAAATTAAATTGCGGTCTAGCGATCATCCGCCCCTGCTTATTGATAAAGCCGTATTTATCACCTTGATTAACACGAGCCAATCCATTTTTAAAGTCAAACGCTTGATCAAACTGCGGTTCGATCACTATCCGTCCCTGCTTATTTATGTAGCCGTACTTGTCACCTTGCTTTACAGAAGCCAAGCCATCGGAAAAATCGCGTGCATCATCAAACTGCGGTTCGATCACTATCCGTCCCTGCTTGTTGATGTAGCCGTACTTGTCACCTTGCTTAATATAAGCCAAGGCATCGGAAAAAAATCCTGCACCATCAAACTGAGGTTCGATCACTGCCCGTCCCTGCTTGTTGATGAAACCGTATTTGCCACCGTGCTTAATACGAGCCAAGCCATCGGAAAAATCGCGTGCATCATCAAACTGCGGTTCGATCACTATCCGTCCCTGCTTATTTATGTAGCCGTACTTGTCACCTTGCTTAATATAAGCCAAGGCATCGGAAAAAATTCCTGCATCATCAAACTGAGGTTCGATCACCATTTTTCCCTGTTTGTTGATATAACCTATTTTTTCACCTTGTTTAGCTAAGGCCAAACCATCAATAAAAAGGCCTGCAAATGACACGAATTGTGGCTCGATCACCACCTGGCCTTGTCTGTTGAAATAACCGTATTTATCATCTACTTCGTAGGCAAAAAGTGCATTTAAATCAGAAGCTAGCGGTTTGGCTGAGGCGGCCTCGACCGCACTTGGCATGCCAGTCAGCAAACATCCCACAACTAGTAATGCTATAATTATTTGGTTCATCATCCGGTTTTCTCCCATGTTGTAAGGTAGACATTTTCGAGTCAGCGCTGTTTGATAGATCAAGGTAAATCTTTTAGACGGACAGTATCAAATATTTTCGACGGCCTCATCAAACTTTTGGCACATCACTCCTTAAAACTCCGCATGCAGGCCTCAAGCTTGTCCAGCAGTTCTTTGTCAATACCGCCAGGGTATCCCATCAGTTCCGGCAGCAGATCAACATCGGCAAACTCGGCCCGTTGAATGTCCATTGAGCGCTGCCCATCGCTTATATGCAGGCTGCCTTTGTGCCAGAAGCAGGTTGCAATCTCATCACGTTGTATCCTGCAGCCGTCAGATATGCTGGAAAGGCTGATATGGCCGTGCGTCAGCTCGATAAATTGCCGCTCACTCCGTCGTGAGGGGAAGATCAGCCTGCCTTTCTGTTCCAGTTCTTCCTGATAGCGGGGCAGGATATGCTCGTGCCAGCGCTCGATGATCTGATCGGCCAGATGCTGGATGCCGGTATCCTCGTCGTCCTTGGTGTTGTACTGGAACAGTTCACTGGTTACGGTGTCAAGTGAATGGTCGGTAAAGGTCAGGGTGTAGCTGGTGTGCATATACATGCCGCTGCAATAGTGGTTGACCGCCTCCACAAACAGATATCTGCAGTCGTTGAAATCAATCTCCCGGCGTTCTGGTGAGCTAGTGGTAACTCCGTTTTCAGTCGGCACCATAGCCACCTGCCGCTTGATCCGTGAGATCAATACGATGCCGACAAAGACCGCAACAGCGGCCAGGTACATTACCGGCAGCCCGGCGCCGGGCCATGTGTCGGTAAGGAACATGCATACCCAGAATACGATGATGCTTGCCAGACCGGCAGCCGTGGCATCAATAAACCAACGGTCGTTATCATTTGTGGGGCCGAAAGGGCGTGAACGGACCCAGCGGTTATGGAGTGCCGTGGTCATGCCAAGCGCCCAGGCCGAGGGAAACAGGCCATGCACAAAATCAAACGCCGAAGGAAAATATTTTTGCATGTCATCCGGTATTCCGGAGCGGTGCATGAAGAAACTGGCAGTCATCAGCACCGCCATGGTCGTAAAAACGGTGACGCTAAGAATCAGCCCAACATGGCTGAACAGCTTTTGCGCCGATAGCGGCAGCCCCAGTCGCCTACTTTCCACGGTAATGATAAGGCTGCTCAGGAGCAGAAATCCACTGATAATGGCTAAACCGTTGTCTGAAAGCTTCAGTGTTATGACGGCCAGTTCAAAAAGCGTGCTGATGGTCAGCGTGACAAGAAAGTAGACCAGTATGCGGCTGCGATAGATGTTCATGGATGGTCCTTGTGGCAATGGACGTTCATGCTTTTATGGTTGCCGTGTAGCATAATGCCTTGTAACCAGTGATCTGTGCAAGCCCTGGTATCGCCTTGCTGGTGGAACTTAGGCTGAAGTAGTGCCCGAAGAGTTTAGACGGACAGATGTTGTCAGTCACTAAAAATTCTGTTCAGTCCAGCAAACCAGGAATTCCCCGGTTTTGAATTTTTAAAAAATATGCTAAGGCTTTTTAAACTCCGCGCAAACTGGACCATTGATGGATTTTGACTCCTTACACAACCGTTTTGATCAATGGACAGAGCAGTTTCCTGACCGTTATTTCATCATTAAATCATTGTTGCTGCTTCTGATCGTTATGCTGGCCAAGCTGTTGCTCAGTGATACCGGCATCTTTTTTATCTTTGCCCTGTGGATACTTGGATTCATGCTGATTGATGGCGCCATGCGGGGCAAAGGTTACTTCAGGGTCCTGCGCGAAAACCTTTCACTCCTTAGCCTGCCTGCCAATGCTGACCGCGAACGCCGCAAAGAAACTCCCTACATCACCATCATCCTGATAGCGCTTAACTGCCTTTTCTTTCTGGGTACCGGTGATGATCGCGAGTCGATCAACCTGATCATGGATAATCTGGTCTGGTTCCCCCGTGATCCTGCTATTTGGAACGTTCCGGTTGCATTTGTATTCAGCTTTTTTCTCCATGCCGGATGGTTGCATCTATTAGGTAACATGGCTTTTTTGTGGGTATTTGGCTCTGTTATTGAACGCCGTATCGGCTGCCTGCTGTACCTTAAAATCTACCTGTTGTCCGGAGCCTTGGCGAACCTGATTCCTTGGTTTATCTATCTGCTGATGGGTGAACCGTTGTACGGATTGGGCGCTTCCGGTGCCATAACCGGTATAATGGGCGTTTACATGGTGCGCTGTTATTATCGACAAATGACCTTTCCGTTACCAATACTCGGTTTTCTACCCATTGCCATCAATGTAAAAATGAATGCCTTTGCCCTGATAGGCATCTACTTTGCTCTGGATCTGCGGGGAGGTTTTACCCAGATTATTGAGACTTCAGGTGGCGGCACCAACCATCTGGCCCATATTAGCGGCTTGCTTACCGGCATTATCTATGCCTACCGTATCGGTCTGCATGAAAAGGGAGTTGAAGAACGGCATCTTGAGCTTGGGCTGGGAGTAATTGAAGGTGGAACCCTGATGTCGGAGGGAATGGATAAGGCTGGCGGCACAGCTGGCGCTGAAAAGTCTTTACGGATCGTCATGACAAAAGACCCTACCAATCCGCTGCCTTGGCTGCAACTTGCCCGTATAAAATCCCACACCGTTACCACCGATGATGCTCGTGGACACTATCGGCATGCCTTTCAACTGTACCTGCATCAGCTACGAAACCTGAGACCAGGTGAAGAACGAAACCGCTATGCCGCTGAGTTAACAGAAGCGTATCGTGAATTTTGGGGAAAATACCAAGAGATAGTTGAACCGGAAATACAATATCGCATTGCCGGAATCATCTACCAGCAAGGTGATATCGATATGGCTTCCCGCATCTTGGAGCAGATTGCCAGCCACCCCGATACGGATCATTCATTAAGAGAACAGGCGCATTTTCTGTGTGCAAAAATGCTTGAAGAGATGGGTCTACATGAGGCGGCACAGGGGTTTTGGACCACATTCAGAAAACGTTTTCCCCAATCAGACATGTATGCCACGGCAAGGATGAGGGCTGAATAAAATATCGCTGAATCCGGGAAACTCATCTGTCCGTCTAACCATACAGAAGCGGTTTAATCGTATGGAGGCTGTCATGAAAATCATCTTGTTATGGGTTTGCTTTGGTCTTTGCATCATTGGCGGAATGGTGTTGCAGGGTATATCTGTCGGTGTGCTGCTGCAGCCGGCCGCAATGGTGATTATATTGCTGCCGGTACTGGTGTATCTGCTGTACAGCTATGGCAGCGGGTTGCCTAGTTTTACAGCCCGTCTGCTGAAACAGGAACTGCTGGATACAGATCAGGCTGTGCTTGATACGGTGATCAGTCTGGGGTTTGTCTTTGGAACCATCAGTATGGTGGCTGGCATGGTAATGACCATGGCTAACCTGTCAGATAGCAGCAAACTGGGGGCAGGAATTGCCATGTCATTTATCAGCGCGATCTATGGCGCTACCCCGGCAGTCTTACTGCTACCGCTGCGTAGCAATGCCACGCCTGCCGGGAATAACGCGGCAAAAGCCGGGGGCTATATGGCTGTTACTGCCTTTATGCTGGCTGCAAATGTCATGACGGTGCTGTATGCGTTGGGAAGGTAGCAAATGACTGCTTCTGTAAAAAGTTCTCTGGTTCGCCATTTGGTAACAATGCCCGCATGCGGCTGGAGCGTCTGCCCAAACCACAGACCGTTGCTGATATACTGAAACAGGCAAGAGAATATGAGACCCATGAGTACCACTATGGACTGGTACCGGAGGGTGAGTGATTTTTTTATAGGGATGTTGTGAGTAGATGTCCGTCTAATAGTTTTCAAACAACTCAAATCAAAGGAGACAATACATGTTGAGAGCAAAATTACCGCTAACATTGGCACTTGTTGTAGTGCTGTCAGGCATAGTTTATGCCGGGGAACCGGGCTACACCCCAGCTAATGATAGTGGATGCAAGGTTTTCAATTCGTCCGTGGAGCCTGACGATAGCGTTACCTGGTCAGGTAGCTGTAAAGGTGGCTATGCCTCCGGTAGTGGCACCCTGCAGTGGTTTAGCAATGGGAATCCTGCTGGCTCTTATGATGGTGAAATGAGCAACGGCAAACGTCATGGCACAGGCACCTATAAATGGACTGACGGCAGTTCGTATACTGGTGGTTGGGCAAATGGTCAAATGAATGGCAAAGGGGTATATACACTCAAAAATGGCACAAAAGATGATGCCTCTTTCAAGGATGGTAAATATGAAGGAATTGTGATCAGGCTAGACAGAAATGGTACTATTATTGAGTATAAAGCTAAAAACAATGAATTCGAATTAGTTAGAATTTACTATAAAGACATAAACGGCTGTAACGTAGGTTTTATGTACAATGGAGGTGTAAGTGAATGGGTTAAATCACAAAATGGCTCAGGATATATATTTGATTGGGTTATGAAAGAAGGTGACAGCTCTGTCCGTTTTTTGAGTGCTAGTGAAAGAATTATTCAGGCTAGGTGGAACGGTAAGTGTGTTAACAATTTGGCTGAAGGCAGAGGTAAACTTGAGTTGGATGTAAATGTTTCCAAAGGTTGGTCTGGAAGTGTAAATCTTACCTATACATTTAGCGGCACTATGTTTCGTGGAAAATTCAGGGGCCCTGTAGAAGGCTATTTTGCTGGCCGTATGGATTACAACACTCCTATAGTTAACTATCTATTTGACGATAAATATTTTGGGCAGAATCGAGTGGAATATGACACGTATGTTGCACAGCAAGGATTGTCAAATTGGAGTATAGATCCAGCCACTGAATGCAAAGTATATAATCCTGCGCCTGACCCAAATGACACATTATCATGGTCAGGAGGTTGTAAAGATGGGTATGCTCACGGTAGTGGGGTGCTACAATGGTATGTAGACAACAATCAAGCCGCCGGGCGATATCAGGGAGAAATGCTTAGGGGCAAAAGGCATGGCAGCGGAACTTATAAGTGGCAGAATGGCAATAGTTATGCAGGCGGCTGGGCATATGACAAACTTCATGGAAACGGTCGTATGACTCTTGTTGATGGCAAAATGTATGATTCCTACTATGTAAATGGTGAGGTATATACACCAGATACAAGGACAGGATGCAGAATATTTAATGCAGAGCCTAAGCCAGAACAAAAAGTTAGTTGGACAGGCAAGTGTCAAGCTGGCTACGCAACAGGTACCGGTATTTTGACATGGTATTCAAACGGACAAGTCACTTCAACATATAAAGGCGGAATGCGTTCTGGAAAGAAGCATGGCAAAGGTGAGCTTGTTATTCCTGGCGGTATTGGAAACTATACAGGTGATTATGTCGATGGCAAGCGCCATGGTAAAGGCATTGCAATCCACAAAAATGGCAGATATGAAGGAGCTTATTCAAATGATATGAGGAATGGTTACGGAGTCTATTACTTTAATGATGGGGATACACACACTGGTGAGTGGAAAGATGATATGCAGAATGGCTACGGTACTTACTACGAGGCTAGAAGTTTCTTTGGTGGCTCCAGGACATGCACGGGAACATGGGTTGATGGTAAAAAAGGTAATGATGTTTCTTGCGCTTCTCCAGATTCAAATACCTCATCCAACGCACCTTCCTCATACTGTAATTCAGGGGACACATGTTTTGAGGTGGTTAAGCAGATTGATTCTGCAGAAGTTAAGATTCGCTGTACAAAAGGATATCGAGTTGGAAGCGAATACAACATTTGTTCAAATGGTAAAAAATGGGCTGCTGGTTGTGGTATGTCTAGCTCTTTTGCCCATCATCATAACTTTAGAGAAGCGGGGAATCTTGCCTGTGGCAATTGAATGATTTTCTCCGAGTGTGCTGAGTTTCGTGAGATTACATCCATATAACTGTACTGAGATGATATTCACCTGACATTCCACTCCCGCCCCGGCACCTTGCCGTGGCGGGGTTTCTCTTCCTGCTGGCAGCAAGCCTGTTCGTATGGTAGAATTAGATTTATTACGAAAAGCGTTTATTGGAGCAACTAATGGCACACGTTACGCCGTTTGATACCACCATAATCAATTTTATGAAGGCACATGGTGCCGTAAAGGTTGGTGTGTTCGGTTCATATGCCCGCGGTGAGGCTCGCATTGACAGCGACCTTGATCTTATGGTCTGGTTTGCTGAGCAAAAAAGCCTACTTGGCGTTATCCGGCTAGAGCGAGAGCTGTCTGAGATGCTGGGTATAAAAATTGATCTTTTGACAGAGCAGGCCATCAGCCCATATCTGGTTGATCGAATCAGGCAAGAGTTAAAGGTGATTGAAGCATGATACGGGATGATATGGTCTATCATGCACACATCATGGATGCTTTGCACCAGATTGTGGAATATACAGCCGGTCTGGATTATGAGGCTTTCCGTAGCACCCGCATGGTACATGATGCTGTTATCAGACAGTTTGAGATAATTGGTGAAGCAACCAAGAATCTTTCCGATGAGTTTAGGGGCCAATTCTCGTCTGTCCCCTGGAAAGACCTGGCAGGATTCAGAGACAAGCTTATCCACCAGTATTTTGGTGTAGACCTGACGCTGGTTTGGCGCTCTGTTATTGATGATGTTCCATTTCTGATTACAGAACTGCAAAAGATAACGGGTTAGAAACGCTATCATTCTCGATGACCATTCCCCGCCCGGCATTTGCCGTGGCGGGGTTTCTTTTTAGCCCCACCCCATCTGTCCGTCTAATCCTCCAAGACCATCAATGTTATGTTCAGGAGAATGCCCATGCTATCCCTATCACTCACAGATCTGAGAAATCCAACCGCCCTGTTAGAGCACCTGACAGAACAGCAGGGTGAACGGTTTGCCATTGCTGCCCATCTACTGGCTGGCCTGCTGATCAGCAGTAGCCTGATGATCTTACCCGGCAGCTTTTTTGCTACACCAACGCTCATGTTCGTTATGACTTTTCTGCTGGCTCCCCCCCTTGGTTTTGTGCTTTCGCTGCGCACTCAACTGGAGCGGCTGGTGATTTCTCGCTTTGGCGAGGACATTGGACAGGAAACAACTCAACTGATGGTACTGCGCGCCGTTCAGATGTCAGTGGTCGGGCTGATTTTTTTGCCGGTCACAGCAGGTATCGTTGGATTGCACTACCTGGGAGGATTGGGCTTAGTGCAGTTGATAGTGCTTGGTATCGGCCTATTGCTGTTCACCTGGCTCTTGTGGGTTTCAAACCGTCTTGCAATGAAATTGCTGGGTATCACCTCTATCAGACGTTTTCTGATGCTCTCCCTTGCAGCAGACCTGGTTTGGTGTGGCGGCCTTGCCTTGGCTGGCTGGTTGTTTGTGCTGGCGCTGCGGCACAGTCTGCTGGCCGACCTGAACCTGATGATGATGTTCTTTTAACCAAGGAGATAGCCATGCGTACGATTACTGTAGGTCAGATAAGATGGTTTCTGTTTATTGGTTATTGTTTGGTGCTAGCACTGCTGGCCTGGTATGACCAGCCACTTTCACCGGAAGCACGCACGCTGCTGCAACGGCCTGAAAGTGGTGTCGCAGAGAGCAAAAACGCTTACCCCTATATGATTGGTATGAATTTCCCGGCAGCATCTGATCCAGCTGCAGAAGGTCAGGAGGTGGTGGATTGGTACCGTACAACGCTACTGCAGAAGAAGAAATTCACTGATTTCTACCAGTACCCGCCTGAGTATGAACAGAAACGATCCGCTCTGAAGGTAAATGGACGTCCTCCAGGCTTTCATGACAATGACAAAAGCGGCAGACTGTTGGAATTTGTGGCAAAGAACCCGCAAAAAGTATCTGATCTGCTGCGGAGTAACGAACTGCTGCTTAACCGTTACCGCAGGCTGCTGACATTTAGCCAGTATTATGAACCGCTGGAACTGGGCATCTGGATGCCGTTGCCAAGCACATCCGCCACGCTGGATCTGCACCGGCTGTATCTGCTGAACCTTGGACAGCAGTCCCATAATGGCAATAGTGATGCTGCTGTGCAGGGGGTAAAGCAGGTAATGGCGTTCTGGCTAGCCATAGCGAATGCCGATACCAGCCTGATGATGAAGTTCCATGCCTTCTCTGCGCTCCGTAGTTCACTGTATCTGGTTAGTGAGTTATCAGGTCTTCCTGGCCTTACAGGTGAAAAGCGTGAGGAGCTAACTCAAGCACTACAGTTTGGTGCCAGCCAATGGCAGACTGCTGATGTCTTGCGTTCTGAGGCTATTTGGGCTGAACGCACCATGGCGACTTTTCGGATGCTGGCCAAAGCATCACATAACCCAGTTGATTGGCTGCTGTTGGCGTGGCTGAAGCCCAACGCCATGGCAAATCAGCTTTATACGCAATATCGCCATGATCAGCACGTTGCAAGCCTCACTGCTCCTGCACTTGCGGACTACATTAAAAAGCAGAGCGGAGTCAGCCCGATTCAGGTCCGCAAACTCGACTTGACGTTTGTCTACAACCCGCTTGGTGAAGCACAGGCGATTAAGAGCTATAACCTGCAGTACAGTGGCTACGCACGCAAGGTGCATGATCTGGAAGGTATGCGCCGTCTGGCGCAACTGACCCAGAAGGCATCTGAAAAGAGAGTGACACCTGAGGGAATGAAGGCATTTCTGGCAACATCTGGGCCTGATTTAAACAATCCATACACCGGTCTGCCTATGTCTTGGAATGCAGACACAAAATCTATCTGGTTTGCTTCGCCCGGTAGTGAAAAACCGGTTGAGATGCGGGTGTTTTGAGATGATACAGGATTGCGGAACACCCGTGTGGTTGGTATGACCACTGTCGCCCAGATAGAACATGCTACCCAGAACCGTGTGGTTAAGCCGTTCCGGAGCGATCCTATTCTATGGCGCCAAGGTCGAAGCGGGCCAAGACCTGCGTAAGCAAGACAGCAGCAATTATATGCATACACTGAAAGCCGAATTTGACCATTTTTTTGACAACAGTGCTGAACTCTTATGGACGGCTCTGTATATTTGCGAACGATACTCGCCTACAGGAGTGCCAACACTTTTTAAATACACAAATAATAACAGATTGTTACACAGTACAAATCTTGTGTGAATTGAGAATTCGAATCTCGTTTCCCGCTCCAAAAAAAATCAAGGGTCCGGCTATACAGCCGGACCCTTTTCTTTTTTTAATATCCCGGCCCGACAAGACCGC
The DNA here is from genome assembly GCF_015239775.1 of Trichlorobacter lovleyi. Taxonomy (NCBI): domain Bacteria; kingdom Pseudomonadati; phylum Thermodesulfobacteriota; class Desulfuromonadia; order Geobacterales; family Geobacteraceae; genus Trichlorobacter; species Trichlorobacter lovleyi. The sequence goes on from NZ_CP058409.1 coordinate 2,887,977, forward strand.
ATATTTTTTCATATCCCCAAATGACAAAAAAAATCTGACCGAACCATTTATCTACATCATGGATGCAAACAACCGCCACCCGCCCCCTCAAAAAAACGTCTCCAAGCCGCAATCGCACTGGCAAATAATTTTACACAAACCGCATCAATTTACATAACATACTGTATATACATGCATTATTAATGTGTAAAAAAACTTTACAGGATCACGGCTATTTTGAAATTATAGTGTAATTAATGTAGGTTACACAGTTGCAACCAGGTCCCAGCAGGCAATTTCAGGGGCGTTTTCTCAGGGTCAGGTCCTGAAGCAGGATCTGTTCAAGTGCAGCATCCAGATACTCACGACGGCAGTCAACGCCGTCAATGCCCCCGGTACGTAATCTTCGCAGGAACCGGCAGCCTCCAAAACAGAGCGGCAGGTAGGGGCAGTTCAGACATTCATCATTTTTCCAGATATCCAACCTGTGGGACACCCGGTAATCGTTTGTGCCATCAGCCAGCGTTCCGATACACATATCCTCCCATCCCATAAAGGCCGGGCACTTATACAACGAACCATCATAGCTGATGACAAGGTCGTTATCGAACTCAACCATACAGGCAACCAGTTTAGGTTTAGGGGCAGTGAAGCCACGGCGGAGAATCTCATGGCGCAGAAAAAGACTGGCCTCAATCAGCCACGGATCATTGGGACAGGCACATCCGCTTGAAAAATCGCTTAACCCTGCCTCACCTGCCTTGGGTGTCACCGGAGAGAACAATACTGATCCAAGCCGGTCCGCCGTGATCCCCCGTTCAGTGAGCAGATCCAACAGCAGCGGGAATTTCCGGTAGTTATCCCTGGTATAGTTGCCGCCCAACTGAACAGAAAGGATATCACAGGTCTGATTAAGGTTTTCAATGATCCGGTCAAAGCTGCCTTTACCGCTTATGAACGGGCGTTGCAGATTATGAACATCCGGTGGCCCGTCAATGGTAAAGCGGACCGAGACAAAGCCCAGCTCCTTGAGCTCCTGCGCCACCTCACGGGTCAACAGCGTGGCGTTACTGACCAGATTGAAGGAGGCCTGCGTGCCGGCCTCTGAAGCCTTATGCCTCACACGAGCAGCAATATCCTTCATCATTGCCAGGGAAAGCAGCGCCTCGCCTCCGTAGAAGTCCAGCGTGACATCCAGCCCCCGCTCAATCTGTGCAGAGACGTACTGCACCAGCAGGTCGGCCGTCTCTGGCGTCATATAGCGCTTGCCCCTGAAATGATCCTCATAGCAGTAACCGCAGGCCAGATTGCAGTCCAGGTTCATGGTAACCAGGGCGGTAAACTGCCTGCTGCGGCGGTTGCCTTCCTCAAACAGGGTCCGCATCTGCTCCTGTTCAGCCAGCCGGTCAGGGACCAGAACACCTATTTTTGCCAACAGGGCCTGTTCCTGATCAGAAAGTTTCTGGTCCCGGGCATCGGCCAGAACCGAGCTGTCAAGTTTCACAATGGCGCCACGGGCCGTTGAATAGACCAGCAGCTTTCCGGGCTCATGGGCATAGGAATAGGTTTTAAGGTAGATTGAAAGTTCCAAGATATACTCCAGACCATCAGGGGGATGCGCTCCCCCTGATGGCAGCCAGGCTGGTGTTACCGAACAATAGTCAAAGCAACGTAGCAGCAGCTATAGGTCGGGATGTCGATGAATGAACATGATCCCTGTTCAAGCACGTCGATTCGCTCCATGGTCGTTACCTCCTTTCTTTGTGTTGGTGCAAAACTCCCTCTGGTATTGGACAGGCAGGCACGGATTCTGCTAGAGTGCTTGACTGACCCATGAAAACCATTCTACGCCATAGCCTGAAGATACTGCTGCCCCTCTGGCTGCTCGCGGCACCGCTTGCTGTAGCTGCCGAGCCGGATGACAGCATCGGGCTGCTTGATGCCTGGCAGGGAGAGACCGTCTCTGCCAGCCGCCTGCCCAAGCCGGTTTCCCATACCGCTGAAAACGTCACCGTGGTAACCGCCGCTGAGATCCAGGCCATTAACGCCCATACCCTGGCCGATATCCTTGCCACCGTACCCGGCATGCAGCTTGAGTCCCTCAGGACCCTAGGCAGTGCTGCGTATTTGCATATACAAGGATCTTCCTTCAACCACATTTTGGTGATGGTTGACGGGGTACCGTTCAACAACCTTGGTGACAACTTCAGCGATATCGGCCTGATCCCAGCCCGGATCATTGAACGGGTCGAGATCGTCAAGGGTGCGGCCTCATCATCCTGGGGCCAAGCCCTGGGCGGGGTGATCAATGTTATCACCAAGGCACCTGACCGGGAGAGAAGAAGCGGCGGCAGCCTGTCCAGCTCAGTTGGCGAGCGGCGCACCAGTGACAGCGGTGCCGAACTATCCGGGAGCATTGAACGGTTCGGCTACTACCTCTCTGGGGGCTACAGCGGCTCCAAGGGGCTACTTGCCAACAATCATGGGGATTATAGCAACGCCTATGCCAAGCTTGTGTGCGACCTGCCGGGCACGGGGCAACTATCCGGCACATTCGGCTACAGCCAGGCCAACCGCGGTGACTTTGCCTTTGCTCCACGGGACTGGAAAGAGGAGACATACCCCCGCCAGCTGTTCAGCACCCTTACGCTGAGAACAGCACTAACGGATCAGCTTGAACTGGAGCTTAACGGGCGGCACGTCACCAGGAAAATCGGCAAGGAATTTGGCCTACTCAGCACCTATCAGCCTCTTCAAATCGCCACAATTGACGAGACTGTATCTGGAGCCTCTGGCAAAATCCTCTGGCGAAACCCAAAAAACCTGTTAGCTATTGGCGTAGAATACGAACACACTTGGCTCCAAGTAAATAGCATAATATACGACCCGCAGGATGCTTACAGCAGCACAACAGATAGGCAAAAGCAGAAGGCTGATCGCTGGGGTTTTTACCTGAACGACACCCTGACCGTTGGCAATTTCTCTTTTTCACCTGGCGTGCGGCTTGACCTGACCGGCACCTCCGGTGATCAGTTCAGCCCCTCCTTCGGCATTACCTGGCAGCTGACCGACACCACACTGCTGCGCGCCTACACGGCCCGAGGTTACAGCCTGCCGGCCTTTTTGCTGGATCGCACCTCAGAGAAGGTCTGGACGTCACAAATCGGTTTTGAAAGCACCACCATACCGTATCTCTGGCTGAAAGGTACCCTGTTCCGTAATGACATCTGGGATGTTGTCAGCAGCAGTTCTTCTTCAAACAATTATGAGCGCCACCTCAAGCAGGGCTTTGAGGTGGAGGCAAAGACTGCCGCGCTGCTCAACACATCACTATCAGCAGGCTACGATTATATTGATGCCCGCAACACCTCAACCCACCAGATCGTCCAGGACATCCCGCGGCATACGCTGCTGCTGGGCCTGCAGTACGATGACCGGCAGTACCTCAAGGGGGTGCTGAACGGCCGCCATATCTGGTGGAATGCAGCCGGCTACCGCAACGGCAGCTACCAGGGGATGATCTGGGATCTGCACCTGACCGCCACGCCGTTCGGCCGCAAGCAGCACGCCCCGGAGCTGTTCTTCTCCATCCGCAACATCTTTAACGGATCGCAGTATCTTGACGAGTTTTTCAAGAACACCGGACGCTGGGTTGAAGGCGGCGTGAGGATCTCGTTTTGAGGCGATGGCAGATGCTGATAGCCGCTTTAGGACTGTTGGCACTGCTGCCGCTCAGTGTTGAAGCCTATGAAGTACTGATTCTGCAGAGCAGCCGGGCGCCAGCCTACGATGAAGCCCTGAAGGGGATCAGGTCGGTACACCGCTTCACTGAACGGCTACTGGTACTAAGTGACTACATGGATGTTGACCTGCAGCGGATTGCCCGTGAAGACCACCCTCTCTTGATTATCGCCCTGGGAGACAATGCCTATCTCTCTGCGCGTAAAATCAGACAGATTCCGGTGGTGGTCCTGATGGCGCCCAACTATCGCGGCGGCTCAGGGGGGCACCCTGCCCTGACCGGTATTGAGCTGCACCTCCCCCCGGAACGCTATCTGACCGTCTTTAACGCCATGGGGCTGAAACGGGTTGGCATCATCGGCAACCCGGTCAAGAGCGGCCATTACATCCGTTTGATTCAACAATCAGCGCCTCGATACGGTATTGAGCCCATTGTACGCGAGGTCTCGTCCCCGAGGGAGGTCACGGGACAACTCGCTTCGTTACGGGGAGAGATTGACGCACTCTGGCTGCTGCCAGACGACACCGCCGTCACCAGAGAGACCACCGATGCCTACTTCCTGTTCTCCATGCAACAGCAGGTGCCGGTTGTGGCGTTTTCAAGCGCCTATCTGCAATCCGGCGCAGCAGTGGCGGTTGAAATACAGCGGCACGATATCGGGCGCCAGGCCGGTGAAATAGTCACAGCCCTGCTGGATGGCGATGATGTCTCAGCCCATGCACCTACCTTTCCCCGCAAATCGTCACTCAGGAGCAATCCCACGGTACTGCGCAGACTGGGCCTATCGCTGGATAGCGCCTCAAGGGCGGGAAGCAGCCGATGAACCAGCTCAGCAACACAAAGCAGTTTCTGCGCAGTTTCCAGAGCAGAATTTTCATTGCGTTTACACTCCTGACCCTGGTGATTGCCATCGCCTTCATGGTCATTATCGCCAACAACGAGATACAGAACTACCATCAGCGATCAAAGGAAAAAGCCCGCTTACTGGCCACCATACTGGCAGACAGTGTCAAACTGCCATTATTCTCCGGCGATGTTATCACCCTTGAAACCCTGGCTGATGCGCTGCTTGAAACACCTCAAGTAGCTCACGTGGTAATTGCTGACCACGACAAGCGTATCCTGGTTGAACGTTCTTCAAAATACATTCATGGCACCCCCTCGGACATGACAACAGAGGCGATGCCGGTACATGCAACAGCGTCAACACCTTCAGTGGATTCGGCACTTTCGGGCGGTCCTGCAACCATGCCCCCACCATTCGGTTTAGTGCATGTCTCAATCGACACCAGAGACCTGAAACTCTCCATCTGGAACACGTTGTTCAAGACCGGAGCCGCCGTGCTGCTGTTCTGGCTTGCCGTGCTTGCAGCAACCTATCCCATACTCAAGCGGATCACCAGATCATTTGACCTCCTGACCCAAGGCCTGGGAACGATGATGGAGGGGGACTTTTCCTTAAAGATCCCGGTGGAAAGCGACGACGAGGCGGGACGTGCCACACAGGCGGTCAACCGCCTGGCAGCCGCCCTGGAAGAGCGTGAGACGGAAAACCAGAATCTGCAGGCTGAACTGGTGAACGCGTTGCAACTTGAGATACAGGAAGAAAAACGCAAGTTCATGGCCAAGATGATCCAGACAAACCGGATGACGTCGTTGGGGCTGCTTATCTCCAGCATGGCGCACAACATCAACACACCGAATGGCGCCATCAAGCTGGCAGGACACTACATTCAGCGATCCTGGAAGGACCTGCTGCCAATCCTCGAAGGTGTGGCAAAAGATGAGGGGAATTTTCAGGTCGGCGGGCTTCAGTTCAGTGAAGCCAAAAACGAATTTTCAAGTGCTGCCGAGTCCATCTGCCGTAACGCGGAACGGGTTGAGCGGGTAATTCAGGATCTGAGGGCCTACAATGTGGGGGAACGAAGTGCCTTTGCCCCCGGAGTATCGGTCAATCAGGCTGTAGAGGGGGCCTTAACCATTGTGCGCGCCCATGGCAGTCAGGCCCAGGTAAAGATCGTACACCGGCTTGACCCGGCTCTCCCGACCATTACCGGCAACCAGAACCAGATTGAGCAGGTGGTCGTGAACCTCCTGCTGAATGCCATGCAGGCAACACCCGGCAACGGCGAAGGTGTCACGATTACAACCTGTCACATCCCGTCACAGCAAGAGATTCGGATTATTGTTATGGACGAGGGAGAGGGACTGCCCGAACAGGTTGCACAGAACCTGTTCAAGCCGTTTACCTCCACACGGATTGACAAGGGGGGCAGCGGCCTGGGGCTTTACATCTCCAACTTCATCATAACCGAGCACAAAGGCAGGATTGAGTTCAGTTCAAACAGCCCCCAGGGGACCATCGTGACCGTATGCCTGCCGGTTACGTCCGCCAACGACTGCTAAGACTTTGTGCCAGACCACTTCCTGCCGTCGCACTGATCCAGCTTCTTTTGCAGCGTCGGCCTGCTGACACCCAGCAGTTCGGCAGCGGCACTGCGGTTACCCTTTGCCTCTTCAATGGCTTCTTCGGTCAGGAGCAACTCCAGTTCTTCATAGGTTGGAAACTCCGAAAAGATGCCATGCAACACAAACTGGTTGCTGCCGATCCGGCGGATCATGTTGTTAAGTCCGCCACAACCGGTTGACACCCCTGGGAAATCCTCAGGCTGCAGGATGCCGGAACGGTTATTGGTGACTGCGTTGTTAATCTTGTTGATCAGCTCCCTGACATTGCCGTGGAAATCATAACACCTGAGCGACTTACGCACCTCGCGAGAAAAGCGTGGGATCACCTTTTTCAGCTCTAGTGCTATGCGGGCCGCATAATGCTCGGCCAGGGGCAGGATATCTTCGCGGCGCTCTCGCAGTGCCGGGACATGCAGGGAGTGGGCACTGATCCGGTAGTAGAGATCCTGACGGAAGGCGCCGGATTCGAAGAGGGCCTCGAAATTGGCGTTTGAAGCGGCAATGATGCGGGCGCTGCTTTTTTGCAGCACATCGGAACCGACACGGTAATATTCATTCTGCTGAATAAGCCGGAGCAGTTTAACCTGCGACTGGACGCTGATCTCTCCGATCTCGTCCAGAAACAGTGTGCCGTCCTTTGCCTTTTCGATCAACCCCTCCCGGCTTTCAGTCGCTCCGGTAAATGCCCCTTTTTTGTGACCAAAGAGGGAGTCGGAGAACATGTTGTCATCCAGCCCGGCCACGTTGACAGTCACCATGGGCCCCCTCAGGCCGCTGGATCTGTGAATGGCCTTGGCGATCAGCTCCTTGCCGACACCGGTCTCACCGGTAATCAGAACGGGCTGCCTTGAATGGCGCATGGCTTCAATAATCTTGAAAAGCGACTGCATCCGCTCACTACAGCTGATGATATCACTGAAGCATTCAGGATCTTCAAGTGGCTGCCCCTGCAGGTACCCTGTCAGCTTCTTGTTCTGGCTGGCCAGTTCTTCTGTGGTAAAGGCCTTCTGGACAATGGAAACCAGCCGATTGGCGTCAAGGGGTTTGGTTATGTAGTCATAGGCGCCCTGTTTGATACAGTTGACCACGTTCTCAAGATCAGCCACACCGGTCAGGATGATGACCGGCAGATACGGGTACTGCCTGACGATCTCCGGCAGCAGGTCTGCACCGCTCAGACCGGGCATGACCCAGTCGAGTATCAGTACGCTGTGGGCTCCCTCAGAGAGCTCCTGAAAAACCTTACTGCTGTCCTGAAGGGTTGTGATATTGGTTATCCCCTGGCTGTGCAGGGTGCGGCGGGCTTCTTCAAGGAATCCGTCATCATCATCAACCAGCAAAACTCCTTGTGCTTGTTTCGTTTGAGCAGGTTTCGACATCTCGTTTGTTCTCCTGAGGCAACAACAGATTATTGGGTGTTGGGTAACGTAGCAGAAGGTATGCCAAGATGTCAGACAGGCATGAACGAAAAAGGCACAGAATGGTTGTGTGTCGTGCCAGAGTTACCTGGGAAGATTCGATGCTGCCATTGCCGGCAAAGATTTACGGTTCCATCACGAATGTCAGGTCTCCGATCAGGCTCTCCGTAGCGGTGTCGCGATTCCAGAGATAAAACTCGATCTTCCAGGGACCGGTCTGGCCACCGGCATTGATAAAAACAGTCGTAAAGCCGGGCTTGTAAAAACTGTGGGGGCCGGACAGGCTGCTTTTGCCGGAGGGCTCGGTCAGACGGTAGCGGTAACCATAGAGGGGCACTCCGTAACGGTTCAGATAGCTGTCTACCGGAGGCCCAACCAGCCAGGCACCAAATTTCTTGTCCCGGTTGGCAAAGTAGCCCTGGTCATAGAGCTGCTTCTGTGACCAGCGTTCCCCCCGCTGAAGTACTGAAAGCACCGTGTCGTATCCTGCCGATTCGTCATAGACGCCGACCCCCATTTCCTTGAGCTGCCATTCGGCCGCAGGTGCGGTTGCCACCAGACCGCACAGAAGCGTCACCCCCATTATCAGCATACGGAAAACAGCGTGCATGTCATCTCCCCTTTCCAGGCCCGGGCCTGCTGCCATCAATACTTACCGGTCGCTAAAGACCGGCGCACGTTTTTCCAGAAAGGCGGCCATCCCTTCCTGCTGGTCAGCGGTGGCAAAGCTTAACGCAAACAGGTCGGCTTCGTAGCTGCAGGCCCGGTCAAGGTCCATCTCCAGGCCGTTTACCACCACCTCTTTGCAGAGTTTGAGGGCCATCAGGCTCTTACCGGCCAGCTTCTGCGCAATCGCGTTTGCAGCAGCCATCAGTTCTGCTGCCGGCACGACCTTGTTGACCAGGCCGATCCGCCAGGCCTCCTGGGCATCAATCATATCGCCGGTCAGAATCATCTCCAGCGCCCTGCCCTTGCCCACCAGACGGGGCAGGCGCTGGGAACCGCCAAAACCGGGCAGGATGCCGATATTGATCTCGGGCTGCCCGAACCTGGCGTTCTCCGCTGCAATCCGCAGGTCGCAGCAGAGGGCAAGTTCACAGCCGCCGCCGAGGGCATACCCGTTCACTGCGGCAATAAAGGGCTTGGGGCTCTGCTCAATGGCCCGGCAGAGCCCATGGGCCAGCAGTGCCAGCTCCCGTGCGGCAACAGGCCCCAGTTTCTGCAGCATGGCAATGTCACCACCGGCGATAAAGGCCTTTTCACCCGCACCGGTAATGATGACAGCCCGCACCGCTGCAGAGGCTGACAATTCCTGCACAACAACGCTCAGCTCCTGCAGTGTCGTAACGGTCATGGCATTCATGCTGGCCGGCCGGTTAACCGTTATGTTGGCAATACCATCCTTGTTCTCAACCATCAGTGTCGTCGTCGTCACCGTTTTACCCTCCCCCTGTCACAGTTCGCCATACACTCCCTCATCAATATCAACCGGTGTCAACACCTCAAAATCCTCCATCGCCTCAACCGGCAACATGCCGGTTTCAACCCGCATATAGGTCTGCAGCTCTTTCAGGCTTTGCAGGATGACCTCTTCATTTTTCGGAAACTCATGGGGACTGACTTCAAGGGTGACACAGCCTTTGTAGTCGGTATGTTTCAGGTGGTTCAGAAAGCGGGTCAACGGCAGGCGGCCATGGCCGGGGATCAGATGTTCGCGGTCAAAGCCATAGTCCGAGAAATGGATATTACGGATCCGTCCTGATTCGTAGAACAGGTAGAAGTCATTAATGAAGTTGGCCTTGCCTGACCCCATATGGGTGGTGTCAAAGGTAAGAAAGAGGTTGTGATCGTGAATAAAGGTGATCATATCCCGGGTGGAGGAGAGGATATTGGGATTCAGCTTGAAACGGCCGATACAGGGCATGTTTTCTATCGTAACCAGCACCTCGCCATCAATGCCGATCTCTTTTTGAAAATCCCGGATACGATACAGCCAGCGCCAGAACCCGATCTCCATCCCCATCCAGGATGGCGGATGGAAGTTTACCAGCGGGATACCGGTATCTGCAGCAAGTTCAATACTGTGAAAGAGTGATTGGATCGGTCCGCCCCAGCCGTCCAGCGGCATAAAGGGGGCATGAATGGAGTTGATCGGTGCAATTTCCTGCAGGGAGCGAACCACCTTGACCGGGTTAACCCGTTGAAAGTCCTGGTTGATGATCAGCTCAACCCCGTCAAAACCGGCTTCGGCAGACAGTTCAAAGGCCCGGCGCATCGGCAGGGTAAATAAAGATCCGCTTGAGAGCGATATCTTCAGACTGCTGCTCATCTGTAGGCACCAAAACTGACCTGCAGATAGCGCTGCAGGTCGCCAACCGTCTCCAGCGAGAGCCGCAGCCGTTCAGACTCGGCAGCCCCCAGTGCTGCCGTCGGCAGATAGAGAATATCCCTGCAGTCCAGCCCCGGCAGTGCCGTTTGCTCAAGCACAAGCCGGTGTTCACTGAAACAGTACCAGGCATGCAGGGTGCGTTCTGCCAGATCAACATCCAGCTTGCTGATCCGCACCAGCCCGCGCAGCCGTTCCGGCGTTCCTGTCAGATTGATCCCATGCATCAGGCTCAGTGCTGCCACCGCAGCAGCCAGGGGCAGAAAGGCATGATCAAGCAGCGAGAAACCGCCCCGATGGGGACCGCTTTTCTCAAGTTTAAGGCTGCCCATCATGCCGACACCGTTTGAGAGCAACAGACAGCGTTCCACCAGGTTGGCGACAAAGTCCCGCTGGCCGAGATACTGCTGACACTGGTTTCCAAAGCTGTCGGCAACGGCACTGTCACCGGCCAGCACAGTCCGGTCTGTCAGACGCAGCAGTTCAATCAGTACACGCTGGTCCTTTTTGGCTGCCGCCGCTTCAAAACGGGCCTGCCACTGGTCAAGACTGCCGCGCCAGTCAGGATTAAGCGGTGTTATGGTCTCCTCAAGGACAACACCGCAGACCCGCAACCAGGCAACCAGCGCCTCTCCCAGCTGGACCATCAACGCCTCAGGCACCTCGCCATCCCAGACCAGCGCCAGCTGCACCCGGCAAAAACGGGTCGCTTCGCGACGGCCGGCCGGCCCCATAACCAACAGGGCCAACGGCGGCAGAGGAGCGTCAATCTGTTGTCTGGCCAGACGCAGACAGCAGTCGCCCAAGGCAGACAGAAAGGTTTCTGTCATGCTGAACATCGCGATCGGAGAGCCGAAGCGGCCAAAATGCCGGTAGGCACGGTCGTAGAAATCAGCCAGCAGGGTGCGCAGCTGAGACTGCTCTCCGGCAGAGGAGAGCTCCTTGACCAGCCTCTCCAACCCTTCGCCCATGCTGCTGTTTTCACGTTCAACAGCGGCGAGCAGGTCCTCGCTCAACTCCAGCAGCTGTGCGATCCCCTCCGGGTGGCGGCGGGATGCGAGGCGGACTGCGGCCTCACGATAGGCAACCGCAAACTCCTCCACTCCGCGCCAGGAGGCAAAATCCTCACCTTTTGCAAGCAGAAGCGCCATTATTTCCCTCCGGTGTCATGGACATCACGAATCAGGAAGGCAACCATCTCGTCAGAGGGGGGACGGGTGAGCAGCGACACGACAATCATAACCAGACTGACCAGTGGTGCGCCGATAAAGGCTGAAGAGGTCAGGGGGAAGAGCACCTTGACCAACGGCACCAGATCCCCGAACAAGGGAGAGGCGGCGGTAATCAGGACACCGACCAGCATACCGCTCAGCACACCGGCGGCATTGGTGCGGCTCCACCAGATCCCCAGCAGAAAGGCCGGGAAGATCGTGTTGCCGGCCAGGGCAAAGGCTACTGCCGCAATCTCGGCAATCAGCCCCACCTGGTTCAGGGAGAACAGCATCACAATGCCGGCCAGCAGCAAAAAGGTCCCTTTGGCAGCATTGACCTTGTCACTATCGCTTGCGCTGCGATTGATAAAACGGGGGTAGATATCGTAGGCAAAGGCGGCAGCCCCGGACTGCAGCAGGCCGGCAGCGGCATAAAAGGCGGCAGCCATGCCGCCGGCCACCAAAAGCCCCAGCACCCAGCTTGGCAAGCCGGCCTGGGTAACCGCTGTCAGGGTTACCAGATCCGCCGTTGCCGGGTCCGGCAGCTTGAAGGCATTACCGGCCCGGGCATCAAACAGACGGGCCAGCACCCCGTAGGCCGGAGCCGACCAGTAGATCAGGGAGATGAAGAACAGACCCCAGACCACCCCCCAGCGGGCGTCGCGCATACTGGGGGCCAGATAAAAACGGGAAAGGACATGGGGTAGCCCGGCGGTACCGAACATCAGGGTGAAACAGAGCGCCAGCCACTGGAAGAGCGAAATCGAGGCAAACGGCTCTGACCAGTAGAAACCGAACTGTTCCTGGAGGGTGGTGATTGCCTCACCATAGCCAAACTGCGGCAGTACCCAGAAGTACCCCAGCTTGCGGTTGATGAACATCAACGGCAGGACAAAGGCGATGATCAGCACAAAATACTGCAGCCGCTGGTTCCTGATCACCCCCAGGGTGCCGGAAATAACCACAAAGGTGACCAGCAGGGCGGCACCGGTTAACACAGCCTCCCTGTAGTGCAAGCCGAAGAGCCAGGAGACCAGCAGGGCGATCCCCCTGAACTGGGCCACACAATAGATGATTGAGATAACAATCGAGATCAGCGCCACCACCGTACGGGCCGAGGCTGATTCATAACGGAATCCGACAAAATCCGGGGCGGTAAACTTGCCGAAACGCCTGATCTGGGTTGCCATCAGTACCAGCAGCAACACATAACCGCCGGTCCAGCCGATCACAAAGGCCATGGCATAGTAGCCCTTCAGATAGAAAAGACCGGCCAGCCCCAGGATACTGGCAGCGCTCATCCAGTTGCTGGCAATGGCGGCGCCGCTGCCCACCCGGCCGCTATAACTGCCTGAAAAACCGTAGTCACTGGCCTGACGCATCTTGCTGCCCAGACCGCTGACAATAAAGAGCAGGAACAGAGCAGCAACCATCAAGAGCGGTATGAACTGCACACCTTGCGCCACCATCAGGGCACCTCCCCCTTCTTGCGACCTGTTGCTCTGAAGCGAATCGTCCCCTCCATCCGCCGGAGCTCATGACGATCCATCCAGAGATTGAAGACCAGCCCCAGCACAATGAACAGCAGCGGCAGGAACTGCCCCGATATCCAGAAATGGATCGGCAGATTAAAGAAGATCAGTTCGGTCAGCCAGAAGCCGTCCAGCGACTCTTCCAGGACCCAGATGGCAACCTGGGTGCCCACCACCGCCAGCAGACAGGCAACCAGCAGCATGGCAATCACCTGCACCTCACCCTGCATGGTCCCGGGTAGCGGTTTAAAGATATTGATGCTCCGCTTCAGACCGTCATCCGACATGGCTGCACCTCCTCTGCGCTACTCCGCCACACGGCGGCGGTACTGCACAAAATAGATCTCTTTACCTTCTGCCATAAACTTCAGCATATATTTGGTGCGGGGATACCCTTCCAGGTCATGGCGCCAGTGATCAGGTGCCAGCAGATTCTCAAAACCGGGCTGCCGCCGCAGCAGATTGGCCACGTCAATGCCGTAATCATCAAAATCGGTGGCAAAGTGCAGTATCGCTCCGGGCTGCAGGTACGGCTCCAGAAAACTGACAAACTCCTGATTCACCAGCCGCCGTTTGCGCTGATAGCGCTTGGGCCACGGATCAGGGCAGTTGATGAACACCGCCTGCAGCGAGGCCGGGGCGAGGCAGCGGCGGATAAAGGAACGGGCCTCATCCCGTACGATCCTGACATTGGTCAGCTCAGCCCGCTCAGCCCGCTTACAGCTCTTCAGACAGCCCTTGTTGTAGAAATCGAGGGCAATGAAGTTAAGTTCCGGGTGCCGGGTTGCCATGGTCACCACAAAATCGCCAATACCGCAGCCGATCTCCAGCACCAGCGGATTCTGGTTGCCGAAGATCATAGCCCATGATGGTTGTTCGTCAAGCTCTGTGCCTGATAAAAAGAGAGGGGATTCAATCGGAATAAGTGTGTGCATAGTCGCCACTTGTAGCATAGCACTCCTGTTTTTTCACGTTTTTTGCATGTTTGCCATTTATCTCCAGGTATGGTATAGGCTTTGCGTTATTGCTGAAGACAGCTAAGGCAAAGGGAGTAACCAGGCCGGATGGAACTTTTTGGCGGATTCATGATCATGTCGATCCTACTGGGCCTCTTCTTCGCGGCCGTCTGGATCAGCCTGCCTGTTCTGGTGCTGGGCTTGCGTCGCCAAATCATGGAATCACACAGAACAATACTACGGCTTGAAGCCCGTATACTCAGTCTTGAACAAGAGATCTCACACCGCCACACCTCTGCCGGCCAATCGGCAGATGGTATCGACACGGTATCCGGAGGAGTTGATGGCACTGTTGGAAGGTAAAAAAGCGCTGATTCTGGGCGTTGCAAACGAAAAGAGTATTGCCTGGGCCATGGCCAAACTGTTTCAGGCCGAAGGTGCGGAACTGATGCTGACCTACGCCGGTGAGGCAATAGAGAAGCGGGTCCGCCCCCTGGCTGAATCGGTCGGTGCCCTTGTTGCCCCCTGCAACGTTACCAGCGACGAAGAGATAGCCGCCCTGATGGAGCTGGCACAGCAGCGCTGGGGCGGGATCGATATCCTGATCCACTCGGTGGCCTTTGCCGACAAGGAAGAGCTGAAAGGCACGATCCTCTCCACCACCCGGGCCGGATTTGCCACGGCCCTGGATATCAGCGCCTACTCGCTGATCGGGCTCTTAAAGGCAGCCCAGCCGCTGATGACCGGACGCAATGCCTGCGCCCTGGCCATGAGCTACTACGGTGCCGAAAAGGTATTTCCCAACTACAATGTGATGGGGGTTGCCAAGGCCGCCCTGGAGGCCTCGGTGCGTTACCTTGCCGCCGGCATGGGGGAGGACAACATCCGTGTCAACGCCATCTCGGCCGGCCCGATCAAGACCCTGGCCGCCGCCGGTGTCAACGGCTTCAACCAGATCCTCAACACCGTCGAAGAGCGCGCCCCGCTGCACCGCAACATCACCCAGGAAGAGGTGGCCAAGTCTGCCCTGTACCTCTGCAGCGACCTGGCCTCCGGGGTTACCGGTGAAATCCATTACGTTGATGCCGGCTACAACATCACCGGCATCTAACGAGGCCCTCCCATTCACGAACTTCACGGCAATCTTGCAGGGCTGAAGCAGAGCCAGATTCAGGCGGTAGAGCGACTCTACCGCCGTCGCATTCCGGCTGACGAGCTTTGCTCTGCCGAATTGGCCGGCCGCCTGCTTGAACTCTCCCTTGAACTGCGCCGCCAGATCGGCCTGCTGGTCAACCGCCAGGGCGCCATTGAACTGATCCTGATCGGCACGGAAAAAGGGTTGCTGATCCCCGACCTGAAGAACTACCCCTTGGGCCGCAAACGGTTGCGGGGGTTGCGTCTGATCCACACCCACCTGAAATCAGAACCGCTGACCGAAGATGACCTGACCGACCTGAAGCTGCTCAGGCTTGACCTGATTGCGGCCCTCAGCCCCCTTGACGGACGGCGCAGCATCGTGCATCTGGCTCACCTCTCTGCAGATCCCGGCGGCATCAGCGTGCTGCCGGCACAACTGCTGGAAAAGGCGGCAGACTACGGCAGCGATTTTATCACCACCCTGGAGCGCAGCCTTGATAAAGCGGTTCAGAGCGAGACTCCGGCGCAGGACGGCCAGGAACGGGCGATCCTGATCTCGGTCAGGGCCGGTGGTGAACGGCGTGAGGTGGATGATTCACTGGCGGAACTGCAGGAACTGGCCCGCACCGCCGGGGTGCAGGTATTGGACAGCTTTATCCAGCTGCCCCGCAAACTGAATCCCCGCACCCTGATGGGGGAAGGTAAACTGCAGGAGGTGGTGATCCGTGCCCTGCAGCGGGGCGCCACCCTCTTGATCTTTGATCAGGAACTGACACCGGCCCAGGTCAGGGCCATCTCCACCATGACCGAACTGAAGGTGATCGACCGCAGCCAGCTGATTCTGGATATCTTTGCCGGGCGGGCCAAGAGCCGGGACGGCAAGGTGCAGGTGGAGCTGGCGCAACTCAAGTACCTTTTGCCCCGCCTGACCGGCCGGGGGGTGCAGATGTCGCGGCTGATGGGGGGGATCGGCGGACGCGGTCCGGGTGAGACCAAACTGGAGATCGACCGCCGCCGGATCCGGGACCGGATCACGGCACTGGAGCGGGAACTGGTGGAACTCTCCCGCGACCGGGAACAGCGCCGCAGCCGCCGGGTACGCTCAGGCGTGCCGATCATCTCGATCGTGGGCTACACCAACGCCGGCAAATCCACCCTGCTGAATGCCCTGACCCAGAGCGAGATCTTCACCGAAAACCTGCTGTTCGCCACCCTGGACACCTCAAGCCGCCGCCTGCGTCTGCCCCGCGAACGGGAGGTGATCATCACCGACACCGTCGGTTTCATCCGCTCCCTGCCGGCCTCCCTGATGGGGGCCTTCAAGGCCACCCTGGAAGAGCTGCAGGATGCCGACCTGCTGCTGCACCTGGTGGACGCCTCCAATCCCCGTTTTGAAGACCAGATCAGCCAGGTTCACACCATCCTGGGCGAACTGGGACTGGCGGAAAAACCGGAACTGGTGGTCTTCAACAAGACCGATCAACTGGAAGGCCTCAAACGCAAGGATACCATCGCCTTTTTGCGGATCGCCCAGGCCCGCCGCCGTCACGACGCCATCAGCATCAGCGCGGTTGACCGCAAGAGCCTTGCCCCGCTGTTGGAAGAGCTCAAGCAACGCTTCTGGCCCGAGGCAGATGACACCTTCCAGGATAGCCCTGCCCCACCACAGGACTAACCCCAATCAGCACTGTTCAGCAGTAACCTCCTACGGCCCAACCACCAGACCGTTTACCAGCAGGCTGCCCCCCTGGATGAGCAGTTGCCCCTTTACCACAAGCGTATCAACGATTGAGGCGCCGCTTGTAACGGTCAGACCATCATTCAGCGTGGTGGGGAAACCGCTTTTGCTCGCGTAGGCGGCGTTCCAGCCGCCGTTCAGGATAAATCCCTTATCCAGGGCAACAACGCCATCATAGGACGCCCCCAGCAGCAGCAACTCATCGCCCGAGACCGCTGCCCTGTCTGTATCGGCCAACGCCTCGGCAAGGGTCCCGTAGCTCTTGTTATTGTAGGTTTTGTTCACTGCCCGCGGGGCCTGGATCAGGGTTGCTGAAACGGTTTTATCCGTATTCATGGTGAGACTGCAGGCACCGCTGCCGCTGCAATCGCCCCCCCACGCACCAAAGGTGGTGATGGCGTTGAGTGTCGGGGTGAGGGTAACGGGGGTGTTGTAGGGATAGCTCGTCGTACAGGTGCCTGCGGAGCAGGAGATGCCGTCCGGGTTGGTGCCCTGGGGGTCACTGGTGATCATATCGCCACCGTTGCCCGATACGGAGACCGTCAGGGTATAGGTATAGTTTTCCATCATTGCTGGAATTTCCGTTGCTGACAGCGCCCGGTTGTACCACAGCAGTTCATCGAGCTGGCCGTAAAACGGCACCTCGCTTCCCTGACTGACCCTGCCGGGGTTATAGCCCAAATACAGTTTGCCGCTGCTATTCGCCACATTCCCGCTGGCGGCAAGGCTTGCGTCCAGCACACCATCAAGATAGATCTTCATGGCCGCACCGTCATAGCTAGCCACAACATGGGTCCAGACGCCGGTCTGCAGGGCAGTGGCCGATGTCACGCCAGAGCTGGCGGTTGTGCCATACAGAACATAGTGTACCTTGCCGTCAGCATCGATGGTGACTTGCTTGTCTTCTTTTCCATCCACCCACTGGTTCACCAGGTAAAACGACTTGCCGCTAGCCGGCTTCGCGGCAAGCTTGACCCAGAAGGCAACGGTATGGGCACCGGAAATATCCAATAACGATGAATGCGGTATCGAGATATTCTGCGCGGTACCGTCAAAGTTGAACGCCTGCCCGAGCTTACCGGGCGCAAATGCATTATTATTACACACGATACTCAGCACACCTTGTTTAACATGCCCCGAATACGGATCACCACAATTGGCGTTGCTGTAGGTAACACTGCAGCTGGATGAGCCGATCTCACAAGTACCGCAGTTCACCCAGTAGGGATCCGCCCCGAAAACCGACGTGAATGACGTTATGGTAGACCCTGCGCCGCACGATAAGCTTGCGGTTTGATTTTCCGCCACAGTCACCGACTGTGTGTTGATCTGGCCATCATTGCCGTTCAAGGTGTCATTGGCATTATTCTCCGCCCGCCACCAGGATACCAGTCCAAGCCCGTTGACATTGAGAATGGGATCATCGGCTGCTGCCGTGGTGACGTTAAATACGCCGGATACGGCGCCGATCGTGAGTGTTGCGGAGGTCTGGGTGGCGGCGGTGGTAGACGATGTCAGCCGTACCCTGACCTGACTGTTGACTGCCACGGTGCCTGAGGTGTTTGTCCAGCCCCCCCAGGTGGCACCGTTATCGGTTGAAACTGAATAGTCACCGCCAGTTATCGAGATCGCCGTGGAGGCGGTAATACCGGTCACGGTGACCGGGTTTGAGACAATTGCCGTATTCAGCGGCATGCCGGTTCTGGCGGTAAAACTAAAGGCATCAGGCACCCTATTGGCGAGCAGACTAACCTCACTTGCCGACAACGTCCGGTTGTACCACCCCACTTCATCAAGCTGGCCAGTGAAAGGCTCTTCGAAGCCCTCGCTTGCCCTTAGGGGGTTATAGCCCAAGCATAAGGGACCGGTACTGTCCCCAACATCCTGGCTGGCTGCAACGCTTGCATCAAGAACACCGTTCAGATAGATCTTCATGTCCGCGCCGTCATAGGTAGCTACAACATGGGTCCAGACATTGGTCTGCACGGCTGTCGCCGATGTCACCCCCGCACTGGCGCTTGTGCCATACAGAAAATAGTGCAGCTTGCCGTCCGAATCGATGGTTACCCGCTTATCTTCTTGCGCACTCGTCCACTTGTTGACGAGATAGAACAACTTGCCCGTGGCCGGGTACGCGGCTGGCTTGACCCAGAACGCAACTGAATGGTTACCGTAAATATCCAATGTTGTAGAACTCGGTATTGCGACATACTGGCCAGTACCGTCAAAACTGAATGCCTGCCCGAGCTTGCCGGACGCAAACATGCTGCCGCACATGATAGCCAGTTTGCCTTGCTTTGCCTGAAGCGGGTACGGATCACCGCAAGCGATGTTGTTGTAGTCGACACTGCAGCTGGATGAGCCAATCTCGCAACTGCCACAGTTTACCCAGTTTGGATCTGCCCCGTAAACCGAGGTGAATGATGTTATGGTAGACCCTGCGCTGCACAATGCGGTTGCGGTTTGATTCTCCGCAACAGTTGCCGTTATCGTGTTGCTGGTGATGCCGTTATTGCTGCCTGCACTGTCAGTGGCGTCGTTCTCCCCCTTCCACCAGGAAACGGTAGGATCAGGATTGTTGCCGCTCAGCAGGATGGACGTATCAGGATTCTTGGCGGCGTTGGTGGTGTATATCCGCAGGTTGGTGGATTTGCCGCCGAGCTTGGTGGGGGTGAAACTGACGGAGACAGTACAACTGGCACCAGGATCCAGTCCCGGCGTAGCACCGCAGGTGCCGTTGGTTCCGTCCCCCTTGTCCAGGGTAAACATGCCGGTATCCCCCCCATCCAGCAGGATGTTGAGGGCGACAGTTATTGCACCGTCGTTGCTGATAGTAAAGGTCTGGCTGGCAGAGCTCGTGTTGGGTGGGACAGTGCCAAAGTCCTTGCTGGTAAGAGCAGGGGCAATCTTCAGCCAACCGATATGCCCCTCTCTGGCCGGCCAAAAGTACTCTGTGGTCGTGCTCGGATTGAAAGGGCCGAGCACTGCCCCAGGGTATAACCTCACCACCATAAAGTTATCGGTCACCTGCGAGCTAGTCCAGTAAGTTGCATAATAATAATAATCTACAGCAAATGTCGCCTTGAGCTCGGCTTCGCTCACAGATTCAGACGACATAAAACTCAGTTCGGTCGCATTCGGTAGCCGCCAGTCACCGGCAACCGAACCATCCGTCAAACCGCACTGGCCAGATGCCAGTTTGACGGTAAGCAGCATGGCATCATACCAGTTTACTTTGTTATAAAAACAGTTGGTGTCTTTCAGCCAGCGCACGTACACCCATCTGTCGAGTACCGTCCCATCCTCCATATCAACAAAGCGGGCCAGCGACGACCAGGCAGTACCGCTGTTAAAGATCAGCGCCGCGAGTAAAATCATTACAAACTGACTGAAACGTCGCATAAACGGAGCCCTCCGCTGTTGATGTCATCTCGTCTCATCCACTCATTTCAAGCGGTTGAGAGAAAAAGGTGCATCTCGTAGATACACCTTTCCGGCCCGGCTTGTCTGTCGTGGCTTGGGTGGTTTTTATGTAGGGGCTGTGTAGGGGATTTTACGGACAGAAATACAAGGAGTGCGAGGGGGCTTGGGTAGAAGGCGGCACGGTAGCGCTATGGCCTGAACATGACAGCATAACGGCGCAACGCCTTCATGCCGTCTAGTTTCAGCTTTTCAATAATCCGGCTGTAATAGGTCTCAACAGTGCGCACGCTGATGCCGAATACGGCGGCGATATCGCTGGTTGCTTCGCCGTTACCGAGTCGTTGCAAGACCTGTTGTTCTCGTTCGCTCAGCACAGCGGCATGTGCCGTTTCTGTGCCTGCCAGCACGCGACCGGCAAGACTCTGGGCTGAACAGGGGCTGACGTAACGCCTTCCAGCCAGGACAGCAGCCACCGCTTCCAGCAACAGATCCGTCGACTCACGCTTGGCAACATAGCCCAGTGCCCCGGCAGCAAAGGCGTGCTCGATGCTGTCCGGATCTTCATGCATGGAGTAGACCAGCGTTGCCACCCCCTGTTGCCGGATGGCCGGGATCAGGGTCAGGCCGCTCTCCCGGCCCAGCGTTATATCCAGCAGCGCCAGGGCTGGTCTGTTTTTTTCCAGAAAAGAGTGCACCGCAGCGCAACTGTCCGCCTCGCCGCAGATCCGATACCCTTCTTCTTCCAGCACCAGGGCCACCCCCTGTCTGACAGCGGGATGATCGTCGATCAGCATGATTCCGGCACAGGTTCCTTTGTCACTCGCCATGGTGTTGCTCCTTTATCACGTCGCAGGCAACCCTGCAGACAACAGTGGTACCGCCGCCTTCGCCATCGAGAATCTGCAGGTCGCCGTCGATTATCCGTGCCCGATGCTGCATGATCCCGGTACCGAGGCCGCCCGGAGACTCTGCTTCAGCGCTCCGCCCGATCCCATTATCCCGCACCTCCAAGACGATGCCGTTGCCGCAGCAATCAAAGCCCACCTGTATCATGCCGGCCTGGGCATGCTTGAGCGCATTGGTAATAGCCTCCTGGGCTATCCTGTGCAACTGAATGATATGCCTGCTGGTGCAGTTTTCACAGCGCTGTTTGCGGCTGAACTCGATCGGGATGCCGCTCGACTCCGACAGCCGGCGCGCCAGTTCCTGCAACGAGGGAATGGCGCCGACCGGATCAAGCTCAACCGGCCAGAGCCCGCGGGACAGGCTATAGGCATGATTTACCGCATCATCCAGCAGCGTTGCTATCGTTGTCAGCTCGGGCTGGGCCTCCCCCGCTGCCGCCTGTTTCCGCTTGAGCACGGAGAAGCGCAGCCGCGCCGCTGTCAGCTGTTGACACAAGCCATCGTGCAGATCGTGGCTGATGCGTCTACGTTCATCCTCACTGATATGGACAATTTCATGTTCAAGCCTGTTTCGCTCGAGCATCTCAGCCTCCTTTTCCCGCCGCATGATCGTGATACGGTCGGCCAGAGCAAAGGAGGTGAGCATGACCTCAAGGATCGAGCCGATCTGCAGGCCGAAGTTGGTCAGCGGGCTCGTGGAAAGCAGATTGTTTGCTCCAAAGACAAAACAGCCGATCCCCAGCACACGGAAGCTGCGGGCTGCCACATAATAGCGGGCCGGATGATACCCCCGGCGAAAACAGACCACCCCGGCAGCCAGGCCGAAAAGGGATGCGATACCCGTAATAGCGCCTATGGCGCGCTTCCAGATATCCGGAGGAACAACAAAAAATGCGGGGATAAACAGGACCGCCGCACCCAGCAATAGTTTAAAAATGCGATCGATGAAGGGGGCATTGCGGGCGGTATCCAGAAAGTTCCGGCTGAATAGCAACCCGGCAAGAAGCGCCAGTGCGGTATTCAAAGGAGCATACGTGTTAACCAACGGCCTGTTGCCGCTGACGAATTCAATCAAAAAGCCATTTGAGAAGAAAACGAACAGGGTAAAGCAACAGATATCAAAGATATAGAACAGGTAGTTTTTGTCGCGCAGGGATAGAAATACAAACAGGTTGTAGACGAACATCACCATCATGGCTCCAAAATAGCAGCCATGCACCAGGTTCCTGCGGCTATCCATCTGCGCAAACGCCTCGGGGGTCCAGAGCGTTAGCGGCATCAATATCCGCCCCCTGGCGTCAATCCGCAGGTAGAAGGTCTTGCCGGTACCACTAATGGAAATGGGGAAGACGGGATTGCGGTGCTGGAACTTCCGGATACTCATCGGCCGCATGGCCCCGGCCTGCATGAGTTCAAAGCCGCCACCTGCGGTCGGGACGTAAAAATCAAGGTAACTTGCGAGCGGAAAATTCAGCTCCAGCAGCCATTGTTTTTCCGTGGCCGCCTCACTGTCGATGGTAAACCTGACCCAGTAGACATGAGAGGTATAGCCGAAGTGCGGGACCGGCCGGGAATCGGGCTTGAACAACGCGGACGAAGCGGGAGCGCTTACCTCCCTGATCGTCAATTGTCCGGTTTTGTCTTCCAGGATGTCGATATGACCGGACAGAGGGGCTGACGCGGTAGTGGCATGGAGAACAAGTGGAGGCGAGACGGCTGCAAATGTAGAGGGTGTGCTGAACAGCAGAGACAACAGAAAAAGACCCGTCATAAACGCCATCCATAACGTATGAGTCTTTTTCATAGGCATGGCCGCCATGGTAATGGGAAATATGCGTGAAAGCAAGTGACCAGCAAAGCTTTAAACCCGGATTACCACCGTTTTGCACTATCCTGATCGAACTGAGACTGACAGGATAACCAGGACTGGTGTTTTTAAACAAGACCTACCCACCGTAAGGACTCTAGCCAAAAATCACCGAACCGCCCAGGCCAGGCACCGCCACAACGCCATCAGCATCAGCACAGTTGGCCGCAACAGCCTTACCCGCTTTTGGAAGAGCTCAAGCAACGCTTTTGGACTGACACCGATTGACACCCTCCCCCCAATTGGCCTATAGTTTTCTGATGCAAGATTTGAAACATTTGACCCGGCCCCAAAAGAACTTCTTTCAGCGCCACTGGAAAGGTGCTGTTCTCTGCATCGCCCTGGCACTCCTCTTGATTCCTTTAAGTGTCCTGCTGGTCCGGAAAGGCGCCCAGGCGGTCTCAGCCTGGCAGGATTCCCGTCAGCAGGCCGGCCGAAAGGCGCAGCCGATCTCGCTGGGGGATGACCTCTTTGCCACTGCCAGCAGCCTGATTCCCACTGCCGTTGCCAATGGAGAGATCCTGACAGCAACCGCCCCTGACGGCACGACGCTCAACCTTTCGATCAACCCGGCACTGCAGCAGCGGGTACAGGGATATCTGGAACAGACCCGCCCCCCCTACGCGATCTTTGTTGCGGTTGAACCGGCAACCGGCAGGGTGCTTTCCCTTGCCGGATATTCCGCCACAGACCCGAACTGGCAGCAGCAGGCCGCCTATCAGGTCTACCCGATGGCCTCACTGTTCAAGATGGTAACGGCGGCGGCAGCCCTGGAAAACCGCAAGATCCACCCTGCCACAGTGCTGGAGTTCCGGGGACGTCTGGTCTCTGAAACCCCCAAAAACTGGGATCCCAGTCCCAGAGGGCGCAACAACAAAATGGACGTGACCGAAGCCATGGCCAAATCGGTCAACCCGATCTACGGCATGATCGCCAGCGACCTGCTGGGCAGAGAACAACTCAAGCAGGCCTGTAACCGTTTCGGCTTCAACCGCAGCCTGTTGCTACCCGGTGTCCCGGCAGTGCCCAGCGCGGCACCTGCGGCAGAGACCACCAATGACCTGCGTTTGCAGGGCTGCGGGCTTGATCACGGTTTGCAGGTCTCACCCATTCATGCCGCTGTCATTACGGCTGCCATCGCCAACCGTGGCACCATGATGGCGCCGCGGCTGGTTGATCAGGCAGCACGTGACGGCAAGGAGCTGAAGGTTCCGACGGCCCGCGAACTGGAACGGGTGATCAGCCCAGAGACCGCCAACAGCCTGACCCGCATGCTGCTGAGCACGGTTACCAGCGGCACCTCCCGGCGGGCGTTCCGGAGCGGTGAAGGCCGCCAGCTGGTCCGCGAGATGCAGATTGCGGCCAAAACCGGTTCCATCGACGGCGACAACCCCAAGGGACACTATTCCTGGTTTGCCGCCTACGCGCCGGCCGACCGTCCGCAGATCGCACTGGTGGCGCTGGTGATTAACGGTGACAAATGGAAGATCAAGGCCTCGCAGCTGGGCGAACAGGCCCTGGCGGAATTTTTCAGGCAGGGTAGGTAAGCAGGCGGAAGGTGCCGTCAACCAGCTCGGCGTAGGAGTAGTGGGAAATCCAGTCCCCCAGTGAGACCAGCGTGAAGCCATCCTGCTGATCGATAAAGGGCTGATGAAAGTGTCCCAGCACCAGGGCCTGGGCCCCCTGGGTACGAATTGATGCCGCGTAGCTGCGGATCATGGCACTATAGTCCCAGCGTTTCCGGTCCCGGCTGTAGCGTTGTTTGCTTGTGCGCTGCAGCCTGCTGCGCAGCCCCTGCACCACTGCTGCAGGAAGCAGACGGCCGATCCGTAAGGTCAGGGGATTCCGCAGGGTGCGGTGAAGCAGACGATACCGCCAGTCGGCCCGGTTGATCAGGTCGCCATGGCAGAGAAAGACCTGCTTCCCCTGCAACGCAAGCTGTACCGGCCCGGAATGGATCTCCGCCCCCAGTCTGCTGCCAAGGCCTGCTCCAAGATGGAAGTCGTGATTCCCTTCCAGGTAGATCAGACGGGTACCGGAGGCATGCAGTTCCTCCAGCGCCGTGAGTATCGGTTCCTGTTCGGGAAAGTTCAGGGCCGGCAGACCGATCCTGAAATCAAACAGGTCGCCCAGAATGCAGAGGGTGGCGGTGCTGCCCTGTAGGGAGCGGATAAACGCAAGCAGCAGCCGGTAATTGGCATCGTCAGGGTGCTGCAGATGGGCATCAGCAAGAAAGATGGTACGCATAGTACTGCCGATTGTGCCGTTGACAGGGCTGACTGTCAACAGCAGGAATATATAAAGGAGCCTTTTTATGATACATAGTGTAGCCATCGCCTGGGATGATCTCCTGGGGGCTTTTTCAAATATGGAACAGGATCGGGTCTATTTCTTTGACCGGATGACCGGAGAGATCTTCTTTGTCGGTACTGACAGCGGTGACAGTTTCTGGGATCAGCTGGAACAGCAGCAGGGACGCTTTCTTGAGATTCCATACCTGGACTCAGCAGCTGAGCGCACACTCCTGAGCACTTTTCTTGCGAGCCAGAGCAACACGGAGCTCCGCAGCCTGCTGGATCACGCACTATCAGGGCGCCCCCCCTATGCCAGAGCGGCCGACATCCTGTCCTTCTTTCCGGATGAGGAACTGCAGCTGGCTGAACTGCGTGATACCTTCCTGAGCAACCGCGTCAAAAGCTGGCTGGAGGAGAACGAACTCTTTTCACTGAGCACCTCCCTGAACGCTGTCCACTAAAGGAGCGTCGCATGTCACCGCTGGAAACGTTTAAAAACCAGCACCCCATCAGCCATATCAGGCTGATTGCCGGCATACTGACCGTTGCTGCCGTTGCCTGGCTGGGAAATGCCCTAAGCCATACCCTCTCCTGCTTTCTGCTCTCCTTTGTGATTGCCTACCTGCTTGACCCGCTTGTGGTCAGACTGGAAAAGCGCCTCAAGCGTATTCATGCCATTGCGCTGTTGTATGTGGTACTGGGGATTATCTCCACCTTCGGTCTGGCCTTCCTGCTGCCGATGCTGACCATCAGCTGGGACAGTTTTCTGCGCAATCTTCCGCAACACCTGCAAATGATCAAACAGGCACTGCTCAGCTGGCAGGGTTCGCTCCCCACCCACTATGGGTCGGAGGAGATCAACTGGCTGCTTGACAACATCATCGGCAATGCCGACAGCATGGCGGAAAAGGCCGGAATCTGGGCCTACGGTTTTGCCACCAGGATGTTCTTCAACGTCTTCAACCTGATCCTGGCACCGATCCTGGTCTTCTTCATGCTCAACTACAAGCAGAAGATTATGGACACCACCGCGCTCTGGCTACCTGAGACACGACGTGACCTGATCCTGCAGATGGGACGTGAGATTGACAGCAGCATTGGCGGTTACCTGCGCGGGCAGGTCATGGTCTCCATCGTCGTGGCCCTGGCCACCATCCCGACCCTGATGCTGCTGGGGATCCCCCATCCGGTCCTGTGCGGCCTCTTTGCCGGGGCTGCCAGCATCCTCCCCTTTGTGGGGGTAATCCTGGCCATGCTGCCACCGTTGCTGTTCGCCTGGCTGACCTACGGCACCGGCACCATCATCATCAAGGTATTGATCGCCTTTGCCATCATCTACTTCCTGGAGGGCTATCTGGTAAAACCGCTGGTCTTCAAGGAATCGATGAACCTTAACCCCCTGCTGACCATTATTATGGTCATGGCCTTTGGTGAACTGATGGGGTTCTGGGGCATCCTGCTGGCCCTACCGATCACCGCAGCCATGATTATCGCCTCGCAACACTGGCTTAAAGGGGATTTTGCCAACCCAGGGAATGAACCATGACCAAGCTTTCTCTCCAGATCACCGGCATGTCCTGTGTCAACTGTGCAGGACGGATAGAACGGGAAGTCGGCGCACTGGCTGGCGTGGAATCCGCCGCAGTCAACTTTGCCATTGCCCAGTTGACCGTCTCATTCGATGCAACCATCATCAGCGCTGACAGCATCATGGAAAAGGTGCAATCACTGGGCTACGGCGTGGTAAAGCCGGAGCCGCCCGGTGAGCTGACCTTTTCCATCACCGGCCTGCACTGCGCCAACTGTGTTGCCCGCCTTGAAAAAATCCTGCGTGAGCAGCCGGGGATCAGCACCGCCGTGGTCAACCTGGTTTCCGCCACCGGCTTTGTCCGTTTTGACCCTGCCCTGCTGGATAAAGGGGCCATCTTCAGGATTGTGATTGATGCCGGCTACACCCCGGCCGAGACAGAGGCAGGGGAAGAGGCGGAGGCAGGAGAACTGGCCGGCCAGCGCAACTGGTTCCTGTTCTCACTGGCCCTCTCCCTGCCGATCATGGCCACCATGACGCTGCACCATCTACGCAGTGTGGGGTGGCTGAACCTGATCCTTGCCACCGTGATCCAGTTCAGCGCCGGCCTGGCCTTTTACCGTGGCGCCTGGTCAGCCCTGAAGAGCAAAAGCAGCAACATGGATGTGCTGGTGGCACTGGGCACCAGCGCTGCCTGGGGCTACTCGCTGCTGGCCTTCTTTGGGCTGTTAGGCAGCAGCCACGATGTCTTCTTTGAAACCTCGGCCTGGCTGATCACCTTTATCAGGCTGGGCAAATATCTGGAGGCACGGGCACGGGGCAAGGCCGGCGAGGCCTTGAAAAAGCTGCTGCATCTGCAGGCTGACAAGGCCCGCCTGGTTACCGCTGAAGGGGAAAAAGAGGTACCTGCCTCGGTGATCCGGATCAATGATCTGGTAGCGGTCCGCCCCGGTGAAACCATACCGGTGGATGGCGAAGTGGTTGAAGGGACCTCCAGCGTGGATGAGGCGATGGTCACCGGAGAGTCCCTGCCGGTCAGCAAACAGGTTGGTGATACGGTTACCGGCGCCACCATCAACAAGAACGGCCGCCTGATCGTCAGGGCAACCCGGATCGGTGAAGAGACCCTGCTGGCCCAGATTGTCAGGATGGTGCGGGATGCCCAGGGAGACAAGGCACCGATCCAGCGTTTTGCCGATGCGGTCTCATCCTGGTTCGTCCCCGCCGTGATCGGCTTGGCGCTGCTCACCTTTGTCGTCTGGCTGCTGATCCTAAAGGCACCGTTCCTGGTGGCCTTCAAGTTCGGCGTAGCGGTGGTGGTGATCGCCTGCCCCTGCGCCATGGGCCTGGCCACCCCCACCGCCATCATGGTGGGCAGCGGCGTCGCCCTTTCCCGCGGCATCCTGGTCAAGAAGGGCTCTGCCCTTGAGACCATTGCCAAACTGCAGGTCATGCTGCTGGACAAGACCGGCACCCTGACCAGCGGCAAGCTGGCCATGAGCGATCTGGTCACAGCGGCCGGCGTTGATGAGCTGCGGCTGTTGGAATGCCTGGCAGCTGCCGAGGCGTCGTCCAGCCATCCCCTGGCCCAGGCAGCCGTAGCGGCAGCACGCGAGCGGGGCAGCCTTCCCGGCGAGGTCAGCGACTTCCATGAGGCAGAAGGGCACGGTGTCACCTGCAGCTACAACGGCTTCCGTCTGGCCGTTGGCAACCAGCGCCTGATGGAGACGGAAGGGGTCAAGACGGCCGTCCTGGAGAACGAAGCCACCCGGCTGGCGGAAGAGGGGAAGTCCCTGATCTATGTCGCTGCCAACCAGACCCTGGTCGGCATCTGCGGTTTCAGCGACAGCATTAAAGCCACCTCCGCCCGGGCGGTGGCCGAGCTGAGACAGCTGGGTATCCGCACCGTCATGATTACCGGCGACCATGCAGCAGTGGCTGCCACGGTTGCCGCCCAGTCCGGTGTGGACAGTTTTGAGGCCCAGGTGCTGCCGGGACGCAAGCAGGAACTGGTCAAGGAATATCAGGCAGACGGCAAGGTGGTCGGCATGACCGGTGACGGCATCAACGACGCCCCGGCCCTTGCGGCAGCCGATGTCGGCATCGCCATTGGTGGCGGCACTGATGTAGCCAAGGAAACCGGCGACATCGTGCTGATCAAGGATGACTTGCTGGATGTGGTACGGGCCATCCAGGTGGGCCGGGCCACCCTTTCCAAGGTCAAGCAGAACCTGTTCTGGGCGCTGTTCTACAACGTGATCGGCATCCCGGTGGCCGCCGGTCTGTTTGCCGGTTACGGTCTCACCCTGAAGGCCGAATTTGCCGGACTGGCGATGGCCTTTTCATCGGTATCGGTCGTACTGAACTCACTGCTTTTGAAGCGGATTGCACACAAGCTCTAAGGAGGTTTCCCATGAAGGTCATCGGATTTAACGGCAGCGCCCGCACGGATGGCAACACCGCCAAACTGATCAACTATACCTTTGAGGAGCTGGTTAAAGAGGGGATTGAAACGGAGTTGGTGCAACTGTCCGGCAAGCCGATCCACGGCTGTATTGCCTGCTACAAATGCTTTGCCAGCAAGGATCGCCGCTGTGCTGTGACCGATGACTGTGCCAACGAATGTATTGAAAAAATGGATGGGGCCGACGGTATTATCATCGGCTCCCCCACCTACTTTGCCGGGATCACGCCGGAGGCCAAGGCCCTGATCGACCGCTCCGGCATGGTCTCACGGGCCAATGGTGACATGTACAAGCGCAAGCTGGGTGCTGCCGTGGTATCGGTACGCCGGGCAGGGGCCATGCATGTCTTTGACACCATCAACCACTTCTTTACCATCGGCCAGATGATCATCGTCAGCTCAAGCTACTGGAACATCGGGGTAGGCAGGAATATCGGCGATGTGGACGGAGATGAGGAAGGGATCAAGACCATGCGGGATCTGGGCAGCAACATGGCCTGGCTCCTGAAAAAGCTGGACGGTGCTAGATAATCTCCTGCACAACGGCAACCGGCTTGCAGTTATGGTAGAAACAGTAGCCGTTCTTGCCGTTACGCTTGACCTTATACATGGCATCGTCTGCCGTTGCCAACAGACCGTCACCATCCAGGGCATCTTCCGGAAAGACACTGATGCCGATGCTTGAACCGATGGCATCCTGTTGTCCACCCGGGAGGGTGATCGGCCGGCTCAATGCATCCAGAATCTTGTCGGCCACCTGACCGGCATCTTCGTAGTGGGCCAGCGTTGAGAGAATAATCGTGAATTCATCCCCCCCCATCCTGCCTACGGTATCCGACATCCTGATGCAGCCCGCCAGCCTGGCTGCAGCCGTTTTCAGCACCCGGTCACCGGCCTCGTGGCCATAGGAATCATTGATCCGCTTGAACCCGTCCAGATCAACAAACAGGAGTGCAAAACGCTGTTCAGTGCGCTGGGCAATGGCAACGGTCTGGGATAGCCGATCCAGAAACATCCGCCGATTGGGCAGGCCGGTCAGCATATCGAACTGGGCCATCTGCTCCAGCCGGTCCCGCAGCTCCTTGCGCTCGGTGATGTTTTCCTTGACGGCGACAAAGCTGAGGATCTCCCCTTTGCCGTTCAAAATCGGCGAGATGGAGGCCATCTCCCAGAACAGCGAACCATCCTTGCGCCGGTTATGAAACTCCCCGCGCCATTCCTCGCCGCGCAGCAAGACCGCCCATAACTCCCGATAAAACTCTTCCGGCTGATCTCCGGCCTTCAAAATACGTGGATTTTGCCCCAACGCCTCCTGCATGCTGTAGCCGGTCAGGCGGCTGAAGGCCGGATTGACATATTCAATCACGCCGTCCCGGTTGGTGATAACTATCGAGGCCGGACTGTGCTCAACCGCAGCCGAAAGCTTACGCAACTGTGCCTCTCGTGCCCGCCGGGCCGTAATATCCCGTAGTGTGGAGGCACGCATGGTATGTCTACCACTTTGGAAGGTCTTGCCACGCACCTCCAGCAGGTAGCGGCTACCATCCGCACGTACCCCTTCAATCTCGTAAGGGCCGTCAGCCCCATCGGCAACAGAGGCACGAACCAGTGTGTGGTACTCCGGGGCGATCAGGTCGTAGAGTGAGCATTGCAACAGCTCTTGACGACTGAATCCGCTCATCTCGGAGGCTCTTTCATTGCAGTCACAGATGGTGCCGCCATTGCGTGAGAGGATAATCCCCTCAAACGAGGCCTCAGCCAGGTTGCGGAAATGTTCTTCGCTCACACACAAACGTCGACGTGCATGCAGATACCACAGCATGATTGCCGTCAGCACACTGCAAACCAGCAGCGTCAAAGGCAGCAGCACAGCGTCCCATCGATGTAAGTAAGCCAGGTATGACTCGTAAAAACTATGCATATTGTGGCCGTCGCCATCTCATAACCAGATTGAATCAACTCAGGCGAAAAAGTCATTTGTACATGCCGATTACGACCGTATAAGAGCATAATCGGTGCCAAGCAAAGACACGCCACAACATACTGAAATAAATAAACTAATCCACGACCAGCAACAAGGACTGTATCTATTCAAGCACCATATTGTATCAAAGTGAGACAGGTTTGTTTCAGGATTAAGACTGAGACAGTGGCAGATATGAGGTGAAAGAGGAGACTAAAGTATCATGCAGCAGGTGCAGTGCTGCTGCGTGGTAACCTGACGGTGAAGCAGGCTCCCTTGCCGGGAGGGGAGTCAACGGTGATGCTTCCCCTGTGCCTGTTTACGATAATTGCATATGAGACCGACAACCCGAGTCCTGTACCTACACCAACCTCCTTGGTGGTATAAAACGGTTCAAAAATTCTGGCACGCCGGTCCTTGTCAATCCCCGGCCCGTTATCTTCAACCTCAACGCAGACGGAGCTGTCATCGTAGTAAAGCCGTACTGTAATCATCGGCCCAGCGGCTGGCGGGTGAGCAGCAAGGGCCTGGGCGGCATTTTTCAGAAGATTGAGCAAGACCTGCTCAATCTCCATCGGCACCACCTGTACCAAAGGACAATCAGGAACATACTCCCTGACAACGGTGACATTTTTAAAATCATAGTGTTTCTTCAAGTCATAATCACAAAGCGCCAGATCAATAGATTTTTCCACCAGAACGGCTAACGAGACAAATTCCGCCTGAATGGAACTCTTACGGCTAAATGTCAGCATGTTGGCAATGATGGTGGCTGCCCGTTCACATGAGCTGCCGATGGCCTCAAGCATACCCACTATCCCGCGCCGTTCCAGATAAGCCCTGAGATTGGGTAAAGACACCCCTGTTTCAACAGCTGCAGCGGTATTGGCCGGTAGCCGTGTTGAGATGCGGCGGAGAATATTCTGGGTATGCTGTGCAATCGTGCCGATCGGATTATTCAGCTCATGGGCCATGCCGGCAGCAAGTCCGCCAACGGTCATCATCTTCTCGGTCTGCACCATCACCTGCTGCATATTCTTCCGTTCGGTAATATCCTGGCCTATGCACAGGATCTCTTCAAGGGAGCCATCCGCAGCAAGGCAGGCCTTGTTCGACCAGGATATATAAATCTGATCACCATTTTTACGTTTGTTTTCCGTTTCAATCAGTGTGTACAGCTCCGGTATTTCGAGAATATTCGCAATTACTGTCAAAACTGTCTGTCGATTTTCGTCAGTATCGACGAAGATAGTCCCCAGTACCGACTGCCCCAACAGCTCATCCCCCTTATACCCAAAAAGCTGTTGAGCGAACTCATTAAAGAAGGTAATTCGTCCAGTGGTGTCCATCCGCAGAATGATGCTATTGGCGTTTTCAACCAGCTCCCGGTAGTTACGTTCGCTTTCCCGCAAGGCCTTGAGCGTATTTATCCGCTCAATGGCAATACTGGCGTAGTTTGCACTGGAAACAATCAGCCGGATATCCTCTGGCCCCGGTTCCCAGACCCGCTTTGAATACAGCGCGAGCGTTCCCAGCAGCTCGCCTTTTGAGGACAGAATCGGTTCAGCCCAACAGGACTTCAGACCGCAGGCCGAAGCACGCCGACAGTTGCGAATAGCCGCTATATCGCTTGAGATCACCCGTTTACGGGAAAATGCCGCCGTAGCGCAACAACAGCCGCCATCCTCTATGACCGTTTCAGGCATACCGGCCAGGTATTTTTCCGAAAGAGTTGGCGCGGCACCGCTGAGCAATTTGGTGCCTGCCTCATTAACCAGCATGATGGAACAGATCACCTCAGGCTGTTCCTGTTCCACCTCCAGGGCAATCGAAGCCAGCACCTCCTGCAGCGTGGCATCCTTGGCAATATGCTCCAGAATATCGGCCCGGGCATGCTCCCGCAACTCCGTCTGTTTGCGTTCAGTGATATCCAGCAAGGTTCCGATAATGGCGCAGGCACTGTCGCTATCGTCTTCAAATCTGGCTTTGTAGAAGATGACATCCCGCTCCACCCCTTCTGAGTTCCGTATTCTGGATTCGTACTGATGAGTCGCCCCCAAGGGTGCTGCCATAAGTTGTCGGTCATGTTCAACGTACTCTGCAGCGAGTTCGGGCGGCACGATATCGTAGGCCGTCTTGCCGATCACATCAGTCCGGGGCAATTTGAACATCGATTCAAAGGCCAGGTTGCAGCCCAGATAATGCCCCTGGCTATCTTTGTAAAATACCGGTGTCGGCAGGGTATCGATCAATGCCTGCAAAAATCGAAGATTGCGCTTCTGGAGCTGGTCGGCCCGGCGCCCCTGGCTCAGCAACATCCGGTACAGCACCATGGTGACCACAGCCAGAAACATAACCGGAGCCAGAAATATGATGAAGAGCTGATTGAAGTGATGAAGGAAAATTCCCTTTTCAACCCCGACATACAGTACACCGATCACCTCTCCCCGGGTATTGCGGATCGGGTCATAGGCGGTCAGGTACGGTTTGCCGAGAATCGCAACCTCCCCCCGATACGGCACCCCATGCCGTAAAACAGCCTCATAGGCCGGCCCAACCAGCTTTGTCCCCACAGCCCGGCTGCCATCATCCCTGGGAACGTTGGTGCTGACCCTGGTATCACCCATAAAGATCGTGGCCGTACCGCCAAAAATGGCCTTAACCTTGTCAGGCAGCTCATAATTTCCGTTTACCTCATAGGAGCCAATCAGAAGCTTGTTGTTCTGCACCCGGAACTGATCGCCTTTGGCATACACCAGTTCCCAAAAGGTCTTGATTTGCTGCTCCAGGCTCAGCTCGGCCTGATGGTAGGCTTCATTACGGACATGGTTGAAGGTGTAGATGCCGGCCACGACGACGGCAGCCAGAAAGGCTAAAACAATGACCGACAGATGATTACGTAGTGCGTGCATCGCAGAGCAGCTCCCCGCCTCCAAAAGCCAGCGCTAATACAGAGGTTGTCTCTCAACTACGTTTGTACAGAGAAGTATAAAAACTCTAGCAGAGCAATTACGAATCGCAACTCCAATTTTTATATTAAGCAAAGATAATTTAACCCTTCTTGACACATCTTTAAAACATGTAATAATTTAGCACATTGTTTTACAAAATCGGGCACCGAACTCAAACAACCAGACAGATACAGATGTTGTAATTTACTGTAATACTTTAAAATACGATTATCAGATCAACACAAAAGGCGAAAGGCAGCCAATGACAGGACAGGTGAAACTTACTGGAGAGCTTGGCATCAGCATGGCAGAAGAGCTGGTTGCCACCCTGCAGAATGCCCTGCAGGGCAGCCCGCAACTGCACGTTGATCTGACTGCTGTTGAGCGGCTGGATACGGCCGCGGCCCAGATCCTGGTGGCAACAAAACACCAGGCCCTTCAGAACTCCATTGCCATAACCTTCTCCTGTTCACCTGCCGTAAGCCAGCGTTTGCGAAGCATCGGCATCCAGCTCTAGACCCAGATCCGACTTTACGCGTACAGTGTAATACCACAGCGGCTTAACGGCACCACACGCCGGAGGTATCATGGACCTGTCACGATTTCACGCTGTCTTTGTTGAAGAGGCGGCAGAACATATCGAAAACCTTGAGAACGGCCTGCTGCAGCTGGAAAAGACCCCGGATGACGCTGAGCTGCTCAACGACATCTTCAGGTCGGCCCATACCATCAAAGGTTCCAGCGGCACCGTAGGGCTCCCGGACATTTCCCGTTTTACCCACGTCATGGAAGAGCTCCTTGACGACCTGCGTAACAAGGCGCTGACCCTCCACCGCGACATGATCAATGCCCTGCTTGAGGCAGTGGATATGATCAAAGAGATGATTGCCGCCGTGGGTGACAAGACCGAGTTTGAGTTTGCCCGCTGTGAGCCGTTGATGGAGCGGATTCGCGGTCTGCAGGGCAAGCAGGCGCCTGAAACCATCCCCGACCAGGAAAAAAACACGGCAGCGACACGCGAACAGGAAGGGCAGTTATTCCTGATCAGCTTTATCCCCTCCCCTGACCTCTTCAGGCAGGGCTGCGATCCTGCCAAACTGCTGGATGAGCTGGCCGAGCTGGGCAGTATCGAATCAATCCAGGCCGACACCGATACCGTTCCTGGGCTTGCAGAACTCAACCCCGAGACCCTCTACCTCTCCTGGCAGCTCAAACTACGCACCAGCCTGGACAAAGAGGCTGTGCAGGATGTTTTTGTGTTTGTCGAGGATGACTGCAGCATTGAAATCACCCCGCTCCTTACCCCTCAGCAGGAGATACCGCTCTTAGGCAAACTGCTCACCGAAGAAGGCATTGTCAGTGAGGAGGATGTGCGTAAGGCCCTGACCAAGCAGAAAAAGCTGGGTGAAATCCTGGTATCCCAAGGCAAGACCAGCCAGGCTGAGATCAGCAAGGTGCTTGAGAAGCAGGGGGTCCAGAAGGCCGAATCATTCAAAAAGGCGGTTTCATCCAGCATCCGGGTTGACCTGAACAAGCTGGACAATCTGGTTAACCTGGTGGGCGAGATGGTGATTACCCAATCCATGTTCCAGCAGGTTATGGCGGAATGGCAGCAGGGCAGCGCAAACGGATTCGGTCATGCCGCAGAACGTACCGATCGCCTCTTCTCCCAACTACAACGGATCGGCAAGGATATTCAGGAAGGCACCATGGCGCTGCGGATGCTGCCGGTGGGCGAGGTGTTCCAACGGTTTTCACGCCTAGTCCGGGAGCTTTCCACCAGCAAGGGCAAAGATATCGAACTGGTTATCAGCGGTGAGGATACCGAACTGGACAAAGGGGTGCTGGAAAAGGTGACTGACCCGCTGGTGCACCTGATCCGCAACGCCGTTGACCACGGCATTGAATCCACTGAAGAACGTACGGCAGCCGGCAAACCGGCCAGATCAACCGTATTCCTGCGGGCCTACCAACTGGGGGATGCGGTCTATATCGAAGTGGAAGATGACGGACGCGGCCTTGACCGGGACAGGATCATCGCCAAGGCGCTCAGTAACGGTGTCATCAACAGTGAAGCAGGCCTTTCAGAGGACGAAATCTGCAACCTGATCTTCCTGCCGGGCTTTTCAACCGCCGACAAGATCACCGACATCTCCGGCCGCGGCGTCGGTATGGATGTGGTCAAGCGCAATATCGAGGCCTTAAAAGGTTCTGTACAGCTGAGAACCAGAAAAGGGCACGGCACCACCATTTCCATCAGGCTGCCGTTAACCCTGGCCATTATCGACGGTCTTGCCGCCAGTGTTGGTGACGAGGTGTTCATCATACCGATCGCCTCGGTGGTTGAGTCGCTGCGACCAGCACAACAGGTGGTGCATACCGTTGAAGAACAGGGTGAGCTGGTCAATGTGCGGGGTGAATATATCCCTCTGATCCGCCTGAGCCGGGTCCTGGAGATACCGGGCAAGCAGCAGAATCCCTGGGAGGGGATCGTGGTGGTAACCCACTACCAGAGTCGCAAATACGGCCTGATGGTGGATGAGCTGCTGGGTGAACAGCAGGTGGTACTGAAAAACCTTGGTTCGGCCACCCCCAAGGTGCAGGATATATCCGGCGGCACCATCATGGGTGATGGCCGGGTGGCACTGGTACTCGACGTGGCAGGCATCGTCCAGATGGCCCACGTCTGAGACCGCTCGGCACTTTTAACGTTCCCGGTTCCGATGACAAACAGTTAAATACACTCGACAGGATCGCAGCTCCAACAGGATGACGTTTACGAAATCGCCGCACCAAGGAGGATCACAATGGGACTGAAATCGTTTAACAACTGGAAGATTCTCAACAAGATCATCAGCATCTCGGTGATTACCATCGTCATGATCTTTGCCGTCAGCATGGGGCTACTGCTGCCCTTTATTGAAAAAAAGCTGATGCATGAAAAAGAAACAGCCTTAAATGATATTACCGATATTGCAGTGACCCTGATTAAAAACCTCGACGAACGGGCTCAGAAAGGTGAGTTCACGTTAGAAGAGGCCCATATGCGGGCCAGAGAGGTAATCCGCGGCCTACGGTACGCTGAGGGCGAATACCTCTTTGTGCTCGACATGGATACCAAGATAGTCATGCATCCGATCAAACCGGAGCTGGAAGGCAAGAACGTCGCCGATTCCAAGGACCCGCACGGCAAGGCCCTGTTTGCTGAGATGGTCAAAGTTGCCAAGGACAAGGGAGAAGGTACGGTTGAGTACATGTGGCCGAAACCGGGCCAGACCGCACCAGCGCCAAAACTCTCCTACGTCAATCTGTACAAGCCCTGGGGCTGGATCATCGGTACCGGCATCTATATTGATGATGTGGCCAAAGAGATAAATACCATTCGCTACGGCATCATCATCTCACTGGTGGCCTGTGCCGTCATCATTCTGCTGTTCTCCTGGGTGGTGGCACGCAAGATCCGCCAGGCCCTGATGGAGGCGGTGGATGCCAGCAACAAGCTGGCCCAGGGAGACCTGACCATAGCCATTGATGTCAAGAGTGCAGATGAAACCGGACAGCTGCTGGGGGCCATGCAGGAGATGGTGACCGGCATCAAGGAGGTGGTTAATCAGACCATTGAGGCCTCCCATCAGGTTTCCCAGGCTGCAGACCAGATCTCCGAGGCCAACCAGAGCTTCTCGCAAAAGATCACCGAGCAGGCCGCCTCGGTTGAAGAGACCACCGCCACCATGGAAGAGATGTCGGCCTCGATCAAGAGTACGGCCGAAAACTCCCGTGAGGCCAGCAACCTGGCCCGCAGCAGCAAGAGCCTGGCTGACGGCGGCAGCGCCGTGATGGATGACACCATCAGGGCGATGGATGACATCAACAAATCGTCACGCAAGATCGCCAACATCTCCGACGTGATTGAAGAGATCGCCTTCCAGACCAACCTGTTGGCCCTGAATGCCGCCGTTGAGGCGGCCCGCGCCGGTGAGCACGGCAAAGGCTTTGCCGTGGTGGCCGCCGAGATCCGCAGCCTGGCGCAACGGACCACCCAGTCCGCCAAGGAGATCAACGGCCTGATTGAGGACAGCAGCGAAAAGACCAGCAAAGGGGTGGAGCTGGCCCAGGAGCTGAGCAAGAAACTGGCTGAGATCGGCATCAGCATCAAGAAGGTCACCGACCTGATGGATGAGGTGGCTGCGGCGTCCCAGGAACAGTCGGCCGGTATCAACCAGGTCAACACCGCCATGGGGCAGGTGGATCAGGCCACGCAGGCCAACGCCTCACTGGTGGAAGAGACCTCTGCAGCCGCAGAAGAACTGGCAGCCCAGGCCCGCTCCCTGCTGGATGTTGTTTCATTCTTCACCGTTGAAGATGCTCACCAGCGCGGCAGTTCTGTCCGCCATGAGTCGTTCAAGGCAAAGTCGGCTCCCAAGCCCAACAAGGTTGCAGCCCGGCGTCAAGCGGCGCTTCCGGCCAAGCCGGCAGCGGCCCGTGATGATCAGGATGATTTCTCGGAGTTTTAGCATGTCGCCCGGACGACACGACAAGCGACAGGGAGAAAGCTTATGAACGACCTTGAATCAGGAGTCGCCAGCAGGAACACAGGTGACACCGGTACAGCAGGAAAGGAGTACGTCACCTTTTCGCTCAACGCCGAGCTGTATGCCTTTGATGCCCTACAGGTACAGGAAATCATCGAACTGACAACGGTAACTAAAGTCCCGCATCTGCCCGGCCATCTAAAGGGGGTTATCAACCTGCGGGGGACCATCATACCGGTGATTGACCTGAAACAGAAGTTTGGCATGGAAGGGCATGGCCAGTATCGCAAGCATACCTGCATCATTGTGACTGAATTTTCTGCCGGTGTGATGGGGCTGATTGTGGACACGGTCTCCGATATCATGAACATACCTGCATCAAGCATCTCCGCTGCCCCGGATTTCGGCACCCGCATCAATACCGAATTCATCGCAGGCATGGCCAGAACCGGTGACAATCTGGTGCTGCTGTTGAATGTGGACAAGGTATTGACTGATGAGGAGAGTAGCGTGGTTGCGCAGGTAGCAGAGCAGCCACCGGAACTCCAGCCCGGCATGGCCGAGCAGTAAAACCGGCAGCAGCAATGCCCGAGCCAACGTCTTCCTTCGATCAGGCGGTCATGAGCGATGAGCTGTTCCAGCGCTTTGCCCGCCTGATCTATGATGTAGCCGGGATCCAGCTTTCCGACCAGAAAAAGACCCTGGTGGTGACACGCCTGCAAAAACGCCTGCGTGAGCTTGGCTTGGACTCATACGAAGAGTACTTTCAGCACATCAAGGACGATGATAACGAATTTGTGCTGATGTTGAATAACATCACCACCAACACAACAAAATTTTTCAGAGAAAATCATCACTTTGAGTTTTTGAAAAACACGTTACTACCGCAATTGTTCCAGCATAAACGGGCCAACCGCGAAATCCGCATCTGGAGCGCCGGTTGTTCAACCGGTGAAGAACCTTACACCATTGCCATCAGTCTGTTTGAAAAGCTGAAAACACTGACCGGCGGTTATGATCTTACTGACCCCTGCCGGGGCTGGGATATCAAGATTCTGGCAACCGACATCTCCACCAAGGTACTTGCCACGGCCCAGGCCGGCAGCTATGCCGCTGCTGCACTTCAAGAGGACCTGCCGGAAGCACTCTTGAAAACCTATTTTGATCGCAGCGCCTCCGGCAGCTATATCATCAAGGACTTTGTCAAACAGCTGATCAGATTTCGCAGGCTGAACTTCAAGGACCAGTCTTACCCCTTTAAGAAAAGCTTTGACCTGATTTTCTGCCGTAACGTCATGATCTATTTTGACGAGACCATGAAACAACATGTCCTGGCCAGGTTTCATCACCATCTTGCCCCCCACGGGCACCTGTTCCTGGGGCATTCTGAGACCATGTTCGGTAACAAACTGTTTTCACCGGTACATATCACCGTCTACCGGAAACAATGAAGCGGATACGCCTGAATATTGGCGATATTGTCGTAACACGGGAACCGGCCATCCTGGAAACCATCCTGGGATCATGCGTCGCAGTCTGTCTCTGGGATGCACGACGCCGGATCGGTGGCCTGAACCACTATCTGGTCCCTGCCGGACGGGGTGAACCGGGACGGGACAATCTCTACGGTACGACCTCAGTACGCAGGTTGATCGACCAGATCATCAATCTGGGCAGCGAGCGCCACAACCTGCAGGCGCGTATCTTCGGCGGCGGCTCAATCCTCAAATCCCTGGAGGATATCTTTACCATTGGCGCCGCCAATGTACGGATTGCACGGGAGATATTGCACGAATACGGGATTCCGGTGGTACATGACTTTGTTGGTGCCGAATGTGGTATCAGGATCGCGTTTCAGACCTGGAACGGGGCTGTTTCAGTCACCTGCTTTGATCAGGAGTCGGGCCACCGCTACCAGGATTTCATTCAGCAGCCGGTTGACAACAGTCAGGCCTACACATTCAGCTCAACCCACGCTGCCGGTTTTTTCAGAGAAGAACAGCAGTTCCGCTTCCTGGAAGAGAGGGTGCTTCCGGAACTGGCAGCCCAGAAGGGTTCTCTCCATGAGCTGAGGATCTGGAGCGCAGGCTGCGCCACCGGAGAGGCCGCCTACTCCATCGCCATCAGCGTGGGAGAGGCCTTGCAGCAGCGCCATGCTGTGACTGCTGACGATGCACCCTTTGGTAACTGGATTGTACGTATTCTGGCAACAGACACCTCCAGCAAGGCCCTGACCACCGCCATGGGGGCGACCTATGGCATTGAACAGCTGCCGGAGCTGTTGCCGGAGACGCTCAAATCACGCTACTTTCTCAAGGGCAGCGGTATCCATGCCGGTCATATCCGGGTTAAGTCTGACTTGATCAAGGTAGTAAAA
This sequence comes from Trichlorobacter lovleyi, assembly GCF_015239775.1. Classification (NCBI taxonomy): domain Bacteria; kingdom Pseudomonadati; phylum Thermodesulfobacteriota; class Desulfuromonadia; order Geobacterales; family Geobacteraceae; genus Trichlorobacter; species Trichlorobacter lovleyi. The sequence continues at coordinate 2,928,849 of NZ_CP058409.1, forward strand.
TTTCGGCGGCTGAACCTGAAAAATCAGAATTATCCGTTTAAAAAGCAGTTTGACCTGATATTCTGTCATGACGGCTTACGTGCCTTTGATGACAGTAGCAGACAGCAGACATTCATACGCCTGCACCGGCACCTGGCTCCACGCGGCTACCTGTTTCTGGGACCGCACGATTTCATACCGGACAGCAGCCTGTTTGAACAGATCGACACGGCAATTTTTCGCAAACACTGACACAGGTTACGCAGTCACAACAGTGGGAGTTTTCGCTATGGGAAGCAAAATAAAGGTCCTGATTATTGATGATTCAGCGGTCATCAGAACCGTACTGACCGAAATATTGAACGGTGCAGGGGATATTGAGGTAATCGGCACGGCTCCGGATCCCTTGTTTGCCAAAAACAAGCTCACCAGTCTGCAGCCGGACGTCATAACCTTGGACGTTGAAATGCCGCGCATGGATGGCCTGACGTTTCTGGAAGAGCTGATGCATACCAATCCGGTTCCGGTCCTGATGGTCAGCTCCCTGACCCAGCGGGCCTGCGACACCACCTTACGTGCCCTGGAGCTGGGGGCGATTGACTACGTTACCAAGCCGTCCATCGAAATTACGCAAGGTGTTGAGGCGCTGGCACACGAGATCATAGCCAAGGTGCGGATTGCGGCCAAGGCGCGCGTGCGCTTTGCAGCCCGCGGCAGCCTGCCGGCAACTGCTGCGGCGCCTGCAACTCCCAAGGCATCCGCCCTGGATACTAGCCGCATGGCCACCACTGACAAATTGATTGCCATTGGCGCCTCCACCGGAGGGACCCAGGCCATCACCGAGGTCATTACCCAGTTGCCGGCCTCAATACCAGGCATTGTGGTCGTGCAGCATATGCCGCCGGTCTTTACCAAATCCTATGCCGAACGCCTCAACACCATGTCGCGGGTCAACGTCAAGGAGGCCGAGCATGGTGACCGGATTCTGCGCGGCACGGCCTTTATTGCCCCAGGCGGCAGGCATATGTCCATCAGGCGGGATGGCGCCATGTACTACCTGGAGCTGTCGGACGGTCCGCCGGTGAACTACGTGAAACCGGCAGTGGATGTCCTGTTCAGATCGGTAGCCCGTTTTGCGGGTAGAAATGCCGTCGGGGTCATCCTGACCGGTATGGGCGAAGATGGTGCCCGCGGCCTGAAGGAGATGCGTGAACACGGTGCCCTGACCCTGGCGCAGGATGAGGCGTCCTGCATCGTCTTCGGCATGCCGAAACGTGCAATCGAGATGGATGCCGTAGATCGCGTACTCCCGTTGTCACAGATACCGCGACATATTCTGGAAGCGCTGTAAACAACCGGTTCAGTGAATGACAACCATCACCAGAGCAAAGCCATGGCCAATCCTGTAAAAGTGCTGATCATAGACGACGAGGCGATGCTGCGGGCAAGCTTCAGGGATTACTTTGAGGATGAAGGTTCCCTGGTGCTTGAGGCTGCCAACGGTGCTGAAGGGGTTGAGCTCTGCCTGAAGGAAAGACCGGACCTGGTGCTTACCGACCTGCGCATGCCGGTCATGGACGGTTTCGGTGTCATTGAACAGCTGAAAAAGGCCGCTCCCGAGATCCCGATCATTGTCGTCTCCGGCCAGGGTACGACCAGTGACGTCATTACCGCGGTCCGTCTGGGGGCTTGGGATTACGTCACCAAACCGGTGCTCAAGCTGGAAGAGCTCTCGATTGTGGTCGAGCGGGTCCTGGAGCGTGCACGCCTGATCCAGGACAACACCGCCTACAGAAAGAGACTTGAACAACTGCTTGACGACAACAGCGTCTACCAGGAACATCTGGAAGAGCTCGTGCACAAGCGGACTGAACAGCTCAAAGAGGCAGCCTCCAAATATAAGATCGTTGCCGATCACACCTACAGCTGGGAGTTCTGGTCAGACCCCCAAGGCCAGTTCATCTACTCGTCCCCCTCCTGTCTCAGAATCACCGGGCACAACGCAGATGAGTTCACCAAGCATCCGACGCTGCTCCATGAGATGATTCACCCTGATGACCGGGCTGTATTCAGAGCCCACCATCACTGCAGTCAGTCTGCCCATGAGCCGGGCACCCTTGAATTCAGGATCGTCAGGCCGGACGGCACGATCCGCTGGATTCACCACAACTGTCAGCCGGTCTTTGACGATCAGGGGCAGTTCCAGGGGACCCGCGGCAGCAACCGGGACGTCACCAAGCGTAAGCTGGCGCAAGAGGCGCTGCTGAAAAGTGAAAAGCGGCTGGCAGCCATTTTTGACTTCCTGCCGGATGCCACCTGGGCGATCGACAAGGAGTCCAACGTCATCGCCTGGAACAAGGCCTGCCAGGAGCTGACCGGAGTGCCTGCGGACAGGATGCTGGGGAAAAGCGGCTATTGCTATGCCGTCCCGTTTTACGGCAGCCCACGCCCGATGTTGATCGATTTTGCCTTGAACCCTTCAGCTGAACTGCTTGCCCCGTATCTTAACGGCTACAGCAACTTTGCAATCGAAAACGGCAACATCACAGCCGAGTCCGCCGGGCTGCTGCTGGCTGATGGACGCTATCTCTGGTGGAAGGCAACCAGGCTGTACGACAGTGACGGCCAGGTTGCAGGGGCGATTGAGTCGGTGCGGGACATCACCGAACTGCAACTGGCCAAAGAGGCGGCGATTGCATCAAGCCGGGCCAAAAGCGCCTTCCTGGCAACCATGAGCCATGAACTGCGCACCCCGCTCAATGCCATTATCGGTTTCAGTGACCTGATACGGGTCAAAGGTTGCGGCGAGATCAACGAAAGCCAGGAGGAATACCTGGGCTATATTCTTGAAAGCAGCAAGCATCTGCTGGCGTTGATTAACGATATCCTTGATCTCTCCAAAGTGGAGTCCGGCAAGATGGAGCTCACGCTGAGTGATATTGACCTTCGCGGGCTTATAACCGGGAGTCTGATCATCATCAAGAAGCGCGCCGAACAGCAGGAGATCACAATCCGCAGCGTTTTTGACGAACGGCTGCCCAAGGTCATTCGTGGCGATGAGCTGAGAATCAAGCAGATCCTGTTCAACCTGTTGTCAAATGCCGTAAAATTCACCCCGAGCGGCGGTTCTGTAACCGTATCCGCCTGCACCGTGATGGCTGAGTCACTCCTGTCAGCTCCCCACCACCAGGAGCTTCCCTCCGGCAACTACCTGCTGTTGTCGGTGACAGACACCGGTATCGGCGTTAAAACAGAGGACATCAAGCGGATTTTCGAGCCGTTTGAGCAGTCTGACAACTCATCCACCAGGCAACATGAGGGAACAGGGTTGGGATTGTCACTTTCAAAAATGCTGGCGCGGCTACATGGCGGGACCATCTGGGTCACGCCCAACCCCGCAGGTGCGGGAAGTATCTTTTATCTTGCCATTCCGGTCTGGCATCAGGAAGGCTGGAGAGGGTTATCAACAGACAGTGAGGAAACAAACCGATGAGAATTCTGATTGCCGAAGATGATTTCTACAGTCGAAAATTGATGATGGCCTACCTCTCACCGTTCGGCGAGTGTGATGTCGCCGCTAACGGCATTGAGGCCTGGGAGGCATTTATTGATGCCCATGACGCCGGCACCCCGTACAGCCTGATCTGCCTGGATATCATGATGCCTGAAATGGATGGTCAGGAAACCCTCAAAAAGTTGCGCGATGAAGAGGACAAACGCCAGATTGACCGCCATGAAAGGGCAAAAATCATTATGATCACCGCCCTGGACGAAATGAAGGCGATCATGACGTCATATCACTCCCTCTGTGACGGTTATTTGATGAAGCCGATCAACCATGCCATGGTTGTTGAACAGCTGAAGGAATGCGGTGTGATTTGAGTTCCTGCGACTTGCCGGGAACCGCACGCCTGCCTGCAGTACCCCGCTACCGGCCGGTCAGGCCACTGTCAGCACCCGCAGGTGCCGGCATTATGCCTGAGCCGTTCAGCGTTAAGCTGATTCATCCGGTAGTCTGAGATCCCCTGATAACGGACAAAATACTGACCAAGCCGCTCCTGACATGACTGCTGCTGCCTGAGCAGCTCCTGCTGTTGCCATGGCCTGAGCAGCCCCAACTGCACAGCCCGCTCACCGAAACGCCCCTGCACCTGCCCGGATTGCAAAATATAGTGCACGTCCGCATCATCAAGCCACCCGCTGCTGCGAGCGAGCAGACCGATTGACGGACGCTGCATACGCTGCCAGCTCAAGGCCGCCACGACGGCCTGAAATGAGGCGACCCCCGTAAAGTAGAGGTATCTGCCGATCTTCAACTCCACGGAGGGCACTGCCCCGGTATAATAAAGCGGAGTGTCCCGGCAACTCGATGCGTTTGCCGCGTTTGTGGCCGGCTGCATCCGTGGCTCCCGGGGGCGGTATCGTGCCGTGCAGGAAGCAGTGGTGCCGGATTGCGGCCGGTACTTCAAAAATGTCGACAGCTCGCGGTATGCATCTGAAACAGTGGCAAACTCATGCTTCAGGCGCTGCAGGTGTTCTCCGTCAACCCGTGGATGCGCATCGGGATGGCTTTCACGGGCTCTTTTACGGTAGGCGCTTTTTGCACCTTCGGGCTGCAGATAGGCCAGAAAGTCATCATTGAGTACCACATCAGCACCAAACAGCACACGGCATGCCGTCAGAACTGAGCTGCTTTCCGCCGCATAGCCGCACCCTGCTGCAGACTCCCAAGCACTCATGCCTTGCCTCCTGTGGCCAGCAATGTTGAAAACTCATCCTCTGAAAGCACGGTCACCCCCAGATTACGGGCCTTTTCCAGTTTACTGCCCGCCTCACTGCCCGCCACCACGTAATCGGTCTTTTTTGAGACTGAGCCAGTCACATTGCCCCCCTCCGCCTCAACCAGTTTTTTGGCTTCATCACGTCCCAGCGTGGCCAGTGTCCCGGTAAAGACAAAGGTCAGACCGGCCAGCCGGCCACCAACCCGTTTTTCCTCCACGGTTGGTGCAACGCCAGCCGCCTTGAGCCGCTGCAGCACCGCCTGGTTGGCCGGGGCATCAAAAAAGGAGCGGATACTGATCGCCACAGCCGGGCCGACATCACGGATACTGGTCAGCTCTTCCAGGGTGGCGGCCTGCAGGTTATCAATGCTGCCAAACCGCTCTGCCAGGGTCCTGGCAGTCCGTTCCCCCACATGCCGGATCCCCAGGGCAAAGATGAAGCGGGCCAGTTCCTGCTGTTTGCTGGCGCTAATGGCAGCCAGCAGGTTTTCAGCCAGCTTGTCCCCCATCCGCTCAAACTGCATGAAGTCATCCCTGGTCAAACGGTAGAGATCGGCAATATCCCTGACCAGCTCCAGGTTGATCAGCTGCTCGATATATTTGCTGCCCAACCCGTCAATATCCATGGCATCGCGGGAGGCAAAGTGGATGATCGATTCTGCCAGCTGGGGCGGACAGGCCAGCCCCCCTTGGCAGCGCACCGCCACCTCCCCAGCTGCACGGATCGCCCTGGAGCCACAGACCGGACAGGTTTCCGGCTCAGGCAGTTCCTGCTCTGCACCGTTACGCTGATCCAGCAGCACCCTGACCACTGCCGGGATCACGTCCCCTGCCCGCTCCACAATCACCCGGTCCCCTACCCGGATATCCTTGCGCCGGATCTCGTCCCAGTTGTGCAGAGTGGCCCGTGAGACCGTGACACCGGACAGTTCCACCGGTTCCAGATTGGCCACCGGTGTGATCACACCGGTCCTGCCCACCGAAAGGATGATCTCGTTGATCCGGGTGGTCGCCTGACGGGGCGGGAATTTACAGGCAATCGCCCAGCGAGGGGAGCGGCTCTTTTCCCCCAGCTCCTGCTGCAGGCGCAGGTCATCCACCTTGATCACCATACCGTCGATCTCGTACCGCAGGGAGTCACGCCGTTCCTGCAGATCCTGAAAACAGGCAACCGCCTCTGCAATACCGCTGACCTGTCTGGCCTGATCACTGACCGGCAAGCCCCAACCGGCAAGCTGGCTCATCAATTCTGTTTGTGTCCTGGCCTCCGTGTCCACCACTCCCACACCATAGCAGACCATGGCCAGGGGCCGTCTGGCCACCGCAGCCGGATCAAGCTGGCGGATGGAACCGGCTGCGGCATTACGGGGATTGGCAAAGGGCGCTTCCCCCTCTTCTTCCCGCTGCAGATTCAGCTGTTGAAAGGCCTGCAGCGGCAGGTAGACCTCCCCCCGCACCTCAAGTAGGGCGGGCAGCTGTTCTCCTGCCAGACGCAGCGGCACATTACGGACCGTGCGGATGTTGGCGGTCACCTCTTCACCGACCTCGCCGTCACCACGGGTTGAGGCCTGCACCAGCAGACCATCCTGGTAGACCAGCTCCACTGCCAGACCATCCATCTTCGGTTCACACTGGTACTGCAGCACAACCGCATCAGGCAGGGCCAGCAGGCTGCGGATACGCTGTTCAAAACCGTGAATTTCATCCTCCTGCATGGCGTTTTCCAGCGAGAGCATCGGCATCCGGTGCCGGACCTGGCTGAAACGGGCCAGGGGCTTGCCCCCCACCCGCAGGGTAGGCGAATCAGGGCTCAGCAGGTCCGGGCGCTCTGCCTCGATCGTCTGCAGTTCACGAAATAGCGCATCATATTCGGCATCGCTGATCTCCGGGGCATCCAGTTCATAGTAACAGCGGTTGTGATGTTCCAGCAGCTGGCGCAACTCTGCTGCCCGCAGCCGGGCCAAGTCAGGAATAACAGCGGGATCTAACAGGGAAAGTTGGTGCATAATAGCTCCTCTATCGGACACTAGGTTTCGTACTATAGCAAAAATTTCAAACTGACCCTTGATTTTTAACCAACCCCTCGCTATATTCCCTCTCGTTAGCACTCACCACTTCAGAGTGCTAGCAGACACAACACACACCATCACACCACCATAGCAATGAAAGGAGAAGTACCAATGAAACTGAGACCACTGCATGACCGTATCATCGTCAAGCGCCTTGAGGGCGAAGAGAAGACCGCCGGCGGCCTGTTTATCCCTGACACCGCCAAGGAAAAACCTCAAAAAGGCGAAGTCGTTGCTGTTGGCAACGGCAAGAAAAACGATGAAGGCAAGTGTGCTCCCCTGGATGTCAAGGTCGGTGATTCCATCCTGTTCGGCAAGTATGCCGGCACTGAAGTAAAGGTTGATGGCGATGAGTTCCTGATGATGCGCGAGGACGATGTCCTGGCCGTTATCGAGAAGTAGAGCGGTCTTTTTCCGCCCCGGCTTCGTCTCGTTTCACAACTGCCATTGTGCGACGTACCCTAGAGTACGCCTCCGCGCAGTTGCTTACGAACCAAACCCGGAACGGAAAAAATCCTCACTCTTGGCAAGCTGGGCAAACTAGAAAAACTAGACAAAGAATAACCAAAAACTATCAATCTGGAGGAATAGTCAATGTCTGCAAAAGAGATCCGTTTCAATGAGGAAGGCCGCAACGCCATCCTGCGCGGTGTTAATGCACTGGCTGATGCCGTCAAGGTAACCCTGGGTCCCAAAGGCCGTAACGTCATCATCGAAAAATCCTTCGGCTCCCCGCTGATCACCAAGGACGGTGTTTCCGTTGCCAAGGAAGTTGAACTGGAAAACAAGTTCGAAAACATGGGCGCTCAGCTGGTAAAAGAAGTTGCCTCCAAGACCTCCGATGTTGCCGGTGACGGCACCACCACGGCAACCGTACTGGCTCAGGCCATCTACAAGCAGGGCTCCAAGCTGGTGGCTGCCGGCCACAACCCGATGGAGATCAAGCGCGGTATCGATAAGGCTGTTGAGGCGATCGTAGCTGAGCTGCAGAAGATCTCCAAGCCGATCAAGGATCACAAGGAGATCGCCCAGGTTGGCACAATCTCCGCCAACAATGACAAGACCATCGGCGACATCATTGCCGAGGCAATGGAGAAGGTCGGCAAGGAAGGCGTGATCACCGTTGAGGAAGCCAAGGCGATGGAAACCAGCCTTGAGACCGTTGAAGGGATGCAGTTTGACCGCGGCTACCTCTCCCCCTACTTTGTGTCCGATCCGGAGCGGATGGAGGCCACCCTTGAGAACGCCACCATCCTGATCTACGACAAGAAGATCTCCAACATGAAGGACATGCTGCCGGTACTGGAGCAGACCGCCAAATCCGGCCGTCCGCTGATGATCATTGCCGAAGATATCGAAGGTGAGGCATTGGCAACCCTGGTTGTGAACAAACTGCGCGGCGTACTGAACGTCTGCGCCGTCAAGGCCCCCGGCTTCGGCGACCGTCGCAAGGCCATGCTGGAAGATATCGCAGTGCTGACCGGCGGCACCGTGATCTCCGAAGACATGGGCTTCAAACTGGAAAACGCCACGATGGACATGCTGGGCCGCGCCAAGCGTATCGTGGTTGACAAGGACAACACCACCATCATCGACGGTGACGGCACTGAGGCTGATATCCAGGGCCGCGTCAAGCAGATCCGCGCCCAGATCGAAGACACCACCTCCGACTACGACCGCGAGAAGCTGCAGGAGCGTCTGGCCAAGCTGGTTGGCGGCGTTGCCGTGATCAAGGTCGGTGCTGCAACCGAGACCGAGATGAAAGAGAAAAAGGCCCGTGTTGAAGACGCCCTGCACGCTACCCGCGCTGCGGTTGACGAAGGGATCGTCCCTGGCGGCGGCGTTGCCTACATCCGCGCCCTGAAGGCCCTTGACAGCGTGGTACTGCCTGCTGAGCAACAGTTCGGCGTCACCATCATCAAGAGCTCCCTGGAAGCCCCGATCCGTCAGATCGCCGACAACGCCGGCATCGACGCCTCCATCGTGGTGGACAAGGTCAAGAACGGCAAGGAAGCCTTCGGCTACAACGCTGCCGACGACACCTATGTTGACATGCTGGAAGCCGGCATCATCGACCCGACCAAGGTATCCCGCTGCGCACTGCAGAATGCCTCCTCCGTGGCCGGCCTGATGCTGACCACCGAGTGCATGATCGCCGAGAAGCCCAAGAAGGACAGCGGCATGCCTGCTATGCCCGGCGGCATGGGCGGCATGGGTGGTATGGGCGGCATGGACTACTAAGCCGACGACTGTTATTGCAGCACACAAAACCGGGCGGAGGAGGCTTCCTTCGCCCGGTTTTTGTATATGTAAAGAAACCGCTTTAATCTGGACATTTTTCAGTTTTTCCGGTATCCAAACAGGGTATTTAATCAACCTCCAGCACCAGATTACAGGGAAAAAAATGGGGCAACATATCACAGCTGTCAGCTTTGAAGCGGATGGTGTACAGGTCATCACTGTACAGACAACGCGATCAAGCCTGGTTGTTAAGCGGACCCTGACCCTGCAAGCTGATCAACTTGATGCCTTTCTTGCCAGTGATACTGCCTCAACCTATCTTGTTGCCATCAATCCGGCTGAGACCATCTTTGAGACCTTACAGATACCTCCTGCAGACAAGAAGCTTGAGGCGACTCTGGTGTACAGCGAGGCTGCCCGGTTACACCCGGAACTTGGACATTTTTCCTGTGCCTATCAGGTACTGGGTGATATTCCGGGGGATGGACGGATCATCCGTAAGGTGGCCTGTTGCCTGATCTCCCGCCAGGCACTACTGCCTGCCCTGGAGCCGTTCATCCGCAACAACAAAACCGTACGTCAGATGATCGCAGTTCCCCATGCCCTTGCAGCCCTTGTCGCCGAGCAGTTGGGAACCGCGCATGACCCGCTGCTCTGCGCCCATGATGATGGACACAGCAAGACACTCTTTCTGTTGGAAAATGGCGCTGTCAGCTTTTCACGTTCAATAGCCTCAAACGGCTACGGCTGGGACCCGCTTGATCGTCAAAATGTCTCCATGACCCTTGACTACTGCTTCCAGGCCCTCAGAACACGTGCCAGTCGGGTCATGCTGTTAAACTCAGACCAGCAGGATGACGCAGACCAACCGTTTCCACGTTTGGAACCGATCGACGCGCCGGCACAACTTGCGGATATAGCGCCAGAGACCAGGCAAACCATGCTGGTGCCGCTGGCACTGGCGCTGTACCGCTTTCCCGACCAGCAAAACCTGCTGCCGGAAGACTACTGCAGGGAGCGGTTCAAGCAACTGCTGTTCGGAACCGGCAGCAAACTGTTGGCCGGTATTGCTGCAATCATGCTGGTGTTGATTGTCTTTGGCCTTACCTCCATTCGATCAACCCGTACGACCATAAAAACACTACGGGCTCAGGAGGCACAGCTTGCTGAGACTGTTCAGGCCCATCAGCTCGCCCTGGCAGAAAAAAACAGCCTGCAACCGCTTCTTACCATCTGGAATGAGCATGTTGCGGGTGCAGACATTCCTCACACGTTTGCCACCATAAACAGTAGTGCAACCAGCACGGTCAATCTCACCTCACTGAAACTGAAACGTGAAAAAGAGACCGTCACCCTGACACTGGGCGGGACAATAAGCGGCACAGGCCTTGCCTCCATGCAGGAAGGGTTCGAGGCCTATATGACGGCTTTACGCACTATTCGCGGCATGCAGATCACACGCAACCAGCTCGACCCCAAAGGGCAGACGTTTACGCTTGAGGCGGCCTATAAACCATGATGGTTCAGATGCGGCAATACTCCACCAAACAGGCCCTCCGGCTGACAGCCATTCTGACGCTGGTACTGCTGCTCGGCAGCTCACTGGCACTTATTGTCCGCAAAAAACAGTCGCTCGACGAGCTGTTGCGGTATCACACCAGAATCAAGTCTAACTTGGTTGCCATGCAGGAGAATACACGGCGTCTCCAGAAACAGATGAGCGATTTCCGTACACAGCTCAAGCTGGATGAACAGCGGCATTCCAAAGAGGTCCGGCTTTTTCAGCGACTTGACCAGATCAAAGCAGCCGTGCAACCGACCGAAATGCTGGTCACCGCCATCGAGACCAAAGATGCTGCAAGCAGTATCGGCTTCACGCTGAAGCTCCCCTATGAACGTTACGAGGCGGGCGTCAATGCCATGGGGCAACTCCAGACCGAAGCGTTGCCGCTGGTCAGCTTTAATGAGGCCAGTCTCTCCAGCTCAGCAGGTAACGACATAACGATCACCGGGACGGTCCTGCTACCGGCATTACCGGGAGGGCAGCCATGAACCGCTGGCTGCAGCGCAGTGTTATCCTGGGCATACTGGCATGTATCGCATCACTGCTGATACCGGTCGTTATATTTTTCAAAACAGCGTACAGGCCGGAACTGTCAGAGGCAGAACGCACGGTTGCCAACTTCAGTCCGGCCCAGTTTGATGTTGCGACAAAGACCTGGCAGCCAACCGCCCTCCGGCAGCCAGTAACACGTGGCACACAACCAGCGGGGACCGCTGCCGCGCCGAATGCTGTCCGGACACCGCCTCCGGCGCCAGCTCCCACACTTTCCTTTGTCCTTCAGGATGGCAGCAAGAGCATGGCAATTATTGACGGCAACATGGTAAAGACGGGGTCTGAAGTGCGCGGCTGGACCGTAATCAAAATTGAACAGAACCGCGTGCTGCTCAGGAACCGAAAGGGGACCAGATGGCTCAAAATGGATTAGTGGCACGGCGCCCGACCATACTTTTTCTCACCGGCATTCTTTGCTGCGCCCTGGGGGGATGTGCCAACACCCCCCCGGCCGCTCCCCGGGTAGCAGCAGATATCCCGCTGGTCGCCTCAACACGCCCGCAGGACGCATTTATCAGGGACAATATCAAGGAGCTGAAACGCACTTCGCCACCAGCTCCACTCAAGACCCCTGACTACCAGCCGGTCAGCGATGATATCTCACCGGCCAAGACGCGCCTGGTGAACATCCAGGCCCGCAACAGTGCTTTAGGCGATATTCTGCATGTGATTGCCGATGCCGCCGGCCTGAATCTGGTGATCAATGACGGTGTACAGCAGGACCGTACCATCACCATCACCCTGAAACGGGTAACCGCTGATGACGCCCTTGCCACCATCCTCGACTCAGCAGACTATTTCTACACGATCAAGGACAACATCCTGAGTATTGAGGCCACCGGCACCAAGGTCTTTGAACTTGGTCATCCCGCCTTGATCCAAGGGTTTAACATTGATGTTGGCGGCGACATTCTGGGCAGTGCATCAGGACTGACCGCCAACGGTTCAGGAAGCGGCTCAGGAAGCGGTTCATCCAGCTCCGGCTCAGGATCCAACTCCGGCTCCGGCTCCGGCAGTTCAGGTTCTTCAAACATTAAAGGGACTATCAATCAAAGTACCAAATCAGACGCAAAGGCCTTTGACTTCTGGGAATCACTGGATAAATCCCTGCAACTGCTGCTTGGCAAGCAGGAAGCCGCTGCTACAGCAACGCAATCACAAGCAACAGCTCTCCTGCCACAACAGCGCACTACTCATTCGGCCCCCAACCAGACTGTCATCATCAACCGGCTGACCGGCACCATTGTGGTAACAGCCACCCGTCACAACCTGAATGCCATCGAAAAATACCTCGATCTGGTCAAGGCAGCCTTAAACCGTCAGGTGCTGGTGGAAGCACGGGTGATTGAGGTACAGCTCAACGATAGTCTCAAGTTTGGCATAGACTGGGACTTCCTCAACAACATCAGATGGTTCAACACAACCGGTGCAGCAGCAGGCGGTTTTGGCAATGCAGCAACCGCCGCCACCAATGCCGTGAATTCCGGTGCATTCCGCTTGGGATACGGTGGCGGTAATGTGCAGGCACTTCTGACCGCACTCAAGACACAGGGCGAGGTCAAAACGCTCTCAAATCCACGTATCAATGTCATGAACGGCCAGACCGCCCTCTTAACCGTGGGGCGGAACACCAATTATGTCGCTAAGATTTCCAGCACCATAAGTACCGGTACCGGCACAACACCGATCATCACCTATACCGCTGATACGGCCAACGTACTATCAGGAATCATGATCGGCATCGCCCCCAACATCAACAGCAAGGGGGAGATCCGCATGGCAATTACCCCCATCATTTCAGACCTTGTCAGTCTTACTCCCACCGATATCGGCAGTGGCGACTACAAGACCAATATCCAGATACCGATCGTTGACCTGCGTGAACTTTCAACCACGGTTAAGGTCAGAGATGGAGAAATGATCGTGATTGGCGGCCTCATCTCGAACAAACAGGACCTGCAGGACGAAAAGATACCGTTTGTCGGTGACATCCCCTGGCTGGGTACGCTGTTTTCCCGCAAGAACTATCAGGACAAGCGAACCGAACTGGTTGTGGTGCTGCAACCCTATCTAGTCGGTTCCGAGCAGTAAGGAGACCCATGGCTGCCCCGATCAGAATCGGAGAACTCCTGGTATCAAACGGCCTGATTACAGACCGTCAGCTTCAGATTGCCCTGGAGCATCAGAAAGTCACCGGCGCCATCCTGGGAGACCTGTTGATCAAGCTGGGGTTTGTCACGGCAACGGATTTTGCCCGCACCATCGCCCTGCAATCCGGCATAGACTTTATTGACCTGGGGGAAATACAGCCTGAAGATGAAGCGCTGCAGCTTATCTCCAAGGACACGGCTGAAAAGGCCGGGCTGATCCCGCTGGCTGTGGTTGAAGATGGACGGCTTGCCATCGGCATTACCAACCCCAGCAATATTGTGGCGGTTGACCTGGCCACCAAACTGACCGGCAAGCAACCCCGGGTGTTTCTGGTTGATAATGACCACTATCAGGAGACCCTTGAGAAGTCCTATTTCTTTTTCAGCCACCCGATTCAACAACGGATGGAAAAGATCGTCAGCTCGCTCAAACAGGCCACCGGGGCCATACCAGGTGCGATCATTGCCGAACTGGTTGAGTTGATCATGATGGATGGTGTCCGCAAACTGGCAACCGATATCCATGTCTCACCGGCTGATGACGTCACCAATGTCTTTTACCGGATAGACGGCGTGCTGCAACACGGACACTGCCTCCAAAAGCAGGCCCATACCGGTCTCATCTCCAGAATCAAGGTGTTGTCGCAACTGGACATTGCAGAACAACGCCTGCCGCAGGACGGCTCTTTTACCTACGAATTTCTTTCCAAACGGTTCGACGTCAGGGTTTCTACCGTACCCACCATCTTTGGCGAAAACCTGGTTCTCAGGCTGCTGGCCGGGGCAGGCCCGTTGCTGAGGATTGAGGCCCTGGGCATGAACCCGACAGCAACCCGCCAGGTACGGCAGCTGTTCCAGAAGTCATACGGCATCATCCTGATTGCCGGTCCGACAGGCAGCGGCAAAACAACCACGCTCTATGCAGCCCTGCGTGAATTGAACCGCCTTGAACGTAATATCCTGACCGTGGAAGACCCGGTGGAATATCGCTTGAGCTTTGTTAAACAGACCCAGGTCAATGACAAGGCAGGCTTTGATTTTGCCTTGGCTGCCCGGAACTTCATGCGCCAGGACCCGGATGTTATGCTGCTGGGTGAAATCCGTGACGAAGAGACCGCCCAGATCGCCGTACGGGCCGCCATAACCGGCCACCTGGTGCTTTCCACCATCCATACCAATGATGCGGTCACGGCTATCCCGCGTCTTCTAGATCTGAAGCTGGATGCCTTTTTACTTTCATCTGCCCTGACAGCTGTTGTGGCACAGCGGCTCGTTCGTAAAATCTGCCCTTCATGTAAAACTGAATACAGTATCACTGATGGAGAACGAGAACTGTGTACCAGCCATCACCTTGAAAAACGGCTTGCCTATCGGGGCACAGGCTGCGCAAAATGCAATCATACCGGCTACCTGGGGCGCCTAGCCATCTGTGAAGTGCTTATCCTGAATGACCAGATACGTCAGATGATCTTTGAGGGGGCCTCCACGGGCACTATTGTTGCCGTAGCCAGAAAACACGGCATGACATCAATGCTTGAGGACGGCCTGCACAAGGCAATTGAAGGACTGACGACCATTGCAGAAGTTATGCGGGTCGCCGGATGACCAGTTTCAGCTACCATGCCGTCGATGCCGCCGGACGCCTGATCAGAGGCTATATTGAGGCCGCCTCACCGGAAACAGCCTCACAGGACCTGACGGCACGGGGATACTACCTGCTCAAGCTTGACAAGAGCAGCGGCGTCTTGGCACGCCTTAGACGAAATCTTTTCAGACAGCGGGTCAAGCGTGCCGAAATAATTGAACTGGCAGGTAACCTATCGGTCATGGTTGGAGCAGGCATCCCGATAACCATATCACTCGGCGATCTTGCAGAAGCCACCACCAATACGACACTGCAAACCACTCTGACCGGTATCAAGCAAGAGATTGAGCAGGGCTCAACCTTTTCTGATGCCATTGAACGTTATGACGACATCTTCCCTGATATACTGATTCGATTGGTCCGGGTTGGTGAAGAAACCGGCCGTTTTGAAAAGAGCCTGTCTGATGTGGCAGAACACCTGCAGCGGATGGATGATCTTGCATCATCAATCAAGCGTGCCCTGATCTACCCGACCTTTGCCATCATTGCCACCGGTGGCGCTCTGATATTCTGGCTGGTCTTTGTTTTGCCCAAGATTATCGGAACGATCAAGGGCATGGGAGTCAAACTGCCGCTGTTAACCCGGATGCTGATGGCCACCAGCAGTTATACGCAACGCTACTGGTATCTGCTACCCATCATCGCTTTGTGTTGCTGGGCTCTATTCAAGCTGCTGAAGCGGAATGAAAAAGCCTGTTACCAGATTGACCGGCTTAAGCTCAAACTACCGATCTACAGCCTGATAGAATACAACCGGCTTCTGGCACTGTTTGCCGAGCAGATGCGTATTCTGATCGTAGCCGGCCTGACCGTTGACCGCACGCTGGGGATCATTGCCGAGGTCATGCGGAATCTGGTCTTTAGGCACGCCATCGACTCGGTTCGCGATGACATTACCTATGGCAGCACCATTGCCGATGCCCTCAAGAAACACCCGGTTTTCCCACTGCTACTGGTCCGTATGGTGGGTATTGGCGAGACCAGCGGTTCGCTGGATGATCAGTTCGGCTTCTTGTCAACACATTACCTGAAAAAGCTGGACGATATCTCGGACAAATTGGGCAAGATTATTGAGCCTGTCGTGATAGCTGTCATCGGTATCCTGTTTGCAATTATTATCATGGGACTCTTACTGCCGGTCTATGATCTGGTATCCACAGTAGGAAGAAGGTAGAACCATGAGCTCTTCGTACCTTGATTTTTTCAGTTTAAAGGAAGACCCGTTCGGCCTGACGCCTGACCCGGCCTTCTACTACCCCTTTAATGAGCATGCCAACGCCCTGCTGTCGCTTGATTACATCATGAACAACCGCGAGGGGTTCTACCTGCTGACCGGAGAACCAGGCACCGGCAAAACAACCCTGCTACGCATATTTATCAACAAATGGCACTCCCAGGCTGAAATTGCCCTGGTGATGACCCCGCGCCTGACCTCCGAAGAGTTTCTTCAAGCGGTACTGGATGATCTGGGGGTAATATTTCCGCTATCCGGCAACAAGAACGATATGATCAAAGAGTTCAGGGATTTCCTGCTGGAACAGGCACACTCAGGCCGGCGGGTCGCTATTGTTGTTGACGAGGCGCAACAACTGCCCGATGACACCCTTGAAGAGCTACGGCTGCTCTCCAACCTTGAAACGGAGAAGGAAAAGCTGCTGCAGATCATTCTGGTTGGCCAGCCTGAACTGGTGGATAAGCTGAATGCCCCTCACCTGCGACAGCTCAGCCAGCGGATAGCAGTCAGGTCAGCCCTGACACACTTATCCGGCAAGGCCACCGCAGAT
The DNA here is from genome assembly GCF_015239775.1 of Trichlorobacter lovleyi. Taxonomy (NCBI): domain Bacteria; kingdom Pseudomonadati; phylum Thermodesulfobacteriota; class Desulfuromonadia; order Geobacterales; family Geobacteraceae; genus Trichlorobacter; species Trichlorobacter lovleyi. The sequence goes on from NZ_CP058409.1 coordinate 2,945,614, forward strand.
TACCTCACCACCCGCCTGCACCGGGCAGGGGCCTTAACAGGCGCCATTTTCAGCCCCAAGGCAGTCCTTGCAATACATCAGCTTTCCGGAGGGATCCCCAGACTGATCAACATGATGGCATCACGGGCACTGATGGTTGGTTTTTTGGAAGTGAAGCCGGTAATTGAAGAGAAACAGGTACAGGTTGCTGCGGCAGAAATTTTGAAGAGAGAAAAGCAGGCCCAATCAAGGACTCGGGGTTTGAATCGCACATGGCTTGGAATCGGCGGAATCTTACTGGCAGCGCTTACTGCCCTGTTGGTGCTGTTCTGGAGGCTGTGATGCCCTACTGCTCCAACGCCCTGATCCGTTCACGGGCAAGCTCCTTCGTACGTTGTCCCACATCTGCAGGAACCAGCACCTCACGATAGAGCCGCAGCGCCTCAGACGCGTTGCCACGCCGTTCCTGCATCCGACCCTGCCCTAACACCCCCCGGACATCGCCGGCCTCTGCCAGGCGTCGGTATGACACCAGGGCATCATCCAGAAGCCCGCCTCGTTCCAGAGAAACAGCCAGGCTGAACAGCGCGTTACGATTGGTAGGTTCCAAGGCAAGCGCCTTGTGAAACATCCCCCGCGATGCGGCATCATTGCCCATTTTCCCCAACGCAATACCGGCGTTCACCATGGCTGACGGGTAGTCGGGTTTGATCGACAGAGCACGGTTGGCAACAGCCAAGGCCTGTTCATTAAAGCCCAGTTGCAGCATGGTGCTGGCGACATTATTCATGATCCGGTAATTGAACGGGTCGGCATCCAATGCCTTCTGGTACTGCTTGAGTGCAACAGCAAAATCATGCCGTGCCTCAGCAGTACGGGCTGCAAACAACAAGGCATCAATGGTGGCGCGATCTTTGACAACCGGTTTTAATGCCTGCTGGGCAGCTGGTGGAGCAGATGGCGGTGCCGCACGGGTATGCTTGGCACTCCCCCCGGCAGTGAGCTGATGAGGTTTGGGCTTGACTGGCGTTTTTACTGATTCCGATCCGGCAGGCACAGACGGAGCGACAGGCTTGTTTGCGGTAACGGCTGCAGGTGTTGAAGCAGGGACACCTGCCGTTGAAAGCGGTTTTTGAACGGCTGCCGACGGCTTCGGCAGGGCCTGTTGAAGCGCAGGTGAATGGGGTGCGGGACGTTTGTCCAGGTACAGAGCCAGCAACCCGCCAACGGCAATCGACGCAACAGCCAGGATACCCAACAGCAGATATCTTTTCAGATTTACGGTACCGGCTGCCGATGACCGAACAGTCTGGAGCAAATCTGGTGGTATGTCCCCTTTAACTTGGCTTGTCTCTGCCTTCTTCAGCAGATTGGCAAGAATACTCATCCAGACACCCACTTAAGTTCAGTAATTCATTGATTATTCCGAATAACAGCCCACTGGTTGGATGTCAATACAAATTGGGCTAATAGAGCGATATCTTTGTTTAGATTTGTAAATAAGCACCAATAGGAGCTGATTTCTCTTGATATTTTTTTATGCTTGGTTGATTGTTTACAAAATTTATTTTTGCTGTATTCTTTAAACCAGTAAATATCAATTACTTACATACACCAAGCAAACAGGAGGTTTGGGATGCGCAACAACAAAGGCTTTACCCTGATTGAAATGGCTGTGGTTCTGGTCATTATCGGCATCATCCTCGGAGCGGTTATCAAAGGCAACGACCTGATTGAAAACGCCAAGGTCAAAGGCGTTATTCAGGCACCAACCAAGTGGGAAGTACCAATCATGACCTACTATGACAAAAAAGGATCTTTTCCTGGCAGCACCAGTGGACAGATTACAAGTTTTACCGCGCTCAAAACAGCTCTTGGCAACGAGAGCATTGCCTACCCTGCAGACACCATCTCCGATGTGACTTTTGACATCGCCTCAGTTACAGATCCATGTAAAGCCGGTGCTACCGTCGCACGGAACATTATGCTTATTACCAATGTTCCTGACACTACTGCAAGCCAGCTTGATCTTGCAATTGATGGTATCTCTGATGGAACAAAAGGTCGGGTTCGCTCGTGCGGAGCTGCTGGCACCGCAAATGTAGGAGCCGCATGGACTGCAACAGGAGCACTAGTGCCTGTAGTCTATTTCTTTGACAAAACTATTCCTTAACCATCTAACAGCAAGGGTCAGCAAGATTCATCACTATGCAGGGAGGCCGGAAAAGGCCTCCCTGCATAGTTTAATACGTCCACCACCTGAGGCTTACATAAGGAGAGTTTGCATGCAGAACGCAAAGGGTTTTACCTTGGTTGAACTTGCCATTGTACTGATCATTATCGGCATCCTGCTGGGAGCTATTCTCAAAGGGCAGGAGCTTGTCGACAATGCCAAAATAAAGCGGGCCGTATCAGACATGAACAGCATTTTTGTCGCCTATAACGGCTACATTGACCGCTACCAGAGAAAACCGGGGGATGACGGCCCATTGGCAACCCTGACGGCACGGGGCGGTGCATGGGCTTCTGTTACGGCTGCTGGAAACAGCGATGGCAACCTTGGTGCTTTGGTTGCCAACACCTTTACAAACGGTGCCGTTGAGACAACCAGTTTTTGGCAACATGTCAAGGCCGCCGGTTTTGTACCGGGCAGTATCACCGCAGCAGGCGCAGCAGCGCTGCCAAATAACGGTTTTAACGGCCTGGTCGGCGTATTCAACAACACGACAGCGGTCACCGGGGCAGCATCCGGTATCAATGTCTGCTTGAGCCAAGTTCCCGGCAAGGCTGCTGCAGCACTTGACAAGCAGCTGGATGATGGTGACCCCACGGCAGGCTCTGTGCGCGCAACACTGGGCACCGCAGGCACCAACACCGTACCCGGAGCTGCTGCCGCAGCCCCGTATTCGGAAGCAAGCGAATACACCTTGTGCAGAGCACTCTAGCGATGCGTTAATAACTCAGCAAAAAAAGGAGGCCAACGGCCTCCTTTTTTTATCTTTTTCGTTTCCAGCGGTGCAGTTGCCTTTTTAGACAGTTAAGGTAAGATGGCTCACGCGGTTAACCACGTTTGCCCATGGTTACAAAAACAATCAGTACTTACTACTAGGAGCATACGGTGAACGCTACGCGATCACAAGGCTTTACCTTGGTTGAACTTGCAATCTCACTCGTTGTGATTGGCCTGCTCATTGCTCTGGGTATGTCTATGATAGGCCCACTGACCGTTGCGATCAAGGTGCGGCAAAGCAGAGACAATCTGGGTGCGGCAGTGGAAGCAATCAACAGCTGGGCATCAGGTAACAATCGGCTGCCGGATAGTGCGGGTGGCACCACTGACGTTAAAAATGTTGTGCGGACACCGACTGATGCCTGGAATCATACTTTTATTTATCTGTACGATACGAACCTGTACAGTGCCACACCGACAAAAGACACTATTTGCGGGCGGCGTTCGACCTCTATCACCCTGACTGATTCAAACACCGGGGCCAGTATCCCGAATGTGGCCTATCTTATCCTGAGCCAGGGGGATGATGCAGTAACCGACACAACAAGCGGCGGAGTCGCCGTTACCACTACAGCTATTTCCTCCGCAACCACCGTTGCCGCCAATACCACCAGCGATCTGGTTCGCTGGGCTACGCTGGACGAACTGCGCAGCAAGGTGGGCTGTCAGGGGGCACAACTCAAGGTTGCGAATAACGAGCTGCCCTACGCCTATAACCAGACCACGTACACGGCAACCATCTATGCTGACGGCGGAGTTCCCTTCAGCTCCGTGGGCAGATACCGCTGGTGCCTGCAAAACAGTGCAGGTGCGGTCCCCGCCAACATGACCTTCAAAAACACAGCTGGCACCTCCAATATCCCCTTCAATACGGATTGCGCATCCCTGGCTGAATCCTCGTGGATACAGTCTGACAACATCCTGATCAGTGGCCTGCCGACCGTCAATGTAACCGGTACCGATGGCAAAATTTACACGGCCATCCAGAGCCACACCGCTGCTGCTGCCAACCAGCCAATAACCGGTGCAAACTACGCCACATACTGGCAACTTGCCTCAGGCGGCGCCGTTGGCTCTACCTGGGCAGCAGGGATATATTACACCACCATGTCACAATCACTTTCTATCTTTGTCAGAGATAATAACGATAGCTCAGGCACCAACGACAGCATTGCCTACAAGCAGTTGGTCCTGACCATCAACGCACAGTAATCATGTACTTTAGCCGCTCCAGATTCCACTTCGCATCCGCCCGCTCCGGCATGGCCCTACTCAATATTATCATGCTCCTGGTACTGATCGGCGCACTGGTCATGGCTGGGTACGCCTTGATGGGTCCGCTAATTGCCAGAGGCAAGATTACTGACACCAAAAGAACCATCAACAGTGCTGTTGAAGCGATTATCAGCTGGTCAGTAGCCCAGGGCAGGCTTCCCACCACCGCTGAATTCCAGGCTATTCTTCCAACTCCGTATGATGCCTGGGGAAAACCGCTTGTCTACCTCTACGATCAGAACCTGACGAATACGGCTACCGGTGGCGGGTTATGCGGCAGGATCACCACAAACCTGGGTGAAAGCTCCATCAGCATGGCCTTTGCGATCGTAAGCGGTGGAGACGACTACAGCATCCAGACCACCATGAACGGCACGGCTGTAACCGCATCAACAGCCATTACCAGTCTGACAACCCTGGCAAGCTACCAGACCGATCTGTACCGGATGATCCCCCTTGAAGAACTGAAGAGCAGAGCCGGTTGCTATGGAGCAACAGGCGGCCGCTTGACGATCATCAACAACGAGCTGCCACGGACCTGTTCCGGTGGCCAGTATAGTGCCACAATCTACGCTGCCGGTGGTGCGCCTTCAACTGCCGGCCAATACAGGTGGTGCATCAACGGGGTCATGCCGGGCAGCATAATTGCCAAAGGTGGCACCGAAACCATACCCGGCTGCCCAACCTTTTCAACAGGAACCTACCAGAACATACAACTTTCAGGGACAGCACCAATCCCCACCGCAACCACAGACTATCCCATAACGGTCAGAGTCCAGGATTCTGATATCAGTAACGCCTCTCCACCCTATGTTGAGCGGAGGCTCAGTATAAAAACGGTTGTAGGCGGGGTCTGCTCAACCAGCACGGGGCCTGGTGTAATCCCCCCCGGCACCACACCGGATACACCGATACAAGACCCGAGCAACCCGGGGTTCAACACCTCGGACCCAAGCCTGATTGAGTTCGGCCTCAACAACAACAACACCTCTGCCTGTGTCTGGTACCCGCAAAACCTGCCATTACCCGGCAAAACCATGCGGGCTTACTGGCATTTCTGCTATTCGGGCATTGATACTTCTGGCACCAGCTCAAACCTGGCAGACGGCTACACCTTTACCCTGATGCAGGCCAACAACCCAACCAGCTACTGCGGAACCGGCAGCAGTTACAACGCTATCACGAACCCGCGCTACGACTGCTCGGTCTGGGGGGGGCTGGGAGAATATCTGGCCTACTGCGGGTTACCCGGTAACAGCATGGCACTTGAGTTTGATATCTATCCCAGTGGAAGCCGTAACGATCCAGCCGGCAGCTATAACCATGTTGCGGTTGTCAACGGTTTTAGTCATACATCCGGCACACTGACCGGCCTTTTTAGCGACAACACCCATAATTCAGGTAGTAATCCTGCCTGCACAACAACCAGCAGCGGTTGTCTTTATGGCAACAAGACGGGCCAGAACTATCCGGTCACCTGGCTTGAAAATACCGGCTGCAACGCAACCTACGACAACCATAATGCCAGGGTTGAGCTGCATACCCGCTGTAACAGCGACTGCAGCCAGTGTGAGACAAACAGCTGTACCACCAAAGCACTGATCAAGCTGTGGGTCGACCGAGGCAACAGCAACCTGGATGCCAATGACACAACGACTCCGGACATGAGCTACTGTACTGACCTACCTACAGCCTTAAACCAATACAAGGTCGGTTTTACCGAGGCAACCGGCGGTGCCCACCAGTGGGGATACATTAAAAACTTCGCCCTGAAATCACTCGGTTCCTGCCCGCTGGCAACCATCTCGCCGAGTTCACTTCCGGCAGGGACGGTTGGCACAGCCTATTCAGCCACCTTAAGCGCAAGCGGGGGAACAGCCCCCTATTCAAACTGGCGCTGGAGTTCCGCTTCTATTAGCGGCGTTACCGCCAGCAACCTTCCACCCGGGCTATCGTTAAGCAGTGCCGGTGTAATCAGCGGCACACCGACAACGGCAGGAACCTATAATACCGTCCTAGTTTCGGTAGATGACTCCTGTACCGCCGACAAGTGCAGCAACACGGTATCCCGAAGCTATACCATTACCATTGCACCGGCACCGGTACCCAGCTGCACCTTATCCGCCTCACCGACCAGCGTTGCGTATAGTGGCACAACCACCTTCAACTGGACGATCAGCAATGGTCCGGCCAATGGCAGCTGGTCCATCGCACCGGGAGGTACCTGCTCAGACTTTACCGGCTCAACCGGAGGAAGTTGTACCAGTGGCAGCCTCACCACCCCAGGTACAACCATCTACACCCTGACGGTCAGCAATGCCGGCGGCAGCAGCAGCTGCTCTGCCACAGTCAAGGTAAGCTGCGGATCATACAGAGTCTGGAACAGCACGGGCAGCACCTATGACTTTATCATTAATGGCGTCTGTCGAAACAATGTCGGCAATGGCAGCGAAATCAGCAGTGGCACGAACCTGCTCTACCCAGGACAGAGGGTCTATCGATACCAGCGCAACCTGGGCAACTGCGGGGGAAGCGCACTGGGATCCATTGATTTCACAACAGCACAGACTGCAGATACAGATGAGCAGTGCGATATAAACTATGGTTCAGGTGATCAGGCCAACGATCATTGATAGGCTCTGCATGAAATCGACTCTCTTGTTGCTGGGTACTGTTCTTATTATTCTGGGCTATTATTTGCTGGCGGTGCCTCCCGCTGCCGGGTATGCGGAAATGTTTTCCAGGGCGCGCTATGGCACCCTCTCGGTTATGTGCGGCAGTGCCTGTATTATGCTCTGGCTTGCCAAGCGCTGACCATCAGAAAGGAGCGTTGATTGTCTGATACTACAGCCATACTTCTGCTGCAGATGGGTGGCCCCGACTCCCTGGAGGCGGTCCGCCCGTTCCTGCTCAATCTTTTCAGCGACCGGGAGATCATCAAGATCGGTCCTGCCTGGCTGCAACCGCTGATTGCACGGATGATTGTCAGGCGGCGCACCCCCGCGGTCATGGAAAAATACCGCGAGATCGGCGGCAGGTCCCCTATCCAGAAACTGACCCAGGCCCAGGCGGAGATGCTTGCTGCAGAGCTCGGTATCCCCTGCCATGTGGGCATGCGCTACTGGCATCCCTTTACGGCAGAGACGCTGGCCCGGCTGCGTAAAAACGGCGTCAGGAAGCTGGTGGCCCTGTCGCTCTACCCCCACTACTCCCGCGCCACCAGCGGCTCCAGCTTCAATGACCTGACCCGTTGTCTGGCTGATCTGGATAGCGACCTGGAGGTCGTGCGGATTCCCCACTTCTACAACCACCCGCTCTACATCGATGCCCTGGCGGAAAAGGTTGAAGCCGGGCTGGCATCCTTCCCTGACCGCGCTGGCGTACAGCTGCTTTTCTCGGCCCACTCCCTGCCGCAGTCGTTTATTGCCGAAGGCGATCCCTACCTTGAACAGATCCAGACCACCGTCCGGCTGGTGATGGAACGGTTTGAGGGGGTGCAACACCGGCTGGCCTTTCAATCACGGGCCGGGCCGGTCAAATGGCTTGAGCCATCCACCGATGACACACTGAAGGAGCTGGCAGCAAGCGGTTGCAGAAATCTGCTGGTGGTGCCGCTCTCCTTTGTGTCAGACCATATTGAAACGCTGCATGAGATTGACATTGAATATGCCGCAGAGGCCCACAAACTGGGAATCAGCAACTTCCGGCGCACGGAATCGCTCAACAGCTCTCCGGCCTTTATCAGCTGCCTGGCAGAGCTGGTCCGTCAGGCACTTAAAGCCCCCTAAGGCAGGCACAGAAGCACGCACCGCCAGCGCAGCAGACGGCCTCCGCAGCATGTTTTCAATCTTCATAATTGTTCATAATCCCTTCACAGGATCTTCCATCTGCCTTGGTATGGTAGCACCATCACACACAGGTTGGTTGCCAACCACTACCAAGACAGGGAGGAACAAGATCATGAAAAAATCACTTCTCGCACTTACCGTTGTAGCAGCAGTTGCAGTTGCCGGCGCATCCATGGCCATGCCGGGTATGGGTCCGGGTGCCGGTATGGGGGCTGGCATGGGCGCCCAAATGGGTCAGGCAGGCACGATGACCCCGCAAATGAAGAAATTCATTGCTGACACACTGCCGATCCGCGAAGAGATGCATGCCAAGCATATGCAGCTGCAGAAAGAGCTGATCAAGGACGCGCCTGATCAGGCAGTCATCAAGAAGTTGCAGGGTGAGATGGTTGAACTGCGCACGAAGATGATGGATGCCCGCACCAAGGCAGGCCTGCCGATGGGTATGATGGGCAAACGCGGCCACAAAGGGATGCGTGGTGGCGGTATGGGTATGGGTATGGGTATGATGCAAATGGACTGCCCGATGGTGGCACCGCCGGCAGCCGCCAAATAAGGGCTGACTAACTGGCGGAGATGGGGTACACAGAGGAAACAGGCTGCCGGAGTGGGCGCCTGCTTTCTCTGTGCCTTCTCTGCCTCCGGTCCCGATGAAGTCGAGGGTTTTGATGAAATATTTTCTCTCCACATACCTGTTGCTGGCACTTCTGGTGCTGACCGTTCTGCCGTCAGCAGCAGAAGAGGTTGAACCCGGCCAGGGCCCGGGATGGCGCGGCAGACATAAAGCCGGTGAAATGGGACCGCACCCCTTTGGTGATTACTGTCCCCGCCGGCATGCCGATCACTACGGTGCCCGCCAGCCGCTGCAAACACCGGATGAGGCAAAGGAACGGCTGAGAATCTTTTTTAACGTTCCAGCAGCGCAAATATCCCTGCACAGGGAGGTCCGCATGGGGTATATTGCCGATATCACCAATGCCGATGGATCACTGCTTGACCGGGTCATAATCGACAAACGCACCGGACGGATCCGTTCCATCCGCTAACTGGACAACATGCCATGCAGCCTCCCATTCTGATCGTTGAAGACGACCTGAAGATTGCCCGTATCATCAAGGCCTACCTTGAAGGGGCAGACTTTCGGGTCATCCACGCCGACACCGCACGTGCTGCATTGGAAAAAGCCGAGACGGAGCTTCCGCTGGCGGTGATCCTGGACCTGGGGCTACCGGACAAAAGCGGTGAAGAGCTCTGCCAGGAACTCAAAGACCTGGGATCGTTTCCGGTGATCATGCTGACCGCCAAATCCTCCGAAGAAGAACGGATCACCGGTTTTGCCCTGGGGGCTGACGACTATGTGGTCAAACCGGCCTCTCCCCGCGAACTGGTCTACCGTGTCAAGGCGGTTTTGAAACGCTACGACGGGGCCGGAGCCGGCGAGCATCCCATAAGCTTCAACAACGGCACGCTGATCCTGGACAGCCGCCGCCATACCGTGACCTGCCGTGGCGAGTCCTGCAGTGTCACCCCCACCGAATTCAAACTGTTGCAAGCGCTGGCAGCCTCTCCCGGCCGGACCTACAGCCGGGATGAACTGGTTTCAAAGGCGCTGGGATACCAGTTTGACGGCTATGAACGCAGCGTTGATGCCCATATCAAAAACCTGCGCCAGAAGATCGAGCTGGACAGCCGCAAGCCTGAGTTCATCAAGACGGTCTATGGGATCGGCTACCTCTTCAGCGGAGAGCGGGATGCCGTTTAACCTGCAACGCAAACTGCTGGTGCTGCTCGGTCTGGTGATCCTGATCGCCCTCTCCTCCTCCATTCTGCTCAGAAATTTTGTGATCCGTGACTTCAAGGCCTTTGGAGAAGGACGGATGCTTGATCGCCTCTACCAGGTACAGGCGGTGCTTGAGGGACGCTACGAGCAGTCGGGCGGCTGGCAGCAGGACCAGGTTGCCAATGACCTGGTCTGGGCCTGGCTTTCCGGTATCGAGCTACGGCTGTATGATGTTGACAACCGGCTGGTGATGGACACCGGGCAAGCCCTGGCAAGCCTGTCTCCGGTGATGCAGCAGCGCATTGCCGCCTCAAGCAGCAGGCGACCGCTTCCGCCGGAGACCTCCGAATTCCAGAGCTACCCCCTCTTTCTCAGGGGCGAAGAGATCGGCCATCTGGACCTGCAGCTACCCCACCCGATCTATGAAGCGTTCTTTATCCGCTCCTCAAATCAGTTTTTGATCTACTCCCTGCTGGGACTCGGACTGACAGCCGTCATACTCAGCTTTCTGGCAGCCCGGCGCATCTCGCGCCCCCTGCAGGAGCTGACGGCTGCCGCAGAGGGGCTGGCAAGCGGCGCCCCGGGCCCCAGGGTCCGGGCTGAAGGCAACGATGAAATCGGCCGTCTGGCGGCCGCCTTCAACCGGATGGCTGACAGCCTGGAGGCACAGGAGCAACTGCGCAAACAGCTGGTTTCAAACGCGGCCCATGAGCTGCGGACACCGCTGATGATCATCCGCGGAGAATTGGAAGGGATGATCGACGGGCTGCTGCCCACCACCCCGGAGGCATTACAGTCACTGCATGATGAGGCTACCCGGCTGGCAACCATCCTGGACGGTGTGGACGAACTGAGCAGGGCACAGGCCGCCGGACTGCAGCTCCAGCGCCAGGAGTTTCTCCTGCTGCCGCTGCTGCAGGGGATCATTTCCCGATTCAGCCGCAGCGCTGAAGAACAGCAGGTCACCATCACCCTGACCGGCGACCAGACGGTTAGTGCCTGGATCGACCCGGACCGCTTCACCCAAATCATCACCAACCTGATCTCAAACGCCTTGAAGGCCATGCCCCATGGCGGGCGACTGGAAATTCATCTTTCAGCAACGCCGCAGGCACGTTATATTGAGGTCAGCGATAGCGGGTCAGGTATCCCGGCTGAGCTGCTGCCCCATGTCTTTGAACGCTTCGCCAAGGGAAGGGATGGCGGCCTGGGCCTGGGACTGGCCATTGTCAAAGAGCTGGTTGCCGCCCACAACGGCACTATTGCCGCCAGCAGTTCACCCGGCAACGGCACCTGTTTCAGCATTACACTACCTGCTACTACCGGAGGATTGCATGAGCATGACCGAAGAACTGACTGACTGGAGCTGGGAACAAAAATGCCAGAAGGCGGTGGAGGCCCTGGGGACCAACGGCTTTACCGCCGTCTTCTGCCGGACCCCCGATGATGCCCGGAACTATATCCTTGAGGGAGCAGCCGATGCCGCAAGCATCGGTTTTGGCGGTTCCATGACCATTACCGACCTGGCGGTCCAGCAAACCCTTGCCGATCAGGGCAAAGAGATCCTCAACCACAGCAGCAGTGCTCTGTCGCGGGACCAGAAGATGGAGATCATGCGCCGCCAACTGACCTGCGACCTGTTTCTCTCCGGCAGCAATGCACTTACCATCTCAGGAGAGCTGATCAACATTGATGCGACCGGCAACCGGGTTGCAGCGATGTTCTTCGGCCCTCGCAGGGTGATTGTGGTGGTGGGTCGCAACAAACTGGTGGACGGCACACCGCAGGAGGCGATTCAGCGGGTAAAACAGTGGGCAACCCCGCCCAATGCCAAACGGCTCAGCTTCAACACCCCCTGCGCCAAGACCGGTTTTTGCAGCAACTGTAACTCACCCGACCGGCTCTGCCGGGTTACTACGATCATTGATCGCAAACCCCGCTTTACCGACCTGCGGGTTCTGGTGGTCAACGCTGACCTCGGTTTGTAACCACCGGTAGCCATGCAGCACTTTTTCCGCACGCTCGCAACCGCCCTGCAGGATCTGCTGCTGCCTCCGCGCTGCCATATCTGCCATAAACCGGTCCCCGATGCAGGCAGGCTGCATATCTGCCCCGACTGCCGGGCGGACCTGCCACTCGCAGGCTCGCCGGTCTGCTCAATCTGCGGCATCCCCTTTCAGTCTGCCGGGGATGACCACCCCTGTAGCCGCTGTATCGCTGCACCGCCACCCTATACGGCAGCCAGGGCCGCATTGCGCTATGAAGGTGCCTGCCGCGACCTGATTCACCACTTCAAATACAACGGCAAATCATACCTGCGTCGTCCCCTGGGACTTATAACGGCAGAGCTGCTGGCCCCGTTTGTAGCCGCCCAGCAACCAGACCTGCTGGTGCCGGTGCCGTTACATCCCAGCCGTCTGCGCAGCCGCGGCTTTAACCAGGCGGTGCTGCTGGGGGATCTGCTTTCCCGCCAATGGCAGATTCCGCTGCTGCGGCAGGGGTTGACGCGGACCCGTCCCACGCCCCCCCAGATGGAACTGAGCCGCGAACAGCGCTCCACCAACCTGCGGGGAGCCTTTGCCGTTACGGCCCCGGACAGTGTCAACAATCGCCATGTCATGCTGGTGGATGACGTCTTTACCACCGGCAGCACCCTGGCAGAATGCGCCCTGGTGCTGCAGCGGGCGGGCTGCCGCACCGTGTCGGCGGTTACCGTTGCCCACGCTCCCTGAATTCATACGTAATCATTGGATAATCCAGCCCAAAGTTCTTGACAACGACACTGCAGTATCATATACCGATAACCGTAAACAGATTTTCAGGAGGATTGTGTATGCGGTTATCTACCAAGAGTCGCTATGGTCTGCGGGCCCTTTTTGATATTGCGTATCACACGGGCACAGCACCGGCGCAAATCCAGGACATCTCACGCCGTCAGCTGATCTCCCCCCGCTACCTGGAGCAGATCTTCCAGAACCTGAAAAAAGCAGGGATACTGAAAAGCAAACGAGGGCCTCAAGGTGGCTACACCCTGGCAAGGACACCGGATCAGATCACGGTGCTCGAAATTATCCGGGCCACTGAACAGGACGCACTGCTGGTGGATTGTGCCGGCCAGGGCAAGAAAACCCGCCGCCGCAAGAATGAGTGTCCTTTTGAAGGTAACTGCGTGACCCAGACCGTCTGGAAAGATGCCAATGATCTGCTGGCTGATCTGTTTGGCAAGCTGACCCTGGAGACCCTTTGCCAGCGCGGCCAGGAGATGGGGATTGAGAAGGATCAGGCCAGCAAGATGATGTACTACATCTGACCTCGGACCCGCTTGCATCACCGCTGCACCACCATCGGAAATTGTGATCCACTACCAGCGCCTGAAAGCCATCCTGACCCGTTCAACCCCTCTTGCCGTAGCCTTTTCAGGAGGGGTTGATTCTACTCTGCTGTTGAAGGTTGCCCATGACACCCTGGGCGACCGTTGCTGCGCCATCACGGTTGATGCCCCCTATCATTTCAGACAGGAACAGGACGATGCTGCCCGGTTTGCCCGCCAGATCGGGGTCCGCCACCTGATCATCCCCTTTGACCCTGCCAGGGTGCCGGACCTGCTCAACAACCCGCCTGAACGCTGCTACCTGTGCAAGCAGGCCCTGCTCAAGGACTGTTTCAACGCCCTCCCACCGCACTGGAATCTGGCAGACGGCAGCACCTGTGACGACCAGAAGGCCCATCGCCCCGGCAGCAGGGCGCTTGCCGAGCTGGGAGTGCTCAGTCCCCTCACCGAAGCCGGCTTCAGCAAGCAGGATGTGCGCCTGCTCAGCAGGCAGCTGGGGCTGCCCGGCTGGGACAAACCGGCTCAAAGCTGCCTGCTGACCCGTTTCCCCCACCATACGACCATTACCCCGCAGGCCCTGCAACAGGTTGCGCAGACCGAGACAGCAGTCAGGGAACTGGGGTTCAGCGTGGTGCGGGTGAGAAACCTCGGAACAACGGCCAGGCTTGAGTTTGAAAAAGGGGAGCTGGCACAGGCCAAGCTCCCCGACGTACGTGATCAACTTGAGGCTATCTGCAGAAAAGCCGGTTTTGCCGAGGTCATTCTTGATCCGGCAGGCTACCGCAGTGGCAGCATGGATCAGAATTGATACATCAGCAACATGCCGCCACCGGCTGCCGGACTGGCATCGGTAAAGCCGGCCAGGGCGTAGAGTTCCCATGATATCCGGCGTGACTGCAGAAAATTAAGCTTCACGCGCCCTTCAACCGGTGCCGTACCGCCCTCCACCCTGGTCGATGAGCCTTTTGCATACAGCGAGACAAACAGGCGGTCCATTGCCTGCAGACCGGCACCGGCACTGTAACTGACGTAGTTTTTCCCCTGATAACTGCTGGTACTGTCCTGGAAGATATAGGCTGCGTCAGCAAACAGCTGGACATCCCCCAACCATTTTGAGACCGACAGCCCTGGGCCCGCCTCAAGAGTACCGGTCCCCAGCCCGCGGTCCTTATCACCGGTCGGGGCCTTCAGATACAGGGTAGGCCGGACCCTTGGACTCTGTTCCCCATCCGGCAGCACCGTCCAGCCGGCAGAGAGACTGATATCCCCCAGCCCTGCCTCAGTGACGGTAGTGCTGGTGGCAGTCGTAGTAGTGCTGGTTGTACCGCCGGCTCGACGCCCCCGGCCTCCCCCGCCGGACTGGGTGACCACAAAGCCTGACCCGCTTCTGCTGCTCAAAAAGACCATTGGCAGTTCCAGGGTCATATCAATGGCCTCGGTCGGGTTCACGGCCAGCAGCACCGGCAGGGTTACCACCGTTGCATCGGCATTGCTGCCATAATCACCATGGGTGACCTCGGCACCGATACCGGCAGCAAACGAGACCCCCTGCCCCAGACGATGTTCACTATCTTCAGCCCGGACAGGGCCGGCTGTCAGCACGATACCCAGACCGAGCACAAAACCGGAGACCATGCCACAGACCTGCTTACGATCAAGAAAACTGTTCACAACTCCCCCTCCTGTTTCAATAATCAGCGCCCTCTCCGGCCGCTGCCTGTTCCGCCATGCTGCTGCTGGCCTGCGGGCCCCTGCTGGCCGCCTTTAAAACCACCGGCCCAGCCGGGGCGTCCGTTTTCGTTGCGCAACAGCAACTGACCGCCGGATGGGCTGCTGATCCACTGGGCCAGCAGGTAGCTGCGGCCATCCTTGCCCTGGGCCTTTGAACCGCGCACCGTCACGCTGTCCCCAGCCTTCCAGTCCAGAGGATCATCCTGCAGATACCAACGCGGTCCCAACACAACGATAATCCGCTCTGCCCCGGCCGCCACCACCACCGTTAGTGGATCAAGCTCCGGGTTAACAGGAGCCGCAACACGACCGGTAACCGTTACCACCGTGTTGCGGTCATACCCCTGTACCAGATCCAGGCCGCTTGTCCCTCCATCGTTGCCGGAACCAAAGCCCCAAAAGGCTTCGGCCGGCCTCTGCAGCATGACCACCACACCCACTGCCACGATCAAGAAAAAGAAATGCCTGGTTCCGCTCATTGCTCGCTATCCTCTAGTTTTATTGTGCGGTCGTTGTTGCCGGTGTTGTTGCGTGGATACCGGTTCCATCCATGACTCCACGACCATTGGCAGGGCGGGTGGTAGAGCCGTTGGCGGTTGTACCGGTCTCCAGGAAGGTACCGTCACGGCGCTGCGAACCTTCCGGGCGGACCTGGGTCTGGGCAGAGGTTTGTGTTGCCGTACGGGTCTGCGTCCGGGTAGCCGTTTGTGTTGCGGTACGGCTCTGCGTCATGCTGCCATGCCCCATGCCGGCACCATTCCGGGCACCACCGCCACGGGCAAATGATTCACCGCCAAAGGCCAGTACTACGGTCAGGACTGCTGCTGCCATCAGAAATGCACTCGTTTTCATGGTTGTTTCTCCTTTGAAGTAGTTCGAGATTCGCTCTCGCTACCCAATCGGTTACAGCAACCATGCCAACGACCAGAACAAGACAAACAAGCTGATATTACTTGAAATAAATACCACCAGACTGATGCACGCGACAGACTTGTGGTGCAAAAGCTGCACCGGCCGTTGCAGCTTTTGCACCACGGCTTCAGGGCTTGACCAGGCCATACTCCTTGAGACGATACTGCAACGTCCTTTTCGAAATCCCCAGTTTTTCAGCAGCCAGCCTGCGGTTATTGCCACAGCTTGCCAGTGCATCCAGGATATCGTTTCGCTCACGATCCCTCAGGCTGCCGCTTGCCTTGGTCATTCCTGCGGCAGCAGGAGGCTGTCGCACCCCATCAGGCAGATCCCCAACCGTTACCTGCCCCTTGCAGAGGATAACCGCCCGTTCAATCACGTTCTGCAGCTCACGGATGTTGCCGGGCCAACCATACCCTGCAACGGCTGCCAACGCCTGTGGCTCGATCCCCTGCACCTCACGACCGGTCTGGATGGCTGCACGCTGCAGCAGGTACTGCACCAGAACCGTCAGACCATCGCGGCGGTCACGCAACGCCGGCAGATGGATCGGAAAGACATGCAGCCGGTAGTAAAGGTCTTCGCGAAAACGACGTTCCCTGACCTCTTCCCCCAAGTCCCGGTTGGTTGCGGCAATGACCCGCACATCGGCCCGCAGCTCACGGCTGCCCCCCACCCGCTCAAAGACCCGTTCCTGCAATACACGCAGGAACTTCGACTGCAACGCCAGCGGCAGTTCACCGATTTCATCCAGAAAGAGGGTACCGCCCGATGCCAGTTCAAACTTGCCCTGACGGGCCTGGGTTGCACCGGTAAAGGCCCCTTTTTCATGGCCGAACAGCTCACTCTCAAGCAGGGTCTCCGGTATGGCGGCACAGTTGAGCGCCACAAAGGGGGCATCCCGGCGGGGACTGGCCCGGTGGATCATCCGGGCAGCCAGCTCCTTGCCGGTACCGGACTCACCGCTAATCAGCACCGTGGCCTGGGTGGCGGCCACATCACCGATCAGCTTGCGTACCTGCTGCATGGCCTGCCCCGCAAACAGGACCTCGTCCGGCGGCAGTCCGGCGGCATCCCGTTCCTGCAAGACGTGCAGGCTGCGCTCCTGCATACTGCCGGCCAGGATACGACGCACCAGGAGACGCAAGGTATCAGGATCCTTTAACGGCTTGGTCAGAAAGTCAGCCACCCCTTCCTTCATGGCGGCAACCGCCTCTTCCACCGTCCCGAAGGCGGTCAGCAGGACAAACGGTGGCGCAATCCCTTCCGCCTGCGCCCTGCGAAACAGATCAAGACCGTTCAGACCGGGCAGACGCAGGTCTGACAACACCAGGTCAAAGGACTGCCTCTGCAGCGTCTTCAGCGCCGCCTTGCCATCCTCCCGCTCCACCAGCTCATACCCCTCGTCATCAAGGATTGCCGCCAGCAGCGAACGAAAGGTGGCATCATCCTCCACCAGCAGAATCCGCGCTGTTTTGCTCATGCACACTCCTTTACCAGCGGCAACTGCAGGGTAACTTCAGCCCCCCCGCCTGAACGGGCATTGGCCAGCCTCACGGTTCCGCCATAACCGGTTGCAATCTTGTGACAGACCGCCAGGCCCAGCCCGCTGCCACTGGCACGGGTGGTATAAAACGGATCAAAGGCCCGTTTCAGACTTTCCTCTGCAAAACCGGGGCCGTCATCGCTGACCATGATGGTTGCCTGTTCGCCATCATCCGACAGCTCAACCCGCAGGTTTCCCCCCTGTGGCATGGCCTGTATGGCGTTTGTAAACAGATTGAGCAGCAGTTGCCGCAAACGGTCCGCCGGACAGGCCACCGGCCTGCCAACGGCACCTGTTATCTGCAACGCCACCTTGGCCTGCAGGGCCTCCTTGGCAAGCTGGTCCCAGGCATCCTGCACCAGCTCCGGCACTACTGCAGAGCCATCCTGCAGTGTTTCCTGGCGGGTATAAGCCAGCAGGTCGCTCACCAGCCCCTCAAGACGCTCCGACTCGGCCACAATCTTCCCGGCATACTCCCGTTGTCTCGGCTCCTGCACCCGTTCCCGCAACAACTGGGCAAACCCCTTGATACCTGCCAGCGGCGTCCGTACCTCGTGGGCCAGCACCGCCCCCAGCTCCCCCAGCCGTACCAGCTGTTCATGGCGGGCCATCGCCTCAAGCCGCTGCAGATCACGCTTCTGCAGGCGCAACACCCAGACGCCAAACCCCCAGGTGACAGCCAGCAACACCACAATCACCACCACACCGCTGCGGGCCCGGCGGATAATCTGATCAGCCTGCCAGGTGTGCAATGCCAGACGCAATATCAGCGTCTCGTCCGGCAGATGCAGTTGTTGTTGCGTCTCAAACACCACCTCACCGGTGCCCAGCCTGATCCGCTCTTCAGTCACCACGGGACTGGCAACAACCGCCTGGAAGCGCTGATCATCAATCCGGCTGCCGATCAGATCCGGGTTTCTATGGAACCGGATCCTCCCCTGTTTATCGAGCAGGGAAAAATAGGCGCTATCACTGGAGCTAAAACCTGCCAACGTCTTCAGGGAGGGATCACGCACCGCCAGCGCCTCTATCGCCTGCCCAAGTGAAAGGGACATACCGCGCAGAATGGAATGGGCAACAGGCTCGGCATTACGATAGTTGGCAACCGCAAGCCAGAGTAAAAACGCCGTCAGGAGCAGGCCACCCAAAAGTATGCTGTACGTAAATTGTGAGCGGGGCATGTCCCCTATACTAACGGCCGTTTCTCCAAGGTCAAGCAGGATATCAGTTTTTTGCGCAACACTACCGGGAAGCGGGCGATAGCAATTGACAAACCACCGGGAGCAGCTACACTTTCAGCAACGTCACGTGAAGCAGAACAAAAGGAATCGTTCAATGAAGACATTCCTCCAACTTGTATGCCTGCTCCTGCTTGCAGCCCCGCTGCATGCCGGACAGACACTGGTTCTAGGTACAGCAGACCGTCCGCCGCTTTCAACCGAGGACCAGAAAGGCTTTTCTGATCAGGTGATCCGTGAGGCCTGCAGACGGCTGGGGATTGAGGTCCAGATTATTCCGGTATCCTCGGCACGTTCCTTAAGCAACGCCGAACAGGCCATTGATGACGGCAATTTCCTGCGGGTCCAGGGGATGGAAAAGAAGTTTCCCCACCTGATCAGGGTGCCGGAGGCGATCATTGATGTCCAGTTTGTGATTTTTTCCAAGCGCAAGGGACTGAAGACACCAAACTGGGCCAGCCTCAAGCCTTATCATGTCGGCTATATCAAGGGCTGGTATATCGCCGAGGAGAATATCAAGGATGTACGTCAACTGACCGTAGTGGAAAACCGTACCAGCCTGTTCAAGGTACTGGACAGCGACCGGATTGAGCTGGCCTTTGCCGAGCTGTATGGTGCGTACTACACGATCCACACACTGGGGTTAAAGGAGCTGTTTAGCGCCCAGCCTCCCCTGGCAAGCAAAGAGATGTTCCTCTATCTCAACAAAAAACATGAAAAACTGGCCCCCCGGCTGGCGGCAACCCTGCGGGAAATGAAGCGGGATGGCAGTTATGATGCCATTTTCAAGCAGACCCTGGCCCCCTATCTGCCTGCAAAGCTGGCTAAATAGCCTTGACTGCTGACCGGATCATACCGAAGTCCTTCGGCATCGCGCGCAGGTTTATCCTGGCCATCGTTATCTTCAGCACCGTCCTGACGTTGGGCGGAACCTGCCTGCAACTGTATATCGACTACCACAAAGATCTGGACAGTATCAGTCGACAGTTGACCGACATTGAAACCAGCCACCTGCCGAGCCTGATCAATGACATCTGGCTGTTTGATGATCGTGGGCTTAATGCCCAGCTGAAGGGAATTCTGGCACTGCCGATGATTGAATCGCTGCGGCTTGAACGGACGGATGAGCCGGTGCTGGTGGTGGGGCAGAGCAAGGCACGCCATCAGCTTATCCATACCATTCCACTCTCCTACCAGCACCGCGGTAAAAACATACCGCTCGGCACCCTGCAAATCACCGCCTGTACCGATCATGTCATCCAACGGATGAAGGAACGGGCACTGCTGATCCTCTTCACCCAGGCGGTCATGATTTTCTTCATCTCAACCTTTATCTTTTTGCTGTTTTATCAACTGATCGGGCGTCATCTGGCGGTTATGGCCCGCCATGCTGCAGCGCTCACCATCAGCAATCTGCATGAACCGCTCCGGCTGGAACGCAACCAAGCCAGCCCGCAGGACGCCAAGGATGAGCTTGATCTGTTGGTCGATTCACTCAACAGCATGCAGGGGCAGATCTGCGACTACCTCACGGAACGCAGACAGATTGAGGATACCCTGCATGAGCAGGCGGCGCTGCTGGAAGATGAGATTGCGCAACGCCAACAGGCCGAGGAAGAGCTGAACGCCATTAACTGTTCGCTTGAAGAACGGATTGCCGAGGCTATCGACGAACTGCGCAAAAAGGACACCCTGTTGCTGCAGCAAAGCAAGCTGGCTGCCATGGGTGAACTATTGAACAACATCGCCCATCAGTGGCGTCAACCGCTCAATAACATCGCGGTCTCAATTCAGACCATGCAGTACCTGAACAAGGCTGGGGAACTGTCACAGCAAGAGATGGACCGGGACATCAAGGCGGTGATGGACATACTTTTCTACATGTCCGGCACGATTGATGATTTCAGGAGCTTTTTCATCAAGGATCGGGAAAAACGGGAATTTGTCCTGCAGGAGGTTGTTGAAAAGACGCTGAACCTGCTCAGATCGACTCTGGATGACAAGGGGATCATGGTCAGTATAGCGGCGGAAGCGGATGTCCGGGCCATCGGCTACCCCAACGAATACGCCCAGAGCCTGATGAACATCCTCAATAATGCCCGTGACGCCCTGCTTGAGCGACAGGTGCCGGGGCCGGCCATTACCCTGGTGATCCGGCAGGAAGGCGACCGTTCTGTACTGACGGTCTCTGATAATGCCGGTGGCATTCCGCAGCAGATCCTGCCACAGATCTTCGAGCCCTACTTCACCACCAAGGGGCCGAGCCAGGGGACCGGCATCGGATTGTACATGGCCAAGACCATGATTGAACGCAACATGGGCGGCACCCTTACAGTCCGCAATACAGCCGCAGGGGCCGAGTTCAGGATCGAGTTATAAATCCAGAATCATGGCATTCTCATCGCAGTCAGGGAACTTGGGGCACTTGATACAGTCCCCCCAGACCTTGTGCGGCAGGGTTGACTTATCCACCAGCACAAAACCAAGCTTACCAAAAAACTCAGGCTTGTAGGTCAGACAGAAGATCCGCTTCAGCCCCAGGTCGCGGGCTTCATCAATGCAGGCGTTGACCAGGGTGGTCCCTACCCCTTTACGGCCGGAGTCTTCCACCACGGCCACCGAACGGACCTCGGCCAGATCATCCCAGACAATATGCAGGGCAGCGGCCCCCAGAATCCTGCCATCTTCAGCCACCTCCACATAAAAATCACGCAAGGCCTCATATAACTCCGACAGCGATCTGGAGAGCATGTCTCCTTTGCTGGCATAGGTGGTCAATAATTTCTGTATTTCCTTCACATCGCCGATCTGGGCCTTACGGAGCATGGCGTTACCCCCTGCTTTGATTTTAGTTGTTCGTCCCCTGCTTTAACAGGGTGCTGCCCACCCACTGATTGGCAAACTGCAGCGCAATCCGTCCGCTGTGATCCCCCTTCTGGCGTCCCCAGAGGACGGCAGCCTGACGGGCCTCTTCGCTCCAGCGCAGAGAGCTGCCGTTCCGCTGGCAGAGACGTTCGACCCATTGCCGGGCCACCTCCAGAAACTGATCCTGGCTAAAGGGATGGAAGCCGATCCAGAGACCGAAGCGGCCGGACAACGATATCTTTTCCTCCACCGTTTCACCGTGATGGATCTCATTATTGACCAGCATCGCGCCACGGTTGTCGCTTTCATATTCCGGCAGCAGATGGCGCCGGTTGGAGGTGACGTAGATCAGCACGTTTTCCGGCGGGGCATAGACCGAGCCATCCAGTGCGCTTTTCAGCATCTTGTAGCTGGACTCCCCTGTCTCAAACGAGACATCATCGGAAAACAGGATAAAACGGTACGGCTGACGCTTGATCTCATCCACAATCGCCGGCAGATGTATCAGGTCGTCCTTGTCCACCTGGATCACCCGTAACCCCTGCGGCGCATAACTGTGCAGCAAGGCCCGCACCAAGGAAGACTTGCCGGTGCCCCGTGTCCCCCACAGCAGGGTATTGTTGGCCGGCAGGCCGGCCAGAAACTGGCGGGTGTTCTCCTCCACCGTCCGCTTCTGCTCATCAATCCCCAGCAGGTCATCCAGATGAAACGCCTCGATCTCCGGCACCGGATCAAGATAGCCTCCGTTGCCACGGCGACGCCAGTTGGCGGCATGGGTTTCAGTCCAGTCGATCACCGGCACCGGCTTGGGCAGAACCTGCTCAACCGCCGTCAACACCCGCCGTAGCTGTTCAACCATCGCTGCATCAAGGGTTAATGAGGGCATCCTTTCACCTCTTCAATCATTTAGCATACCCGACCCGGACCGGGGTCGGCTGTAACAGCTGCATCAGATCAGCCGGTGCAAGCCCCACCAGAAAGCCGCGCTTGCCACCGTTAAGGTAAATCCTGGGCAGTTCCAGGATCGTTTCTTCCAGATAGACCGGCAGCTGCTTCTTCGTACCAAAGGGAGAAGTCCCGCCGGTCAGATAGCCGGTATGTTTCTGGGCGGTTTCCGGCTTGCACGGTTCCACGGAACGGGCACCGATCAGACGGCCAAGCTCCTTGGTGGAAACCTGCAGGTCACCATGCATCAGCACGATCAGCGGCTGCTTGCGGTCGTCCTCCATCACCAGGGTCTTGATGACACAATGTTCATCAACGCCCAGCTCCCGCGAGGAAACGGCGGTACCGCCCTTCTCTTCATAGGCATAGGGATGATCGCTAAAATTGATCCCGGCTGCCCGCAACGCCCGTACTGCCGGAGTAACCGGCGTCTTGTCCCTGGCCATGCCTAACTCCTGCAAACATGTAAATATGACCAACCTAGGAACGAGGATTTTTTTGTTCTGAGTCTGGCAAGCCAGGAATGGCGCGGAGGCGTACAGCGGAGTACGCCGCACAAGACATGCCGCAGCTTGACTGGCTCAGGGCAAAAAAGGACCGTTCCTCAACAAATACGGGGAAGCTGTTCCCCTGCCAGCATCTCCACCACCCGCATCCCGCCAACCGTTGTCCGCATCCGTACCCGCCCCGGTTCTCCGGCCTCAACCGTACCGATGATGGCGGCCTGGTGCCCCAGGGGATGCCGCTGCATCCGTGCCAGCAGCGCTTCTGCCAGCTCAGGCGCCACAATGGCCAGCAGTTTACCTTCATTGGCAACGTAGAGAGGATCAAATCCCAGTATCCCGCAGACGCCTTGCACCTGCGGATGAACCGGCAGCTGATCCTCTTCAAGCTGCAGCGTAACACCGGACTGGCCTGCAATCTCCTTCAGGGTCGTGGCCACACCACCGCGGGTCGGGTCTCGCAGCACCCTGATCCCTTCACCGGCCTCCTCCAGCATCTGTTCCACCAGATCCCAGAGTGGGGCAGAGTCACTGCAAAGCCCCTCAACCGGCAGCCCTTCCCGGGCGGCCATCACGGCAATCCCGTGATCCCCCATGCTGCCGGACAGGATAATCCGGTCGCCGGGACGGGCATTGGCGCCGTGGATGGCCAGATCATGTTCAAGCACCCCCACGCCGGAGGTGGTGATAAAGATCCGGTCCGCCTTGCCGCGGGGTACCACCTTGGTATCGCCGGTGACAATCCGCACGCCGGCAGCATCGGCAGCCTGGCGCATATCGTTCAGAATACCGGCCAGCTGGCTGCGGCTGAACCCCTCTTCAATGATCATGGCACAGGAAAGCCACAAGGGGCGTGCCCCCATCATGGCCAGGTCATTAACCGTGCCGTGGACAGCCAGAGAGCCGATTGTACCACCGGGAAAGACCGGCGGATCGACCACATAGCCATCAGTGGTAAAGGCCAGCCGGGTCTCTCCGGCAGCCAGTAAGGCTGCATCGTTCTGTTCCCCCGGTCCGTGACCGGACAGTGTGGCAACGATCAGATCATCCAGCAGGCGGTGCGAGAGCGTTCCGCCACTACCGTGTCCCAACAGAATCAGGTCATCATCCATCTGTCTACTCCTCCTGATATCGGCAAGCTTAAAAGGTAGCACCAATCCGGCAGCTTGTCACGATGGAACGTTTTCTGTTTTCAAGAGTTCGGGCTTCGTGGTAAAAAGGCAAATTCAATTCAGTAATTCCAGTCTCTGCCGAGCTGGAATTGAGATACCAAGGAGATGGAGAGATGGTTGACTACTGCCCGATGACAACCCTGCCAACAGCAGCAGGATACAAAGCTGGAGACGTACTGGTACTGGTGGGAGAGCTGTTTGGCCGCGGCTACGCCAACGGCCTGCTGGAAGAGGCCAAGCGCCTGGGAATGACCGTTCTGGGCACGACGGTGGGGCGTCGTGACAGTGACGGCACCCTGCGCCCCCTGACCGCTGAAGAACTGGCGGAGGCGGAGGCGCTGCTGGGCAGCAGGATCATCAACATCCCCCTGGAGGCCGGTTTTGACATGGAAAGCCCGAACGGCGCCCCATCCGTTGCCGAGCGGCTTAAAAAGGCCAAACCGGATGAGTGGGAGAGCATCAGCTTTGAGCCGGGCTTTCTTGAGCAGGCCTGCGCCGCCGGCAGGGCCCGCTTCTGCGCCAACCTGCAGCAGGTCATGACGGAACTGGCGCGGTTGATTCCCGCCTCAGCCAACATCATCCTGGCCCATACCATGGCCGGCGGTATTCCCCGCGCCCGCTTCTTCATGCCGCTCCTGAACCGGGTCTTCAAGGGGAGCGGCGACAAGTATCTGCCTTCCGAGCCGTTCTGGAACAGCGCCATCGGCCAGCTCTGCGACGCCAGCTTCAATGAGGTAACCGCTGACACCTTCAAATACCTGATTGACGCCTCTGCCGGACTCCGCAAACGGGCAGAGCAGGCAGGCAGCCGGGTGGCCTGCACGGCCTACGGCTATCACGGCACCGGCATTCTGGTCAACGGCAGCTACCAATGGCAGTCCTACACCCCCTACCTGCAGGGGTTTGCCAAGATGCGGCTGGAGGATCATGCTGTTGCGGCCCGCAAACAGGGCATCAACGCCACGGTCTTCAACTGCCCCGAGATCCTGACCAACTCCAGCGCCCTCTTTTTGGGGGTTGAGCTGTCGCTGTACCCATTGCTGACGGCACTCGGGCAGGTTGCCCCGGAACAGTCTGTGCCGCTGACTGAGCGCTGCAAGGCGCTGCTGGCTGATGGTTGCTCTCTTGACAGCCTGATGACCATTGCCGCCGAGTATCTGGCCGCACCGTTGATCAACGATGC
This sequence comes from Trichlorobacter lovleyi, assembly GCF_015239775.1. Classification (NCBI taxonomy): domain Bacteria; kingdom Pseudomonadati; phylum Thermodesulfobacteriota; class Desulfuromonadia; order Geobacterales; family Geobacteraceae; genus Trichlorobacter; species Trichlorobacter lovleyi. The sequence goes on from NZ_CP058409.1 coordinate 2,970,932, forward strand.
GCTGGAGTTCAGCAGCTGGCCCCAGCACTCAACCCGTCAGCAGATGGAGCTGATGCTGGCCACCTCCGCAAAACTGATGGAGATGCACCGCGACCAGAAGCAGCTGATCTGCGCCGAACTGTCGCGACTGGTGTTCCGTTCCACCGGTCGTCTGATGGTGCAGGCATCCTGGAGCTGCAGCGAAGCTGCCGTCTGGCTGAACCATGATACGATTGCCGCACTGGTCACCGACCAGCGCGGTGCTGACCTGTTGGACTAAACCAGTTGCCCAAAGGACCTGCGATGAAACTGCTTCGATACAGTTTGCTGGTCGCCGGCACCGCCCTGCTGATGCTGCAGGGGTGTGCCAGCGCCCCCAAGACCGACCCGACACCGGAAGAACTCTACGCCCAGGGCGAAACCGCCTTCCAAAAAAGCCGCTACGAGCAGGCGGTTGAGAGCTGGAAAAGAGTCAAGGAGACCTTTCCTGACCCGGAACTAGCCGCCAAGGCGGAGATCGGTATTGGCAACGCCTACTTCCTAAACCACGACTTTATCGAGGCCGGAGCAGCCTACGAAGACTTTCGCAAACTGCACCCAACCCATGATCTAGTCCAGTTTGCGTTGTACCGCCAGGGGCTTGCCAGCTACAACCTGATCACCGGTATCGATACCGATCAGACCCCAACCAAAAATGCACTGGCCCTGTTTGAAAGTTTTATCCGCCAGTATCCCAAGTCACAATATGTCGCCAAGGTACAGGAGAAGATTGCCGATTGCCGAGGCAAGCTGGCCCAGTACGAGATCTATGTCGGGCGTTTCTACTACCGCACCGACCACTATCAGGCCGCCATCGGCCGCTTTGAAGGGGCGCTGGCAAACTTCCCCGATTATACCGGTAATGACGAAACCCTCTTCTACCTGGGCAAGGCCTACATTGCAAACAGGCAGCTGGACAAGATGCAGACCACCTTCAGCCGCCTGATCCGCGAATACCCTGCCAGCAAATATCTGGATGATGCCCGTAAGCTGCTGGCTGACAAACTATGACCACCGGTCTGCTCTGGATAGCAGGGGCCTACCTGCTGGGATCGGTCCCCACCGGCCTGCTGCTGGGCAAACTGTACGGCATTGATGTCCGCAACGAAGGCAGTGGCAACATCGGTGCCACCAACCTCTATCGTACCGTGGGACGCAAGGTCGGGATCATGACCCTGGTGGGTGACTGCCTGAAGGGGCTGCTGCCGGTACTGCTGGTCTGGCAGCTGGGCTATGCCGAGCCGATGCAGGCCTGGGTAGGGCTGGCCGCTTTCTGCGGCCATGTCTTCTCTGTTTTTTTGCTCTTCAAGGGAGGAAAAGGGGTTGCCACCGCCCTGGGGGTCTTCCTGGCCCTGGCCCCGCTCGCGGTGGTGGGCGCTTTGGCGGTCTTCATCCTGCTGGTGGCGATCTGGCGCTACATCTCGCTGGGCTCAATCATGGCTGCTGCAGTTATGCCGCTGATTATCTTTTTCCGGCCCCATTCACCGCAACTGCTGATTGCCACTGTCCTGATTGCAGCGGTTGTCATCATCAAGCATCACAGCAACATCAGCCGCCTGATCGCAGGGACAGAAAGCAAATTCAAGGCCTGACCGGTCTACAGCGGCAGTTCATAGGGCAGCTGCCGCTCTTCACCCGATTCCAGAATCTCCCGGAACTGTTCCACCAACCGGTAGGTGATCCCCCACAGCACCATCTTCCCCGGCAGTCCCAGGTCAATTGCCGGCGCCTCCAGCTGTTTCCCGCCAAAACTGACCCGGGCCGTTATCTGACGCTGCGGGTTGGACAACTGCTGCAGATCAAACCAGAAGGCATCATGGACCTCATGGGACAAAACCGGCATGACCGGTCTAGTGAGGCCATACACAAAACAGGAGACCCGCACCGGCAGGTTGGCCCCGATTATGTCGGACAGTCTGCCAAGCAAGGTGGCCGAAGTGAGATCGATCCCCACCTCTTCCATGGTCTCACGTTCGGCGGTATGACGCAGGCTTCTATCAACCGGATCGCGGCGGCCACCGGGAAAACCGATATTGCCTGACCAGGGATCGCCGGGATGGTGGGCACGTTCAATAAAAAGCAGTTCCGGGCTGACACGGTGGTTACTCAGAATAAGCGCGACAGCAGCCGGTTTCCGGTCATCCACGGGAAAGCACACAGGCCTGGTACGGGCAAGCCGTTGCGAGATATCGTCAAACCATTCTGAGCTGGACATGGTCATACTGTACACCGCATTTCCCCCACGGCGCAAGAATCACCGACAATCACTTGAGAATCCTGATAAACAGGGTATACTACCGCCGTCATTTCCTTTGGTGAAAGTGAGCGGCCATGACTATCCGCACACAGCTGATCATACTGGTACTGGTACCGCTGCTCTGCGCCGCAGGCGCTGCCGGCGGCATGCTCTATGGGCAACGTGCCGCCGCCCTTGCAGGCGAGGCGGTAGCCCAGACCGCCCCGCTCTCTGCAGAGCTGAATGACTTTGTCCTGTTCCTGCAGGAACCACCGCCAGGTTCCGGCAAGACAGCCCAATACCACCTGCAGGCAGCCCGCAACCGGATCAGCAGCCTGACCACAGGTCTGAAGCCGTTCTTCCCCTCCACAGATGAGCAGCAACTCCTTCAAAAACTCACCACAGCACCGCAGCACCTTTCAAAACAGCTTGATCAGATGACACGGGGCAGCAGCACCCTCTCCAGCCGCGGCGCCCTCCTGCTGACCCAGGAGATCAAGACGTTTCTCCCGGTAATTGACCAACTCAACAGCTACTACGCCCGCACCCTGCAGGCCCGCACCAACCAGATCAACACGCTGAACCAACTGTTACTGCTGGCAGCGGCAATCTGGCCTCTGCTCCTGTCCGTGCTGCTGTACCGCACCTTGGCCCACCCTCTGACACAGTTGAAAGATGCCGTGGCCGCTGTTACCCGTGGTGATCTTTCCTACCGCATCTCCGGTCAGCCAGCAGGAGAGCTGGGGCTCCTTGCAGGCTCCTTCAATAAAATGACCGAAGCCCGCCAGCGGGCTGAAGGTTCAGCAAAGGACAGTGAAGCACGACTGAAGGATGTCTTTGACAACCTGCCTATGCTGACCGTCTGCCTCGAGACCAACGGTGCCATCAGCTACTGCAATGACTACCTGCTGCAGATCACCGGCTACAGACGCCACGAGCTGATCGGTAAAAACTGGTTTGATCTCTTCATCGCAGAACCGGAGCCGGCCAGACAGGCCTTTAACCAGATGGTGACGAAAGCCGAGATCGTCCAGCACGACCAGAACGCCATCCTGACCAAATCAGGTGTACTGCGGACGGTGGCCTGGAGTAACACCCTCAACCACGACACCAGCGGGGCCATTAGCGGCGTCACCAGCATCGGCAGCGACATTACCGTCCAGCACGCTGCAGAACAGGCCCTGGAGCAAAGCCAGCGCATTCTCCGTTCTCTGGTGGACGGCAATCCTGAATCGCTCTACCTGGTGGATCGCACCGCAACGGTCCTGATTGCCAACAGCACCTTTGCACGGCGGCTTAATAAAAAAGGGCTCAGCCAGGTAACCGGCAGCAGCCTGGATGAACTGTTCAGCCCCGACGTGGCACAAAGACGCCGGGCCAGAATCGAGGAGGTCTTTTCCAGCGGCAGACCGCTGATCTTTAACGACGCCCAGGACCTCTGGCAGTTTGAACACCACCTCAACCCGGTCAGCACCCTTGACGGCGGCGTGGAAAGCGTCTCGATCCTGACCATCGACGTTACTGACCAGCGCCGTAATGAAGAGAACCTGCAGCAGGCCAATCAACTGCTCAAACAGAACAATGAAGAGCTTGAACAGCGGGTCGCTGAACGGACCCGTGAGCTGACCAGACTGAACGAAGAACTTGCCCTGGCCCGTGACACGGCAGAAGGGGCCAGCCGCTCAAAGAGCGAGTTTCTGGCCAATATGAGCCACGAAATCCGCACCCCGATGAATGCAATTCTGGGGCTGGTACATCTGGCCCTGCAAACCGACCTGAATCACAAACAACGGGAGTATCTGGATACCGTCAGCAACTCAGCCCAGTCGTTGCTGGGCATCATCAACGACATCCTTGATGTCTCCAAGATTGAGGCAGGCCGCCTGCAGATTGAAAAAACCAATTTTTCACTGGAAGGGGTGGTGACACGTGCCCTTGCCCTGCTGTCAATCAAGGCACGCGAGAAAGGGATCAACCTTGAACAGCAGGTTGACACCAGCATACCCGATGCCCTGGTGGGAGATCCGCTGCGCCTGGAGCAGGTCCTGGTCAACCTGCTGGGTAATGCCCTCAAGTTTACCGACAGCGGCACGGTCACGCTCCAGATCCGCCGGGGTGCAGAACGTGCCGACAGCGACGAGATAACAGTTGAGATCAGCATCACTGACACCGGCGTCGGGATGGATGAGCAGACGCTTGACCGCCTGTTCAAACCGTTCTCCCAGGGGGATACCTCCACCACCCGCACCCATGGCGGCACCGGCCTGGGCCTGACCATCTGCCGCCATCTGGTGGAAATGATGGGTGGCGCCATCAAGGTCACAAGCCGCCCCGGACAGGGTAGCTGTTTCACCTTCAGCGCTGTTTTCGGCATTGGAACCACCAGCGCACGCAGAAAGGCCGGATCAAACCGTAGTGCCCTGGTACAGCGCTACCGTTCTCTGCAGGGATTGCAACTGCTGGTGACGGAAGATCATCCGATCAACCGCCAGATCGCCCGCGAAATCCTTGAGGCAGTGGGTGTGCAGGTTGAAACCGCCAATAACGGCCGTGAGGCCGTCGCGTCAATGCACGACCACGGTGACAGGATTGACCTGATTCTGATGGATATCCAGATGCCGATCATGGACGGCTATGAAGCAACCCAGGAGATTCGTCGCCGCTACAGCCGCAACCGGCTACCGATCATCGCCATGACCGCCCACGCCTTGACTGAAGAACGGGAACGCTGCCTGTCTTCCGGTATGAATGAACACCTTGCCAAACCGATCGCAGTGGAAAAACTCTATGAACTGCTGGCACGCTTGACCGGCCGCGTTCCCGGCGCCCCTGCGGCCGATGAAACAGGAACCGAGTTGCCGGCAGACCTGCCGGACCAGCTGCCGCAGCAGTTGCCCGGCATCACGGTTGAAGCGGCTCTGAAGCGGGTGAATGGCAACACACGCCTCCTGAAACAACTGATCCGCATGTTTGCCCAGGAACATCAGGCAATGCCTGCCGAAGTCCGGCAGCTGATGGCAGATAACGATCTACCCTCTGCGGCGCGACTGGTCCACGGACTCAAGGGGGTTGCCGGCAATCTGGCGGCAGAGCGGCTGCATATTGCCGCTGCCAACCTTGAGGCGGCCCTCAAGAAACGGGATCCCAAGGCATCAGCGGCGTTGCTGCCGCTTTTTGAAGCCGCCCTGCAGGAGATCTGCTCGACAGCCGCCCTGCTGGACGAACCGGACACGATTTCAGCCGGTGCAAACACCGGATCTCCGGCTGAAATTGCCGCCCTGCTGGGAGAACTGCAGCATCTGCTGGAAATCCATTCGTTGGATATCACCACCCCCTTGAATCGCCTGCGCGGTCTGCTTCCGTCTGAATCGGATCGTCCCCAGTTGGCAGCCCTGGCTGACGCAGCCCAACGTCTTGATTATCAACAGGCTCTGATGCTGTTGCACACCCTGGCCGAAAAAACCGGCACCTGCGAGGAGACCCCGTGACACCGGAACGTGATGGAAAGCTCATGATCCTGCTGGTGGACGACGCCCCCACCAACATCCAGATGTTGAATGAGACCCTGAAGGACGGCTACCACCTCTTCTTTGCCACCAATGGTCGCGATGCCCTGCGGATTGCCTCAGAATCACTGCCGGACCTGATTCTGCTGGATGTCATCATGCCGGAAATGGACGGCTATGAGGTCTGCCGGAAGCTGAAGGCAGACCCTGTCCTGAGGGATGTACCGATCATCTTCATCACCGCCATGAGCCAGCAGGAAGATGAGGCGATCGGCCTTGAACTCGGGGCGGTTGATTATATTGCCAAGCCGTTCAACCCGACCATTGTCCGCTTAAGGATTCGCAACCAGATTGAACTGAAACGTCAACGTGATCTGCTGGCCCGGCTCTCCCATCTGGACGGCCTGACCGGCATACCCAACCGGCGGGCGCTGGATGAGGTACTGGAACGGGAATGGCGGCGTGGCAGCCGTTCCCTGAAGCCATTATCGCTGCTGATGATCGATATTGACCATTTCAAGGCCTATAATGACAGTTGCGGGCACCTGGCCGGTGACGACTGCCTGCGGACGGTTGCCCAGGCCCTCAAGCTGTCATTGGGGCGGGCGGCCGATTTTGTCGGGCGCTATGGCGGCGAGGAATTTCTGGCGGTTCTGCCGGAGACCGATGCAGACGGCGCCCAGGTGGTGGCCCGCGAGATCATCGAGCAAATGGCCAAGCTTGCCATTCCCCATCCTGCCTCACCACTGGGTGAACATGTCACGATCAGTATCGGTATTGCCACTGCCGTTGCCAAACGAGAGCACCAATCCGTCTGCCTGCTGCAAGAGGCGGACAGCGCCCTCTACCGGGCCAAACAGGAAGGACGCAACCGGATTGTAGCCACGCCGCTGCTCTCCTGCTGATCCCATGCCCAAGGAACTTACCCACTGGTGGCTGGCAGCAGAGGCAGTAAAACAGCTGCCGCTGGACCGGACCATCAGACAACTGCTTGAAGAGCACCAGGCAGCCTACCTGGTGGGAGCCGTGTTGCCCGACACCCTGCTGCATCTGGTGCGTGGCCCCTGGAGTGAGACCGCCCTGCAGCTGGCCCGGGGCTTTCATGAGCCTGCCGGCAGTAGCTATGCACCGCTGCTGCGTTTTGCCGAGCAAACCACACTCAGCCCTGCCGCCACCGCCTGCCTGCTGGGAATAGCCTCGCATATTGATGCAGACATCACCTTCCACCCCTACATCTGTGCCCTGGCGGGTGACGATCTGGGGCAGCATTACCGCCTGGAGACCGAGCTTGATCTCTGGTTGTTGTATCAGGGCAGGAAACCACCGGTCTTCCGGCTGGAGGAACTTTTGAGCGGGCCGGTCAGCGAGGTGGCGGCAACGGTATTACAGGGGGTTTTTGATCCGGAGAGAAAACTGCCGCAGGAGGTACTGCAGGAAACCATTCAGCTGCACAGCCGTATTCAGGCCATATACGGTTCTCCGTACTGGCAGCTCCTGGCCCGCCTGCTCGGAGTTTTACCGGTACCCAGCCTTCGTCGCTGGCAGAAACTGTTCTACCCCCCTGACTGGCAGCGGGGACGTGCGAGAGACTGGCCCGACCAATGGATCCATCACACCAGCGGTCAGCAACGTGGCGACACACCTGACGGACTTGCGGCTGATGCACTCAGCCGTATCGCAGGGTTGTTACGCAGGGTTGACGAACAGGGCAGTATCCGCAGTTTCCGGAGCCATCCCGGAGAAAACCTCATCACCGGCATGGCTCCGGCACAAACGGACCGGGATACTCCAATTCCAGATCAAGGATGATAGCAAGACGGCGAGGAACTCGGCGACGCAGGCGTACACGCAGTACGTTGAGGAGCCGATGACAAGCCAACGAAGATTGCGACTTGAAATGGAATTGAAATTACTCTTCCTGGCCGTACTCCCACAACAGCCGACGCAGCTGCTCGGTTGTAATCGGTTTGGGCAGGTAGGCATCCATGCCGGCATCAAGAAAGCGCTGTTTATCACCGATCATGGCATAGGCGGTCAGGGCAATGATCGGAATATGCCCGCCCTTCTCCGCCTCAGTGGCCCGGATAATCGCCGTGGCCTGCACGCCATCCATCTCGGGCATCTGGATATCCATCAGGATCAGGTCAAACGGCTCCTCCTGCCAGGCCTGCACGGCCTTGCGGCCGGTATCGGCAAAGCGTACCCGGTGCCCCTCCATCCGCAGGATGGCCTCCATCATTTTGCAGTTCACCACAGAATCCTCGGCCACCAGAATCCGCAGACGGCGGCAGATCTTCTGCGCTTCGTCACGGGCGGCACTGGCAAGCTCTGATGTCAGCTTTTTACTGATCGTGCACGGGATGCTACAGGTAAAGGTGCTCCCTTCGCCAATCCGGCTCTCAACCTTGATACTGCCCCCCAGCATCTCTGCCAGGTGCCGGGAGATCGCCAGGCCAAGCCCGGTACCGCCGAACTTACGGGTGGTGGAGAGGTCTTCCTGCACAAAGGGGCTGAAGACCCGTTCAATGTTTTCGGCCAGAATACCTTTGCCAGAATCCGAGACGATCAGGTCAAGCTGCACCGTATTGTCATCAAGGACACTGCCGGTCAGCCGCAGCCGGATGGCCCCCTGCTCCGTAAACTTGAGGGCATTGGACAACAGGTTGACGCCGATCTGCTGTATCCGGGCCGGATCTGACAGCAACAGCCCCGGCAGTCTGGCCCCCAGCGAGACATCAAAGCGCAGCCCCTTCTCCCGCACAATCGCGCCGAACATTCGCTCAAGCTGATTGACCAGCATGCGCGGGTCAAAGGGAACCGTGACGATCTCCAGCTTGCCCGCCTCGATCTTGGAGATATCCAGCACATCGCTGATGATATCCAGCAGGTTATTCGCAGCCGCCATGGAATCCTTGGCCAGCTCCTTCAACTCGCCGGCATCCAGGCGTTCCACCAGCAGCGAATTGATACCGATAATGGCATTCAAGGGGGTGCGGATCTCATGGCTCATGTTGGCCAGGAAGAGGCTCTTTGCCTCATTTGCCCCTTCAGCCGCCTGGCGGGCCTGCACCAGATCCTGCTGATTCTGGCGCAGCGCATTTTCCGCATCTATGCGGGCGGTGATGTCAATACCGACACTCAACATCTCAAGCACCTGGCCCTGATCATCATAAACCGGACGGTTATTCCAGGAAATCCAGACCAGACCGCCATCCTTACGCATATTCTGATTCAGGTTGACCCGGTACTGATCGGTATGTACGAAGATATCAGCCAGCAGCTGGTGCAGGTCGCGACCGTCCACCTGATTGTGCGGCACAATGGTCTGAAACAACGATTCTCCGATCAGCTCAGACGCCTCATAGCCAAAAAAACGGGCACCGTAATCATTAACAAAAATGATCAAGCCATCCCGTTTCCAGCGGAGGATGATACTGTCAGACCCCTGCACCAGCTCGCGATAGTTCCGTTCACTCTCCCGTAGTTCATGGGTCTTGCGGGCAATGATCCTGCGTAGGCCACGGTTCCAGAACAACAGCAGCAGTGCAAGCAGCGCCACACCGCCCAGTACCCACCAGAGCCAGTTATAACTGCTGTTGTATCGTGCAGCAGAACCGTACCAGGTTTCGTCGATCCGCTTAAGTTCAGCTGGTGTTATGGCGGCAAATCCTTTTTCAACCAGCTGTAGTGTCGCCATGTCTCCTTTTCTTACCGCACGGTGAAACTGTCCGCTATGCAGCGGTTCAGTCTGCTTGAAGCGGTCCACCATGCCCATTTTGTAGAGAAAATATGATGCGGGGGACTGATCAACAGAAAAGACCGCAACCTTGTCTTCTTTGGCAGCGCGTATGATCGCTTCGTAACTGGGATAGGTAACCAGGGTATCGATACCGTGCTGTCTCAGGAAGCCGATAATGGCGTCCCCTTCCTTGACGGCAATGGTAAATCCCTTCAGGGAGCCTATGTCTCGTATGCCGCTGATCTCGCGACGAAAGTAGACCGGCTGATCTATTTTCTGGTAGGGCTTACCAAAATCATACTTCTGGATGCGCTCCTCTGTTTTAAATATGGTATCAATAACATCAAACTCTCCGGCCTGCATCCGCTGCTGGGCAACGGCCCAATCCATGGCGCTCAGTTCTGCATGCACACCGGTCTTTTGTTCCCAGAGCTGCCACTGATCAACCAGAATGCCTTGCAGAGCGCCATCCGCAGACCTGAAGATAAAGGGAGGATAGTTGTCATCCATGACGACCCGGATAACCTGCTGCTGGCCCCGGCAGAGACAGGGCAGTACCAGCAACACCAGCAAACCGAGCAATAGACTACGTAGGGCCTTCATGACCGCACCTCACCTGCAGCGATAACCTCATCACCGGAAAAACCACCCTGCTGATGGCAACGAACCAGCTCAAATCCCAGCAGCACCACCAGCCAGCTGGTGTAGATCCAGATCAGCAGAAACGGCAGCAACGACAGGGCTCCGTAGATGGCATTATAACGTGTCACACCAAACTGAAAACGGAAATAGACCCAGTGGGCAAGCTGCCAGCAGGCCCCGGCGGCAACCCCTCCCGTCAGTGCCGAGGCAAACCTGACCTTTACGCCAGGCAGCAGCAGATACACCAGTACCAGCACCAGAGAACTGCAGAAGAAAGGGGTCAGCCTGAAGAGCAGCAGCACCCCTTCTCCGAGACTGGTGTTGTTGATCAGCCACTGAACCAGCCATTGGCTTTGAAGCAGCGAGGTCATGCCGATTGCCGTGGTCAGCAAAAGCGGCACTGCCGCAAGGACCAGCAGGTAGTCCAGACCGCGTCGCAGCAGGCTGCGCTGTTCGGCCCCCCCCCAGATCGCATTGAACGCCTCTCTGATGCTCTCCAGCAGAAACAACAGGGTAAGAATCAGCAGCAGGGTACTGAAAGAACCAAGCCCGGCAACCCTGGTGTTGCGTACATACTCATGCACCCTGGCAGCAATGACACTGGAATTACCGGTCAGCTGCTGCAGTATGAACGGTTCAACCAGCTCCCGCACGCCGACCGTTTGCAGCATCACAAAGACCAGCGCCAGTACCGGCACCAACGCCAGGGTTGTATCAAATGAAAGGGCAGAGGCCCGCAACATGCCCTGATGGCGTCCAAAGCGCTGCCACACGGCATGGATCGTCCTGATAGCTGTGTGCCAAGAGGGGAAAAGCACCGTCACCCTAAAGCAAGCTCTTTACCGCATCCAGCACAGCTGCATAATCAGGTTCACTGGTCACTTCCGGCACCTGCTGGATATACCGGATAACCCCCTGGGCATCCACGACAAAGATGCAACGGGAGAGCAGCAGTAACTCCTTGATCAGCACCCCGTAGTTGAGGCCGAAGGAGCGCTCACGGTAGTCGGACAGGGTCACCACCCGGTCAATTCCGGCAGCGCCGCACCAGCGCTTCTGGGCAAAAGGCAGATCGAGGCTGATGGTCAGCACCACGACATTTTCCGGCAGGCCAGCTGCTTCCTGGTTAAAGCGGCGGGTCTCGGTATCGCAGACCGGGGTGTCAAGCGACGGAACAGCACTGATCACCCTGATCTTCCCTGCATGGCTGTCCAGGCTGACCGGGGTAAGGGTAGTGTCAACCGTTAAAAAGTCAGGAGCCTTGTCACCGACCTTCAGCTCCGGTCCCAGCAGGGTCATCGGGTTACCTTTAAAAGTGATGCTGCCGCTGCGCTCATTCATGGTATTGTTCCTCCTCTGTCGATAGTTAGGAATAGTTCACGGCAAGCATACTTTTGAGTGGCAGGATGTCAAGCCGTTTCAACGAAAATGATCGGGCTTGACCTGCATCAAGGAGTTGGCGTCAACAGGGTGGTATGGTGACTCTCAGCACAACGCAACAAACCTACGGAGGCGCCAGATGAACACCACTCAACAAACCATTATCGGACAGCCATTCGACATGAACAGCCAGGTGGCCTACCAGCCCGGCTCGGTGGTCAGCCGCACCCTGATTGACAAAAAGATCGGCACCCTGACCCTGTTTGCCTTTGATGCGGGACAGGGGCTTTCAGAGCACACCGCCCCGTTTGATGCCGTGGTCCAGGTGCTGGACGGGACCGCCGCCGTTACCATCGACGGCACGCTGCATCAGGTGGCTGCCGGACAGATGATCATCATGCCGGCCAACCTGCCGCACGCACTCAAGGCCGAGGTCCCGTTCAAGATGCTGCTGGTCATGATCAGGGCGTAGAGATCAGCCAGACAGCTCCTTCTACAACCTGAACTGCCGTACCAGGGCCTGCAGCTCTTCCGCCTGATGCGCCAGACCGGCTGCAGCCCCGGCAGACTCATGGGCACCCTGTGAGGTCTGGTTCACCACCTGATTGATCTGGTTGATGTTATTGGTGATCTCACTGGTGGTCGCGGTCTGTTCTTCTGCTGCCGTGGCGATCTGACTGACCTGCATGGTCACGGCATTCACCTGTTCAAGGATTTCATTCAGGGCGGTTTCCAGCTGGATCGCTTCCGAGACCCCCTGTTCGGTGCCTCTCACCCCTTCCTCCATGGAAACGATGGCCTGCCTGGTCTCATTCTGGATGGCCCGGATCATCTCACTGATCTCTTTGGTGGCACGGGTGGTACGTTCCGCCAGGGCGCGCACCTCATCGGCAACCACGGCAAAACCGCGGCCCATCTCGCCCGCCCGTGCGGCCTCAATGGCGGCATTCAGAGCCAGCAGATTGGTCTGATCAGCAATATCTTCAATGGTTGAGACAATGGCACCAATCTGATCGGAGCGTCCCCCCAGCGATTCAACCAGCTTGGCATTGGCCTTGGTCCCCTCACCCCGCTGGCGAATGCCGTCAACGGTATGCCTGACCACATCAAACCCTTTTTGGGTGGTGTCTGCGGCATGCTGGGCGCTGTCTGCCGCCATATGGCAGTTATTGGCAATATCAGAGGAGGTGGCCGACATCTCTTCGCTGGCAGTTGCCACGGTACTGGCCTGGGCAGCCACCTCTTCGGTACCGGTGGACATCTGTTCGGCAGCAACCCGCAGCTGGCCGGAGGCTGACAGCAGTTGCGCCGATGTCTCGGTAAGCCGCCCGATCAGGTTACGCAGGTTGGTGGTCATGGTATTAAAGGCAGCACTCAGTTGACCGACCTCATCGCTGGAGTTCTGATCAACCGTGACATTCAGGTCGCCTCCGGCAATCTGTTCTGCCTTGCGGGTCAGGTCCTGCAACGGCGCGCTGATCAGGCGGGCGATCACAACCGCCTCAATCAGGCCGGCAATGATACAGACAACCAGCGCAACAAGAACCCAGGTCCGGGATGTTGCACTCAGGGAAACCATGGCAGAGCTGTCCTTGACCGTTTGCTTGACCTGTGCCGCCATAATGGCTTCAAGGGCCTTCAGGGCCCGATTGAAATTCTTGCTGGAGGCACCGCGGACAAGCTCACTGGCCTCAATATCCTTATTTTCCAAGGCCAGGGCAACAATCCTGGGGTTTTCCGCCAGGTACAAGGGGAGCGCTTCAGCAAATTCCGCATAGGCCTTTTTCTCTGCATCAGAATCCATCAATTTTTCATAGACCTGTTGCTCACTCTTCAGCTTCTCCAGCATCTCACTGTTACGTTTGACGTACTTTTCAATATCCTCTTTCTTTTCCGATAAGACCTCCAGCAGTTCTCCCCGGCGATAACTGCCGAAGTAGTCACTGATCCGGGAAATGGAGAGCAGCCCCGGCAGCTGCACCTTTGCCATATCCAGTGAGGAGGCGCTGATGCTACTGAGCCTGAGGATCATGAAAAGCCCCAGTGCTGCCATAAGAGTCAGAATAAACAGGAATGAGACAACCAGTTTGGTGCTGATCTTGAAGTTTCTGAACCATTGCATCACGATACCTCCCAAAACCTGTAATGGGACCACGTTTCAAAACGTTTCAAGCGTACCAGAGAGCGGGATACCTGCAAATGACAGCCCGCTTAAGGGTCGCAGCTGCTACCGGCAGATTATGTCGTTTTTCTGCATCACCTTGATCTCACCGCTATCCATGTCATACATCCAGCCGTGGATGGTCAGTTTGCCATCCAGCATGGCCCGCCGTACAAAGGGATATTCGTGCAGATGCTCCAGCTGCAGCCGGACGTTTTCCTCCTCAATCAGGCGCCGCCGCTGATCGTCAGTCACCTGCAGGCGCAACGAACGTAACTTGTCATCCACCCGCTCCAGCGCCTTGTAGGCATTGTTCAGCCAGATCGGGATATAGCGATCATCCGGGCTTTCATTGACCAGGGCATTGATGCCGCCGCAGTTGTAATGCCCGCAGACCACGACATCCGGTATGTTCAGGTGATTGATGGTGAACTCCAGCACCGCGGAAAGGTTCCAGTCGTTGGTGGCCACAATATTGCCCACGTTTCGGTGGACAAACACCTCTCCCGGCCTGGTCTGGGTGATGGTATTGACCGGTACCCTGGAGTCGGAGCAACCGATCCAGAGTACCGTTGGGCGTTGGTGTTTGGACAGCTCGGCAAAGTAGTCTTTCTCCCGGTCAAAGACCTCGGAGACAAAGCGCTTGTTGCCTTCCAGCAGGGTGGTGATCATGGCCGTACCTCCCGTGGAATATGGGGGCTACTTCACCAGCTTGGAAAGTTTTTTGAATGAGTCAGTACCGGCCGCCTTGAGCCATTGAAACAGCACCGATTCAGTGCAGGTGATCACCGCCCCGGCCTGTTGCATCATCCCTGTTGCCAACTGCTTGTTCTGTTCAGAACGGCTCATGACGGCATCCTGCACCAGATGCACGACATAGCCGGCATCCAGCAGCTCAACCGCCGTCTGCAGTACGCAGACATGGGTCTCCATACCGGTAATCACAATCTGCCGTCGCCCGCTGGCCCGAAGCTGCTCTACAAACTCCGTGCAGCCGCAGCAACTGAAGGTCATTTTCTCAAGCCGGGGGGCAGCCGCAGCCTTTTCCTGCAACTCCGCCAGGGTCTCGCCCAACCCCTTGACATACTGCTCCGTGATCACAACCGGCACCTGCAGTTCTGCGGCAGATTCAAGCAGAATAGCCGTGTTCGCGGTCAGACCGGCCAGCACCTGCGGGTCCATGGCCTTGCACAGCCGCTCCTGCACATCAATCACCACCAATACAGAATCTGCTGCATCGAGAAAAAAACGCTGCCGAATGGTTGTCATATCCGCCTCCTGTTTTTATAACCACAGTGTAGAGTTATTTTTCTTGTCGTGCAAGGTATAGCTGGATAGAAAACAGCAACAGGCAGAAATAGCGTTCTATTTTATTCAGGAGCAGGTGTGGGCTTTGTCCTCGTGCTGCTCCTGAATCAACACAAACGGGCTTACCACCAACATGGAGAACAGCTTGTCAGGCACGTCATTCCATGCTGCAACCTGTTCGGCAGTCGGCTTTGAGACAAGCCGTGACGCCAGCCAGGACTGCACGGCAGCAGCGTCGTCCGCCACGAGCCGTTCCCCCACCACAGCCAGCTCCAACATCCCCTCAACCAGTATTAAGGCCCCCCGTTCATTGTGGGCACGCAGCCACTGCCACTGGGCTGTATCAACCTGTGCCGCCAATCCCTGCATGGCGTCATCCTGCATAGAACATTTCCTCCTCTGGACAAAATTACGGTTCAGCTCCATTTTGTTGCTTGAATCATGGCTGTTTTCTGCTTAAATGTGAAGACAAACCTTTTCCAAGGAGCCAGCCATGGCCTTCTCAGGTGATCTGGAACACCTTTCCATAGTTGATGTGATCCAACTGTTGCATACGACCCGCAAGACCGGCACCTTGAAGGTACAGGGGCGCAAAGGGGAGATCTCGGTTGCCTTCAGCGACGGCTATATCGTGGGGGCAAGCCATTATTCAAAGGGAGCCCTGATCGGCACGATCCTGCAGGAGGCCGGGGTAATCACGGCCGAGACCCTGCAAAAGGCCCTGACTATCCAGGAACAGGCCGGCAAAGACAGAAAACCGCTGGTTGCAACGTTGTTGGAGAACGGGTTTGCTGATCGGGATGCCGCCTACCGTGGCCTTGAAACCTTGATCGAGCTGGCGATCGTCGAGATGCTGACCTGGAAAAAAGGGAGCTTTGCCCTGCAGGTGGATGAGATACTGCTCTGTGACGAATTCCGCTATTTCCCCGACAAGTTAGACCAGGAGATTACCCTGCCCACCGAGCATGTCCTGATGGATGCCTTGAGGATCTTTGACGAAAAGATGCGGGACGGCCTGCTGACGATGGAAGACGAGCCAGCCGAGATACAGCCCCCTGCTGCACCGGAACAACCGGACAGCAGCACGGTCCTCTCGGCTGATGATCTCGGTCTGGGCGATCTGGATACGGTCAAACGCAAGCTGCCTGCCTTCCATGAGGCCCTGAAAGATCAGTCCTCCCCATCGGATCTGCTGCAGTCCAAGTTCAACGCCGTCCTGAAAGACACCAGCGCCAGCCTGCAGCAGGTGGGCAGCCTGCCGGAAACCGCCAGAATCCTGTTGGAAACCGTGGCAGCCCTGTTTCCCCGCGCCCTGACCCTGGTGGCCTGGGATACCGAACTGGTGGCAGAGCGGGGGATCGGCATCACCACCCCCCGGGATGCCGGTCCCGGACCGGTCATGGGGTTCAAGATCCCGCTTGGCAGTGGCGCTCTGTTCAGTTTTATTCTTGACAAGGGGCACCTTTTCTACGGTAAATCCGATGATCAGGCCTTGCAAGAATATCTCTACCCGGTTATCGGAGCACCGGCAGACAACACGATACTCCTGCTGCCGCTGAAACTGGGTAAACGGGTTGTCTCGCTGATTTACGCTGACTTCGGCACCCAGCAGGCTGCAGAGGTGCCCACGGTTCAGCTGGAAGGGTGTGCCGAGCATGCCGGTCTGGCGATTGAAAGCGCCCTGCTGCGTAAGCAGCAAACCACGAAAACCACCTGACAGGGGAACATCACATGGACATGAACCTGCTCAACCAGATCCTGGGGATTGCCTTTGAAAAACGGGTCTCCGACCTGCACTTCGAGGTGGACAACCCGCCGTTTTTCAGGGCACACGGCCAACTGATCCGTTCAAAACTGCCCTCCCTGACCCCGCAGGACACCGAATTTATCGCCAAGACCGTGCTGGCCCAGAGCAATCGCCAGTTGCCCGAAGACCTGCGGGAACTTGATGCTGCCTACGCCCTGTCCAATGGCGGCCGGTTCCGGGTCAGCATCTTCCGCCAACGCTGCAGCGTCGGCATCGTCATGCGGGTCATCCCTCCCTACATTGCCGCCTTTAACGAGCTGAACCTGCCACCGGTGCTGGGAGAGATCTGCCAGGCCCCCAACGGCCTGATCCTGGTCACCGGCCCGACGGGAAACGGCAAGTCCACCACCCTGGCCTCCATGCTGCAGTTCATCAACCAGAACGACAGTTTCAACATCATCACCATAGAGGATCCGATTGAATTTCTGTTTGCCTCAGACAAAAGCTGCATCATTCAACGTGAAGTCGGGATCGATACCGGCAGCTTCAGCGCCGCCCTGAAGGCCTCACTGCGGATGGACCCTGACGTGATCATGGTGGGGGAGATGCGGGATCTGGAGACTATTGACTCCTGCATCAAGGCGGCCGAGACCGGCCACCTGGTCTTCTCCACCCTGCATACCCAGAGCGCCTCTTCAACCATCAACCGCCTGGTGGGGCACTTCCCCCCCGACGCCCAGGAGGTGATCCGCCAGCGGCTGGCCGACATTCTGGTGGCAACCGTGTCGTTACGCCTGATTAACGACAAGACCGGCGAACGGGTACTACCGGTGGTTGAGATCATGCGCACCACCACCACTATTCAGGCCTGCATCCGTGAGGGACGTTTCGACGAGATCGAGAAGCATATCGAGAACGGCCGCACCCAGTACCAGATGCAGTCCCTTGATCAGCACCTGGTACAGCTCTGTCAGCAGGAACTGATTACCTTTGAGCAGGCCAAACGGATCACCCGTTCCATGGACCTGGAGCGGAAACTGACATTCACCGGAGAATAGCAACGCCATCACAAGGAGGATTCGCTATGAAATTGGTTAAACTGCTGATCTTGGCACTCTGTGCCGGCCTGACCACGGTTTCTGTCTGCAGCGCCGACGAGAACGTGGAAGAGCTGCTGCAGCCCCAGGTCTACGACCTTGGTGAAACACCGAAACCGCCGCCGGTCAAGATCAAGAAACAGATACCGCCCCCGAAACCGGCACCAAAACCGGAGGTTGACAAGTTTGTACCGCCGCCACCTCCTCCACCACGCTACGAGGCACCTCCGGTCGCACCGCCGCCACGGCCCCAAATGGGAGACGACAGCCACTTCATCCAGCCTGACGACTACTTCATCCAGCGCCACGGCCTGGAGGGGCACACCTGGATCTGGGTGGAACTGGCAAAAATGGTGAATGCCCCGAGCGGCAGCACCAAGGGCGAAGCGGAGTTCATGAAGGTCAGGGATGGCAAGAACTACTGGACCAGCCATTACTGGCAGACCAGGATCGCCTCCCAGAACGAACTGCGCTTGGGTCTGGTGGTAATCGCCTTTAATGATTACCGCCGCCATGACGTCTATGGCGCACCAGAGAAGAAGGACCGCGCCCGCGGCGGCAGCTGGTTTATGGCCAAGATCACTGACACGTCGGATCTGTACAAAGGGTACGTCACCGTCTCCGGCAACTACAAGGTAAGCCTCCAGAACCTGCGGGTGATCGTGTACTGATCCGCCACGCCAAAACCTTACCGTAACAGAACAGGGGGTGTCCGGACCGGACACCCCCTGTGTTTTGTGCAACGCTGGATCAAGGCAATTTATAAACTATACGCCCATAAAAAATAAAAAAACAGACTGGAAAATTCTGCCGAATCTGACGATAGTATACTTAACGGTAGCGCTAACCGGAAGAGCAGAAGGCACCAGAACGACGAGCAGGAAAGGTGATCTGCATCGAAGATGTACTCAGCGAACATAGTGATCCACAGTACCTGTCCGGCGCACTCCAGGCGCCGGAACTCCCGTGAAACAGGGATGTAAGTATCAGAGGCCCGCGAACCATCGCGGGCCTTTCACGTTCCGCAGGCCGCTTGCATCCGCTCCAGGGCCTGCTGCAACAGGCTCCGGGGACAACCAAAATTAAGCCTGACAAACCCCGGCGCCCCGAACGGCGCCCCATCCGACAGCCCCACCCCGCCCCGCTCGAACAGACTGGCCGGATCAGCCACCTGCAGCCCCCGTGCATCAATCCAGGCCAGATAGGTTGCCTCCACCGGCCAGGTCTTCAGGCCGGGAACCGCCTGAACGGTCTCCAGCACCAGGTCACGGTTCTGCCGCAGATACGCACGCAGCGCCTGCCGCCAGGCTTCAGCATCGCGATAGGCCGCCAGGGCGGCCGTATAGCCCAGCAGGTTGACATGGGGCACGATCCCGGCCATCACCCCCCGGAACGACTGTCGCAGCCGCTTATCGGGAATAATGGCAAAGGAACAGCCCAGACCGGGAATATTATAGGTCTTGCTGGGGGCCAGCAGGGTAATGGTACGGTGGGCCAACTCCGGTGCAAGGGTGGCGAAAGGAATATGCGTTTTGCCACTATCCAACACCAGTCCGGCGTGAATCTCGTCAGAACAGACCATCAGGTCATGGCGTTCAACCAGATCCGCCAGCGCCAGCTGTTCTGACCGGCTCCAGACCCGCCCCACCGGATTGTGGGGGCTGCAAAGCATCAGCAGCCTGGTGCGGGGAGTAATGGCCTGCTCCAACGCCTCCAGATCCATCTCCCAGCCTCCCTGCTGTTCGACCAGCGGGACACTGATCAGTTCACGCCCGGCAAGTCCCGGCGCAGTCAAAAACGGCGGGTAGACCGGAGTAAAGGTAACAACCGCATCCCCGGGAGCCCCCACGGCACGGCAGCTCACATTCAGACCGCAGACCAGCCCCGGCAGCCAGACCAGCCACTCCGGCTGCACCTGCCAGCTGTACTCGTGCCGCAGCATTGCCAGCACAACAGCAACCAGCTCTTCAGGCGGTCTGCTGTAGCCGAAAACGCCATGAGCAACCCGCTGCTGCAGGGCCTCCAGCACTGCCGGCGGTGAACGGAAATCCATATCAGCCACCCAGAGCGGAATAATATCCTGCCCGGCATAGCGATCCCACTTCTCACTGGCGGTATTACGACGATCAACCACCCTGTCAAAATCGAACATCACAACAGCTCCCAGATGGTTAATTCAGCAATGCTATGCTGGAACTTGCGTCGGGTCTCGCGGATCACAAACGGCAGATCCTGCGGCTCACCCAACAGCCTGAAACGGGGTGACAGGACCGCCTTCAGGCCGTCAATCCCCCACACCGGCTCACCTGCCTCACGGTAGCCCCCCAGCCACTCCTCTTTCTTCGTGAACTCTTCCGACCAGCTGTAGGGGGATGCAAGCACCAACAGAGCGCCCCGGTTCATCCGCTGGTGAATGGTGTTCAAAAACCTGCGTGGCGAGTAGAGCCGGTCAATCAGGTTGGCTGCCAGCACCAGATCATAACCGCGAAACTTCTCCGGCAGGTTACAGGCATCGGCCTGGTAGAACTGTACCCGCTGTTTGGTCTGCTCAAGCCCGAACTCAGCCAGGGTCACTTCGTGGAACGAAACGATCTCACCCTCTTCAGGAAAGGCATAGCGCAGCCCCCCTTCCTCCTGCATCCTGGCAGCCAGCCTGAAAAAACGGGTGGAAAAATCCAGGCCGGTTACCTGCTGGAAACCGCCCCCGGCCAGCTCGAAGCTGGCCCGCCCCACGGCACAGCCCAGGTCCAGGGCGTGTCCCATCCTGCGTCCCAGCATCAGCCCGAGGCAGATCTCAGCGCAGCTTTTGGGAAAGTTGGGCACGCCAAACTGCTCCGGCCCGTAGTGGGCATGACAGTACTGGGCTGCCAGGGAGTCGCGTTCGTACTGATCATCATGGATCACCACCGGGGCGCTGCTCTCAACATAACGAAACCCGGCATGCTGAAAAAAATGCCGCCGGAAGGCATAGCGGGCATGCCGGGTGGCCTCATTGCCGGTTGAGATCCAGGAGCCGCCCTTGATCAGGTTATGACGGGTATCAAAGGTGGGGGTGGAGAAGTCATCGTACCAGGGATGCACGGCAAAACCGTGAAACGGGTAGATCGGGGTCTCGGTCCATTGCCAGACATTGCCGATCAGGTCAAAAAAATCACCCTGCTGAAAACGATCCACCGGACAGGAGGAAGCCCAGTATGCCAGGTTGATATTGCCCGGTGCACGATCCCAGTCTGTCTGATCAGGCAGGTTGCAGAGATCATGCAAGCGGTGCCATTCATCCTCGGTGGGCAAACGGACCGGCTTCCCGCTCTGCGCGGTCTTCCAGGTGCAGAACGCCCCGGCCTCCAGACAATTGACCTCCACCGGCCAGTTCCAGGGCATCGGAATCTCACTGGCCATGGTACGCAGCAGCCAGCCTGCCTCGCTTTTGATCCAGAACAGGGGATACTCTGCCTGTTTGAACTGACGCCAGCTCCAGCCCTCTTCGGTCCACCACTGCTGATCGCCATAGCAGCCTGCCTCGACAAAGGCCAGAAATTCACGGTTGGAGACCAGATACTGGGCAGCCATGAAGTCGGCCACTTCGGCATTATGGCTGCCGTACTCGTTATCCCAACCGTAGAGCGGGTGATCTTTGGGCCGGCCCAGATGCACCGTACCGGCGGGGACCGGCAGCAGCCGGTTCTGCGGGGGTTCACCCGCGTCAGGGCAGATATCCCAGAAAGGCAGCTGCTGCACCTGATCATGGGGCAGTTGGCGGATCAGGACCGACGAGGTTTCCAGATGAATCCGCTCATGCTCGATCCCCATCATGACCGCCCACCAGGGTGACTCCCAGGTAATGGGCAGCGTCAGCGGCATGGTACGGATCAGTCGCTCCAGCACGGAGCGAACCTGATCCCGGTACGCCTTGACCGCCGCCACCGATGGCCAGTCATAGTGGCTCTGGTCCAGATCATCCCAGGACATCTCGTCCACCCCCACCGCGAACATCGATTCAAAGGCCGGGTTGATCCGCTGTTCAAGCACCTTGGCAATGATCAGCTTGTTGATAAAAAAGGTTGCGGTATGGCCGTAGTAAAAGATCAGCGGATGGCGCAGCCGGTCGGGCCGCAGGTAAAAGGCCTCATCACAGCGCAGGGTTTCATACAGTTTTTCATCGATGTCAAAGCTGGCATGAAAGTAGTCAAGAATCTCCTGCCGTTTCTGTTCAGGGTCGCCGCTGTCCAGCACAACCGTATGTCTATCCTTCAGGCTCATCTCATCCCCCTTTTTTCTGCACGCTCAATGCCTGCCAGTATAGCCCAACTTTGACGGTTACACCTCACTGTTACAATAATTTTACTGGACGCTGGCAGCGGTTCCCCGTACCATGCAGCAAACTTCAGCACTAACAACAGATGAAAGGCTACAATCATGGCACAGGCAAAAAAAGGCGATAAAGTACGGATCAACTTTACCGGTAAACTGGAAGACGGCAGTATCATAGAGACCACCCTTGAGGCACAGGACTGCTGTACTGATGATGACTGCGGTGATGATTGCGGCTGTGAATACGGTCCGATGGAACTGGTCATTGGTGAAGAGGATTTCTTCCCGATGGTGGAAGAGGCGCTGGTCGGCATGACTCCCGGCGAGACCAAAACCGTGAGCATCCCCGCTGCAGAGGCCTTTGGTGAGTATGACGCCGAAGCGGTCTTCACCATTGAAAAAGAGCTGCTGCCGGAAGACCTGACCCCTGAAGTGGGCGACGACCTGGTACTGACCGGCGAAGATGGCGAGGAGCTGGAAGTAACGGTGGTGGAAATCGGCGACACCGCCATCACCTTTGACGCCAACCACCCCCTGGCCGGTGAAGACCTGACCTATGAGGTTGAACTGGTAGAAATCCTGTAGATACCCTCCCCGGCCCTCCCTTTTCAGGGAGGGAGTCACTCAATTCATGACAGACATCCCCCCTGAAAAGGGGGGGACTGAGGGGGGTTGAGTTTTCCACCCCGGATCCATGACTGACCTCCCATCACACCACACACTCCCCTGGCCCCCTGACACCCGGCCCTTGATGCTGGCCCCGATGCAGGGGCTGACCAACCGCGGCCTGCGTCACCTGTTTGCCCAATGGGTCAGGCCGGACACCCTCTTTACCGAGTTCATGCGGGTGGCCCCCGGCGAGACCAACCGGCGGCTGTCCTCATCCGACCTGCAGGAGATTGCAGCAGCCGAACAGGGTATCCCGCTGGTGGTCCAGCTGATCGGCCATGGCACTGCGGCGCTGGTTGCCGCGGCTCGGGCTGCACAGACTGCCGGAGCGGCCCATATCAACCTGAACCTGGGCTGCCCTTTCGGGCGCATGACCACCGGCCTGACTGGCGGCGGCATGCTGCAACAGCCGCAGCTGCTGCAGGAGCTGATCCCGGCGCTGCGTGCCGAGATTCAAGGCAGTTTCTCCGTCAAGCTGCGGGCCGGTTACAGCGACCCGCAGCAGATCTTCTCACTTTTGCCGCTCTTTGAGTCTGCCAAGGTGGATTTTCTGGTCCTGCATCCCCGCACGGTGCTGCAGGAGTATGCAGGATTGGCCGACCACGGCATCACGGCCCGGGTGGTGCAGGAGACCGGCCTGCCGGTGATTGCCAATGGTGATGTGCGCACGGTGGAGGACGGACTGCGGGTACTGGGGCAGACCAGAGCGGCCGGTCTGATGCTGGGCAGGGGTGCCATTGCCGACCCGCTGTTGTTCCAGCGGCTACGGGCAGGCAGGCCTGATCAGCCGGAGCGGGCTGCACGGGCTGCCATGCTGCGCCACTACCTGGCCGGACTGTTGGAACGCTATCAGGGACTGTTTTGCGGCGAACAGCAGATCCTGGGCAAGGTCAAGAGCGTGTTTGCCACCATGGATGACCCTGATTTTGCCAAACAGCTCAAGTCACTTAAAAAGGCCCGCACGATCCGGCAGTTTTCAGACCTAGTAACCCAGTTGACCTGATGCCGTCTCCGTAATCGGCGCCCGGTTCCTGACGGCATGCACCTTGATGCCGGCCCGGGTCTCCACCGGGCAGACGTTTTCGCAGATGCCGCAGCCGTTGCAGATCTCTTCGACAACATACGGTTCCTTGACCGTCTTCATCACCCCATCCAGCCCCATTACCCGCACCTCGCGGGAACGGATCGCCTTGTCCGGTATCGGGCAGTGCTCCTCACAGACGATGCAGTCGATCCTGCGGGCAAAGGGCAGGCAGTGATTCTTGTCGAAGACCGCCTTGCCGATCACCTGCCGCTTCTTCTCCTCAACAGCCAGGTTGGGAATGGCGCCGGTGGGGCAGACCTGACCGCAGAGGGTGCAGTGGTACTCACAGTAGCCAAGCCGGGGGATCACCAGCGGGGTATAGATCCCATCCAGCCCGGCCTGCCAGGCAGCGGGATAGAGGGCATTCTTGAGGCAGACCTTCATACACTCGCCGCAGCGGACACATTTCTTCAGAAAATCGTCTTCATCCCGTACGCCGGGCGGACGCAAAAGAGCGGCCTCCTTTTCTGGCGAGCGGAAACGGGTCGGCACCGCCAGCAGCAGTCCCCCTGCCAGCCCCCCCAGCAGCAGCCTGCGCTGCGGCAGAACCGGTTCGGACAGCTGCAGCGGCCACGACGGCCGGAAGCTGATCCGCTGGTTGGGGCAGCCCTGCTCACACTCCATGCAGAGGATACACTCCTCCCGGTTCAGGCCGCCCTGATCAAAGGTCGTCGGGCAGAGTTCACGGCACTGGCCGCAATCGCCACACAGACCCGGTGGAATCCGTTTGAAGGGGGAGAAGCGCCCCAACCAGCCCAGCAGGGTGCCCAGCGGGCAGAGATGACGGCACCAGGCCCGGGTCTCCAGCCGTTCCAGCAGGATGATCAGCACCAGCAGTAGTGCAGAGACAAAGGCCAGGGGATAGAGGGTCTCACGGAATGGCAGCAGGTAGTTCTTCAGCAGGCCATAGGCAGGCGCCAGACTGTCGCGCTGTTCACCGATCAGCCCGTACAGGCGTACCCAGCCTTCACGGGCGGTCAGCCCCAGCAGGGGATAGAAAAAGAAGGTCATCCCCCGCAGCAGGATGGCGATCGGATCAAGCAGCCCGGCCAGATTCAGGTTAAACAGCGAGGCAGACAACAGCGGCAGCAGCAACCAGTACTTCAGGTTGCCAGCCAGCCAGGGGACCGGCCTGGTGGAGCGTTGTTTGGGCGTCAGCAGATCCAGCAGGGTCCCCAGCGGACAGATCCAGCCGCAAAAGAAACGCCCCAGCAGCAGAGTGGCCAGTGTCATCAGAACCGCAGGCAGCAAAAGCCAGGTCCAGCTCTTGGCTGCCAGCAGGTAGCTGAACAGCACCAGCGGGTCAGCCCGGAAGAAGGAGTTGACCGCGGCATTGATCTGGTCATGGCCACGATACTCGGTCTGCAGGAACAGCAACAGAAACAGTGCCAGGAACAGCAGCTGGCTTATGCGGGCCTTGGTCGCTTTCACCAATCAGGCCTTAACCACCTTGATCCGGTCCAGATTCATCTGGCCCAGACCGCGCTTATGGGCCGCAACCGTCACCGCAATATCAGCCGGTTTCAGACCAAACAGGGTGGTGGCATAGGCGTCGGCGGCCACGATATCGGCTGAGGCGATCACCTTGTTCAGCACCTTGACATCGGCAAGGTTTCCCCCCTGGGGGCCGTGGGCCGTCAGGATCCTGGTGGCATCAATGATGGTCAGGTGGCTGCGCAGGTGACTGTTCACATCGGCCAGGGCCACCGCAAGGTTGCGATGGGTAAAGCCGCGGTTGCCCCCCATCACCCCCATGATGTTTTTCAGCCCCAGGGTCAGCCTGGACAGACCGTGGTGCTTGGCCACCGGCAGGTTGATAAAGACATTGGCAGCCAGCGCCTCATCATACAACTCCCACTCCTTCAGGAACTGCCCCTTCAAGGCGGTCATCCTGAACCGCTCCGGTTCAATCTGTTTGCACTCCACCCCTTTGAGCCCCTTCAGCGCCTTTTCAATACCGCTGTTCACATAGCAACGCCGCGGATCATTGCAGGTATGGTCAAAGACCTTGACCTTTCTGGCACCGGCTGCCAGACACTCCTCCACCACGGCCCGCACCACCAGCGGGTGGCTGTTGGCGGCAAACTCCGGCGAGCGATCCCAGCCCATGTTGGGCTTGACCACCACCAGATCCCCTGCCTTGACATAACGCTTCATCCCCCCCACGGCGTTAATCGCCTTGCGGGTTATGGCCGGGTAGTCCGTCCCTTCGGCCACCGCCACCAGCGACATCTCCGTTGCAGCCAGCAGTTCCTGCACCAGCACCGGTGCCAGCACCGTTGCTGCCCCTGCGCTCTTGATAAAGGTACGGCGATCCATGGTCACCTCCGACAATCGGTAATTGATTCCAGTCTACCCCTGTTAGCGATGAAATCAAGACAGAAACAAGGCGGCATGACTGGAGGTAAACTGCGGCGGGTCACGCCGGATGATCGCCGCTATTTCAGGGAGGACGGCTGAACTCCTGGCACAGGTCGCCGTGCTGGGCTACCCCCTGCTCCTGGCAGCATCAGACCTACCTCCGCCAGTTGCAAAGCCGCATTACCCTGCTATACTTCTGCTCTAACATTCACAACACCTCATGAGAGGGCGCAAAGGAGAGAGCATTATGACCAATCAGGAAAGACCCTGGAGCCCCTACCTGGCAGGGGCGCTGTCCGGCCTGGTGAGTATCGGCTCGGTCTGGTTCGTGGGCAAGTATTTCGGCGCCTCCACCACCTTTGTCCGCACCGCCGGCCTGCTTGAAAAAACGATCAGCCCGGAGCGGGTGGCCCAGATGGAGTACTTTCTGAAGGAGGTGCCCAAGGTGGATTGGCAGACCATGTTTGTGGTCGGCATCTTTGCCGGCGCCCTGATCGCCTCCATCAGGGACGCCTCGTTCCGTTACCAGGCGGTGCCGCCGCTCTGGGAGCGCCGGTTTGGTCCGAGCGTCATCAAACGGGGCGTTGTTGCCTTCCTGGGGGGCACCGTCGCCATGTTCGGAGCACGGCTTGCCGATGGCTGACCGAGCGGTCACGGGCTGAGCGGTTCGCTCCAGCTAGCGGTAAGCGGTTACATCTCACTGGCCTGCTTCTTCATCGGCGGCATCATCATGGCGCGGATGCTGTACGGCGGAGGTGACCAATGAATGATCTCTTCTACGGCCTGATCACCGGCCTGCTGTTTGGCTTTTTGCTGCAAAAGGGACGGGTGCTGCGCTACGACAAGCAGCTGGGCGCTCTGCTGCTCAAAGATATGACCATCATCAAGTTCATGCTCTCCAGCGTCATCGTCGCCATGGTGGGCACCTACCTGCTGCTCGACCTGGGCCTGGTCAAGCTCTCGATCAAGACCACCATCCTGGGGGCCAACATCATCGGCGGCATCACCTTCGGCCTGGGCTGGGGGCTATTGGGCTACTGCCCCGGCACCTCGGCCGGTGCCTTGGGCGAAGGGCGCTGGGACGCCCTGTGGGGCATTGCCGGCATGTTGCTGGGGGCGGCCCTGTACGCCGAGGCCTTCCCGGCCATGAAGGCCACCGTGCTGACCTGGGGCAACCTGGGCAAGATCACCCTGCCGCAGGTGCTGGGGGTCAACCACTGGCTGATCATCGTCCCCCTGGTGGCAGGCACCCTGCTGCTGTTCCGCTGGCTTGAAAAGAAGGGACTGTAAACATTCGCACCATGACAACAGGGCGCGCGCAGGTGAGGCATGAATGACGAAAACAAAAACATAATTCAGTTCTTAAAACAGTTTGATCATGTGATCATACTGATCATCACCTGTGCAATGGCATTGGTGCTGATACTGGCGACGCTCGACCTGCTCTGGCTGATCGCCAAAGACATCATTGAAAGCGGCCTGTTGCTCAAGATTGATCAACTACTGGAGATATTCGGTCTGTTCATGCTGGTATTGATCGGAGTTGAACTGTTCGAGAGCGTCTTTAAAAGCTATCTGCAACAGGAACACACGCTGCGGGTGGAACTGGTGATTGCCGTGGCGATCATTGCGGTCAGCAGAAAGGTCATCATCATCGACTGGAAAGAGTATGAAAGCAGCACCATGTTTGCCGCCGCCGCACTCATTATCAGCCTGTGCGCCGGTTTTTTCCTGATGCGTACCCGCCGTCAGCTGCCAGCTACAACCGAAGATCAGTCCTGACGCTGCTGCTGTGCATCTGCGGCAGTAGATGCGCAGCAGCAAAACAGCCCGGCATGGTTGGACGTGAATAGCGGCGGGTCACGCCGGATGATCGCTGAGATTTCAGGGGGACGGCTGAACTCCTGGCGCAGGAAACGCCGCACCTCTCCCCTGCCCCAGCCGGAGGGATGTCTGAATCCGGTATAGAGCGACAGATCTCCTTCATAAAACAGCTCGGTCTCGTATGCCGGCACCTCATCACCAAAGAGCGGCATGTTGAAGATCGCCAGATTCAGGAAGGTCAAGGCGGCATGGTGCTGCTGCACAAAGGCCAGGGTACGCCGGGCGGCAGCTTCATCCTCAGCCGGGGTGCCGAACAGCAGATAGCCATAGACCGCAATCCCCGCTGCCCGCAGGTTTTCCAGAATCAGCCCGGCCATCTCCAGCTCAATCCCCTTATGCAGACGGTCCAGCACCGCCTGATCACCGGACTCAATCCCCAGCTTCAGCATCACGCAGCCCGACTGTTTCAAGGCATGACAGAATTGCGGATCAGTCAACTGCCGTTCAAACCTGACAAAGCCGTACCAGGGGGCGCCTGGCGGCTGCCTGATCAGCCCCTGCAACAGGGCCGGGCTCAGGGCGTTATCCAGCAGATGCAGTGCTGTTGGCTGATACCGTTGCACCAACTGCTGCAGTTCAGCAAGTACCTGTGAGGTTGGCAGCGGCAGGTAACGGCTCCCCTCGGCCCGCTCCGGGCAGAAGGAGCAGCGGTTCCACCAGCAGCCGGACGCGGTGCTGTAGGGTAGGATCAGGCCGGGGCTCAGGTACTGCTGCAGCGGCAACTGCTGATAGTCAGGCAGGCTGTTGCAATACGACGTATTGTGTCCCAACAACTCCAGTAGCGGCCTTTCGCCGGGGCCACTGATCAGCTGATCGATCAGGTCGCCAAACGGATTCTGCCAATCCGGCCGCGACAGCCAGGAGGACACCAGACCGCCGCCAGCCACGATCATGATCTGCGGATACTGCTGCCGGATCAGACCGATCAGGCTGAAGCTGCAGAGGGCCTGGCTGAGAAAGTTGAGTGAGATGCCTACGGTGGAAATGCCATCCAGCAGCCCTGGCAGGCGCTCTTGAAAGAAGGGGAAGAACGGGCTCAGCTCAGGCCTGGCAGCGGCCTGCAGCAGATCCTTGCTGCGTACCGGCGTCAGATCGGCCTGGCGATAATCAGCCAGCCCGACCTCGGCCTGCAGCGGCTTGGCCGCCATCAGCAGCAGACGGTTCAGGTCATTGACCGCCGTGGCATAACGGCCGGGGTTGGCATAGGTCCGGCGATCCCGCAGGGCTGCCAGGTGGTTCTGGCGGCTGCGCCAGGCCCGCCCGGTCCAGGTATCATCTGCCTCTGGCTGCTGCTCCAGCAACCAGAGCTGCCCTTCCAAGTTCGCATCCCACAACCGGCAGGGGATCTTGTTGGCCTTAAGCACTCCGGCCAGCCGGGCGATCCCGGCCGGCGGCTCACAGGCCTTGGCAATGGGGGGGAAGATTAGCAGCACGATGCGGACTTACGGTTGCGGTCTGAGATCACGGATACGACTCCAGGACTTGAGCGATTGGTCGCCTGCATAAAGTAGCCTGTCCCCTTTTGGGGCCTCAGGTTGTTATTTGCACAGCTTTACGCCGCTGCATATGTGTTTTGCCGCCCCGCCCGGATCTTCTGACACCTTCTGGGGTGAGCCGTAATTGTACTGGCACACCTGTTTTGCGACACCGCCGCCGGCAAAACATAACACGCTGGCTGCCGGATTATCGCCCGATGCCTGCTCGCAGATAGTGCTGAAAAGACTGCCGAATGGGATGCAGCCCAACCCCTCCGGTATCGGCATGATCTCGATTGTCTTTTTGCTGAGCTCCTTACAGGAGCCGCAAAGAGGATGCAGATGTAAAATGTTTTCCGGTTCCATCTGGTCTTCCCCGGCGCTCCAAGAAACCTGAGGTGCAAAGCACAAACAGCATAACACAAGCAGACCCGCCATGAAATGTCGTCTCATTTTCCAGCCTCCCTTTCTCCTGATGTCATGCATCAATTGTGACATGGCGCCGGCACCTTCGACGGCTATTACTTCGGCAACTAAAACACAGCAACCCAATTTAGGGCACCTAACGGGGCGGGCGGTGAGCGGGTTCACCGCTCCACTGACCTGGTTGGGCATTATGGCTTCAGCGAGTACGTCGTAAGTGCGTCCGTGACGAATGAAGTGTTTGCCTCTTCACCGATGACATTACATCGATTGAGATCAACGGAGAATTTTCACAAACTGCGAGGAGTCCGGTTGCCAATGCCCATGTTCTTCATGAACTACCATTGCAACTTTCGACAGGCGATCAGGGCATCGTTGAAAGAACCACTTTTCGAATTTCTCGAGCGCTTCGTGGTACTCCAGTGGGGAGAAAGTTTTCGCGGCACCCATCGTAAAGTCGAATACAGGCATATTCTGCATTCTCCTCTGAAGTTGAGCCTCATTTAGGAACAGCATAGGGACTGCAGCTAGTTGTGCGTCCTCGGCGTGTTCCGGACTCAACTCTTGAAACTCGGCCTTCGCATGTGCGATCGAGTTTCTGACGCGAATGAGTGAGGCGAGACGCTCATACACAAAGTGCCGCTTGTTGATCGAGTACTTTCCTTCAGTCATCACCGGGACAACAATCAGCAGCTTCTTTGGTAAAGACAGTGAAATATACGCACCTGCCACTTCCTCTCCGTACTTCGAAAGCGTGTGGTGAAACAACGAATCGTTGAGCTTGGCCTCGAGGTACGCCGCACACATGATGACATACGGAACAACAAGGGTGTCAGGATCAGAGTCCGCCTGGTATCGTCCTCGCATCTTCTCAAGCACATGCCCAAGGGGGGTGCTCGCGTACGTGATGCGCGCGAACTTCCGTTTTGCCTTCGTAGAGTCAGTATTCATCAGTCATTGCCTCTTCAATGATTACGTCTTGAGGTGATTGCTTTCTCTTTATTGTAATTTCATCTTTGCACAACTCGCTATTGCCCGGTTCACGCACGTGAACCGCTCATCCTCCCACATGGAACAGTTCTTCAGCCTGCTTTAGGCAAACCTGCTGTCACAGTACCCACGCCAGCGAAGAGGAGCAGAGCAAGAAGAATAATGCGTCACCATGAAAATTCGAACGTGCAATCCGAATTTTCATGGCAAATGCTCAAATTGACGTTACTCACCCGTTACCATCCCCTCGGCCATGGCAAACTGCAGAAACTCCAGCGCCTCATCAGCAGGAATCCGCAACTGTTTGGCAATGACACCGGAGGTCCGGTTGCCATCCAACTCTTCAAGCAGGCGGAAGTAGGGCTTGATCAGCGATTCAGTACAGACCTCGCCGTGGGCCGGGTAGACGGCTGCCCAGGAGCCGGTCTGTTTCAGCTGTTTGGTGATCCAGGCCAGATCAGGTTCGCCGGAATCCAGAATATCCAGTATTTCATAGTGAAACGGCAGCAGGGTCAATGAGGAAGCGCGTATCAGCTTCATCTTCAGCAGATCAAGCTGTAGCAGCTGGTCATCATCCGGCGGGATCGGCGGCACCGCCATCAACGCCACACCGTAGGCATAGTGGTAATCCACGCAGTCCAGGGCAGCAGGCAGCAGTTTCTGGGCCTTACGCTCATCAAAGAGGTTGGTCAGGAATTGCCGTTGCAGTTGCCAGATCTGTTGGTCCTCCAACTCAGCCTCATCCGGCATACGGCCCATCCGCTGCTGCAACCAGTCGGCAAACCGTTCCAGCAGCTCCACCGGCTTCAACTTGAGCCCCCGCGCCACCCCGTTGAACCAGGCCACGGCCTTGCCGCGGGAGTAGAAGATGTCGCTGGCTGAACCGAGCTGACGCGCCCTGGCCATATCCGCCAGCGGGAATGTTGGTGATTCCAGCAGGGTGTAGGGGGGACCCGGCAGATGCCGCATGCCGATAGCGGCTGCCTTGTGGGCGACCTTGGTGCCGGGCAGCACGGCCAGCGGGAAGATATCCAGGTGGTTGGGGTAAAGCGACAGGGCAAAGTTGAGCCCTTCACGGAATTTGTCAAAACAATCGTCCGGCAGGCCGTAGATCAGGTCAAAACCAAAGGTGGCGCCGGAGTCATTCAGCAGCATCACCTTGGCAGTGAACTCGTCGCGGTTGAATGCTCTGCCCACCCCGCCGGCCACGGCCGGATCAGCGCTCTGCAGGCCGATCTGGACTGAGCAGGTCAGTTGCGCAAACAGCTGGGCCTGTTCCTTATCCAGCAGTTCATGGCGCACCTCAAAGTGGAAGTGCACACCCGGCGCAGTCTCACGAATCAGGCGCAGCAGGTGCTTGGCCCTTTTCTTGTCGGTGTTGAAGGTGGAATCCAGGGCAAAGATCTGGGAGGCACCGCGTTCCACCAGATAGGCCAGTTCCTGTTCCATCCGATCCAGCGGATAGCGCCGCACCTTGCGATCTCCCATACCATCATAGCAGAACTCGCAGGCATAGGGGCAGCCACGGGAGAGCTGCCAGACCATGCCGTTTTCAATATGCCGGTCCAGCAACCCCGCAAGATAGGGCGAAGGGAGCAGGGCAAGGTCTTCGATCTGCGCACGGGGAATCACCTGCAGCTCATCATTCATCAGTTGGGCGGTGCCGGGCAGTCCCTGCAGTGAGGCCCCGGCCAGGCGGCGTTCCAGCAGTTCGGCCGCAGTCAGCTCCCCCTCTCCCACCACCAGCAGGTCAAAGGGGGCCTCGGCCAGCAGGCGGGCCGGGTCAGCGGTGGCCTCAGGGCCGCCGGCAATCAGCAACAGATTTGGAAACTGCTGGCGCAATAACGTAATCAGTTTACAGCACTCCAGGCGGTTCCAGACATAGACCGGCAGGCCGACGATGTCAGGCTGTTGCTCTTTGATAGAGGCAACCAGTTGTTCTAAAGGAGTACCGCAGAAAAACTCGGCGCTGGTGACGGCGACCTTCCCCTGCAGGGCAGGAGACCGGTCCAGATAGGCCTTGAGAAAGGCAGCGGCAAGTGGCACGGCCTGGGCGGACGGCATGGCGTGAAGGGTAACAAGGTGTAAGTTCATGGCGGCTACAGTACACCAATCGGAAGGAAAGCTCCAGCACTCCGGTATGTTAAAGAGCTGCTGGACGGATGCTAATTCAATTGATGTTTCAAATATTTTTCTTTATTGTTTCAAGATTGAGAAACTGCCAAGGACAAATTTGATGCCCCTGCTTGACCATCCCATCATCGTAATCTCTGTCAATGATGACACCCGTGCGGCACTGGCCACAAGCCTGCACGCCTTTGACGTTGAGATTGCTACCTGCGCCACCTTTCTGGAGGCCGAAGATCTGGCACTCAAAAGTCTGTACTGCGGAATTCTGGTGGATCTCCCCTCCATCGTCAAGGCCAAGGGGGAGGAAAAGATCGTGGCCTGTTCCCTGACCGGCTTTTTCCCGACCCTGCGGGTACGGGTGATGGGAACCATGCTGATCCCGATGACCATGCCCGGCGCCGCAAAGCAGGAAAACAGTCTCAATGATTTCATCAACCGCGCCTGCTACAATTTTACCGCCCGTCAGCTCCGCGCCCACCACCGCCATGTCATCGGTATCTCAGTCGCCACCCGCTTCGGCGACACGGAAACCCGGGCCTTTACCCTGGATATCTCCTGGGGCGGCGCCTTCATTGTTGATTTCAACCCGGAACGTTTCTCCATCGGTGATGAACTGACCGTCTTCTTCCAGGAACCGGGCTGCGAGATCAAGGCAACGGTTCGCTGGAAGCAGTCCTGGGGCCTGCGTCACGCACCCGGCATCGGCGTGCATTTCCATGAGTTAACGCCATGCCTGAGCGAATTTCTGCTGCGGCTGCTGAAGCATGCCAAAGACCATGACCGCGACCGCCTGGTAGCCTGATAGTCGTTTCATACCAAAGCCCCCAACCGTTACGCCCATTGCAGATGGAGGTGATCCGTGTTCAGCAGAATCATCGCACTCTGTATTACCGCAGCAGGGCTGATCAGCGGCCAGTTGTCAGTTCCGGGACTGCAGCACTATAGCTTCACAGTAACTGAATCAAAAATCCTGCCGGGCAAGACCACGGATGCGAATCGTAACGCGACCGGCAGCGAGCAGGACCGGATTGGGCCTCTGACGCTGGTGGCCCTGAAATATCAGAACAATTACTGGGTTGATGGCCGCTTCAACCACAGCAGCTTTCCGGTTGAACTGGGCAGGGTCAGCGTTACCGGGCACAATCAGCGTTTTGATGCCTTCCGTCTTACTGAACCGCTCCACAAGGCTCGTAATTTTCTGGGTTCACACCACACCGTGTATTACCGTTTCCCTTCGAAATCACGATGGACAATCTACCGGCTGGATGACACAGGCGTCACACCAGTTAGCACGGTTACGGAAAATGAGATTATAGCGGGACAGGACACCCGGATAATGGGGCTGAGTGCCAGTAGCATCAAGGGCAGTGCCACCTACTTCCTTGCCCCGGCCCAAACCCGCATATCAAACTACCCCGAGCTTGACAGCAACCTAGAAGCGGCCAGCCTAACCGACACCCCCCTGGGCAAGATGCTTGTGTACCGCCACCGCATTGACGGGAATGTTCCTGACCCGCGCCACCGGCAGGACAGCCAAGGCATGACACGCCAGTTTTTCATCATCAAAACAGGAGCCGGCCCGGGCATCATCTGGCAGGACAAGAAGAGCCTGGAGATCCGCCTGACCCGCTTCAGTAGCGACCTGCAGAGCTCCGCCAGCATCACCCTGGCAATGGAACGGCCCGGCCGTCTGCTGGCAGCCTGCGCAGACCCCTCCGGCAACCTGTACTATCTGCTGGCCCGCGGGAAAGGTGACCCGGAGATTCTTGAACTGGCCAAGACAGACGCCGGCGGGAAACTGCTGGCCCGTTTTGTCCCTGACTCCTCACCCGCCAGCCTCAACATCTTTACCATGAAAACCGAAGCCGCCGACCTTGTCTGGTCAAACGGAAGGCTCTGCATGATGCTGATGCGAACCATGCACAAGTCAGCCGATGGCCTGAATCACCAGGGAGGCATCGCCGTGATCTTTGATGCCGACAGCCTGCGGCAGATCAGGAATCTGGGACAAACATCTGGCCATTCTTTTGATAATGTCTTAAGCGTGAATACAGCCGGCGAGTTCATCGGCGTTGATCTTGGCGACAACTACCCGCGCGGCATACACCTGCACAGACTTAGCGACCAAAACAGGACTTCACGGGTGGTCTACACCTTCAAAACAGGCCATGGCCAGACCGCCAGAAATCCTGCCGGCAAGACCTTCCCCCCCTACCCGGACATCAGCAGGCCTGACAAGACCTATTACAAATGGTCAAACGACAACAACACCTACTCGGAGCTTGGCGGAATCATCGAAACACCACAGGGCTACATGGTTGTCTTTGCCGGCGAACCTTCACCGGAAGGCAGGGTGCTGGACAACAGCCGGTTAGGGCTCGATAAGGCTGATCCACGCAATATCGGCCTGGTTGTGGTACGCAAGGATTTCTCCACACTGGCAGGCCGCGGCAACGTTGTCCCTGATGAGCTGCTGCTTACCAGGGGACCGGCAGAAACCGGCGGTTTTTACAGCTTTAACGGTGCATGGAACGAGCAGCGCAGCACCGGCATTGTCTGGCTGACCCGCTATACTGCGGGGGATGGCTCTTCGGCCCACAACATCAAGACCGCCCGGTTGCCCGATGGCAGCATCCTGATCCTCTGGAAGACCTATCAGCCTGACAGCAACTGGGCGATGACGGTTTCAACAGATGGCACGCAACGTATTGCACCGTTCAGGCTGCCGGATCAGCTGTATCTCAACCGCCGCGATGCCATCATGGTGGATGGCAAGCGGGTCTATGCCGTTTCAGGCCACCGTGATGACAAACGGCTGGAGCTGTTTGTACTGCAGTTGCACTAAAACAAGGGGAGAAAGCTCATGGAACCTGTATCGTTTAAGGCGTTCATTGTTGAAGAAACCGCTCCGAAGCAGTTCAGCCGCCGGATTGGCGAGCGGACAGTTGCCGATCTCCCGCCGGGTGAGGTCATCATCAAGGTGGCCTATTCATCCCTTAACTACAAGGATGCGCTCTCGGCCACCGGTAATCCGGGGGTGACCAGAAACTTCCCCCATACCCCCGGCATCGACGCTGCCGGTACCATTGCCGACTGCAGCGACAACAGCTTCTCCCCCGGCCAGCAGGTGCTGGTTACCGGCTACGACCTGGGGATGAACACCAGCGGCGGTTTTGGCCAGTACATTCGTGTGCCGTCGGCCTGGGTGGTGCCGCTGCCGGACGGCCTGACCCTGCGTGAGAGCATGATCCTGGGCACCGCCGGCTTTACGGCAGCACTGTCAGTGCTGAAGCTCGTCAACAACGGCGTGACGCCGGAGCAGGGCGACATTCTGGTGACCGGGGCCAGTGGCGGCGTTGGCAGTATTGCCGTGGCGCTTTTGGCCAGGGCAGGATACCGGGTCGTGGCTGCCACCGGTAAACCGGCTACGGAATCATTGTTGAAAAAGCTGGGGGCGGCTGAAAGTATCCATCGGGATGAGCTGCTGAAAGGGGCTGAACGTCCACTGATGAAGGAACGTTGGGCCGGCGCAGTGGATGTGGCGGGGGGAGCAACCCTGGCTGCGGTGCTGAAGGCTACCCGTTACGGCGGTACCGTAACCTGTTGCGGCCTCGTTGATTCAGCAGAGCTGCCGGCAAACGTTTTCCCGTTCATTCTCAGGGGAGTCAGTCTGCTTGGCATAGATTCAGTGCAGTGCCCAATGGCGCCACGCCTCGAGGTCTGGCACCGCCTGGCCAACGACTGGAAGCTGGACAACCTTGCAGACGCGGTACATGAAATCAGCCTGGATGGATTGGAGGCGGCTATCATGGCCATGCTGGAAGGCAGGGCACAGGGACGTACCCTTGTCAGACTGTAAGACCGCACCTCCTTGCAACGAACAAAAAAGCGGTCCGGCACTGGCCGGACCGCTCATATCAAATAGTGCTCGCAGCGTGCTTTACGTGGTACGCCCTTTACGACCGATCATAACCTTGCCATGATGCGTCATAACATGCACGTTGTGGTTCGGAGCACGGCGGATTACCAGCTCATGTTTGTTGAGCATCGGCACCACAACATGTCGCGTCATCTTGACCGGAGGCACCATACCTTTCATCATCGCCACCCCCTTTCAACGTCTGTTTCTCCATAGTTAGTATACCACAGCCCGCGCCCCCCACAGCAACAAATCTGTTCAGACTTTATTACTCCAACTGAATCTGGTACTGTGAGGCCCGCTGTTTGACCGGAACCATTTTCCCGAGGAGTATGACCGTGGCACCATTACCTGCTGAACAACCTGCTGTTACGCCGACCTTACCGGTGGATCTGAGCGGTGAGGCCGACTGGACCCCTTTTGATGCACCTTCACTGGTGGGCGACTCGCTCCGCTTTGTCTCCGGTGAACCGGACGGCAACCGTTTTCGAGTCCGTTACTACCGTGACCCTGAACAACACCTGCATGCACGTATCTGGTTCGGGCCGGGAACCGAAGGCCCCCCCGGGCATGCCCACGGCGGCGCCATTGCCGCCATAATGGACGAAGCCCTTGGGTTGGCCGCCTGGGCAGAAGGCTACCCGATTGTGGTGGGCAACCTGAATGTCAGTTTCCGCGCCATGCTGCCCCTGCAACGGGTGATCACCCTTGAAAGCAAGGTGGTCTCTGTGGAAGGGCGCAAAGTCATGGTACACGGCCGCCTCTTCTGCGAGGAAACAGTTTACGCAGAGGGGCAATGCCTCTGCATCACTATTCCCGGACGATAACAACTTTAACCAGCAAACCATCACACACTCTTATCTGGAGACGAAACCCATGACCACCTGTCCCTGCGGCAGCACCAAACCCTATAGCGATTGTTGTGAACCGATCATCAAAGGCAGCCAGCCGGCAGAAACCGCCGAACAGCTGATGCGGGCCCGTTACAGCGCCTACACCCGGACTGAAATGGACTTTGTCTTCAACAGTACCGATCCGGCAAACCGTGCGGGCTACGACCATGACGGCACCCGGGCCTGGGCGGAAAACTCGGAATGGCTGGGACTGCAGATTATCGGCACCAGCAAGGGTGAAAAGGATGACACAACCGGTGAGGTTGAATTCATTGCCCGTTTCAAAGAAAACGGCACCCTGCGGGAACACCATGAAAATGCGCTTTTCACACGCAAAGAGGGCAGCTGGTACTTCAGCGACGGCGTCATGGTCAAGCCGAAGCCGATCACCGTCACCAAGGTTGGCCGTAACGACCCCTGTCCGTGCGGCAGTGGTCAGAAGTACAAGAAGTGCTGTGGCAAATGAGTTTTCTCTACAGCCTTGATCTGCTGGGAACTGCCGCCTTTGCCGCTTCCGGGGCACTGGCGGCTATCCGGCGGGAAATGGATCTGTTCGGCGTATTGATGCTGGGGCTGGTTACCGCCTGCGGCGGCGGCACCCTGCGTGACCTGCTGCTGGGTGATACCCCGCCGTTCATCTTCAAGGATGAAACCTACCTCTACCTCTCGGTTGCGGTTGCGCTGCTTGTCTTCATCTTCCGCCACCACCTGGAGTTTCTGCATCATCCCCTGCCCTACTTTGATGCCGTTGGACTGGGCACCTTTGTGGTGATCGGCACCGGCAAGGCACTGGAGTTCAAGCTTGGGCTGTTCGGCTCGGTCATGATGGGAGTCATGACCGCCACTGCCGGCGGTATGATCCGTGATCTGCTGTCTGCCCAGGTACCGATGGTGCTGCAGCGTGAAGTCTACGCCTCAGCCTGCCTGGCGGGCGGAACCCTGCTGTATCTGCTGCACCGCTACACCAACATCCCCCATGCCTGGTCCCTGCTTGCTGCAGCCCTGCTGGTGATCAGCATGCGCCTGCTGGCCATCCGCTATAACTGGGCCTTGCCCCGCGCCAACGACTTCTACCGGGATTAATGACTGCAGCTCCCCTCCCGCAGCCTGACCAGAAACAGCCTCTGCAGATACTCTTCAGCCTGCTGCCTTTCAGTGACTGAGAGCTCCAGCTCGGCCCTGGGCCTGATGAAGCGGCGCAAAAAACGCCGCACGCCCCAGCTCAATGCAGGATTGTCATGCCCCAGCCGTTCAATCGGCACCGGCGCAGCAGGGCTGAGCAGTGAGACCGCCTCCCGCAAGGCCGGGTTCAACATCAGACGTGAACCTGATGACGGGCTGGCCGCACCTTTGCAATCCCGGCCCAGGTAACAGATGATATTGGCGCGGGTCTCTCGACGGCGGTCCAGCTCCCGCAGCCGGATGATCTCCTGCTGCGGGTCAGCCAGCGCATCCAGATGGGTAAACAGCAGCGGCTTCAGCCCGGTCCGCCCCACCAGTTCCATGAACTCGTCAATCCGGTAGGTGGTGACATTGGGATGCAGGAACAGGTCTGCCAGCCCGGAGTCATTTTTCGCCTCCCAGGCAGCATCGACATAGTTCCGCAACCGGCTGCCCGGTGCGGACCTTTTCACCATCCGCTTGACAGCAGCCAGATCCCGCACCTTCAAGAGCCGCATGGCACGCCGGACCGACTCCGCCTCCTGCCGTGCATAGCGGCCATAGACCATCACCCGCAGGATGCCGCCGGGCAGCAGCCGCCGCTCCAAGGCTTGCATGCCGGCTGCCGGGTCATCCAGGTGGTGCAGCACCCCGAACGCCTCAATAAAGTGATACGGCCCCGGAGTGACGGATGGATCGAGAAAATCACCCTGCCGTAAGGTGACGTTAAACCGTCGATGCAGCAGGCAATGCAGCCGTGCCCGCCTGAGATTGTGCCGTGCCAGATCAACCCCGGTAATCTCCGCCGCCGGGTTTGCAAGCGCCATCGGATACGGGGCAAAGGCCCCACAGCCGGAGAGCAGGATCTTCCCGTCCTGTTCCGGCAGCAACTCTCCGTTAAAGCGGCCCCAGAGCGCCGTCAGGTTCATGGCATAGGTATCGTAACGACGCACCGAGGCCAAAAGCGGATAATAGGGATAGGGATGGCGCTCGTAGTGACCGGTTACTTCACGAAACGACATAACGGCTCCTGATTGCAGTAATGCCATGATTGGCGTATGCTATTTAAAATACAGCAAAAGGGGGGATGTATCATGAAAAAGCTGGTTTTTGTTCTTGCCTCGACGCTGCTGCTCACACTGTTTGCTTTGCCGGCCGCCATCCATGCCGACAGCACTCTACCAGACGACCGGTTTGCCCTCAAGGGATTGAAGCAGGCCCATGCCATTTTTGATGTTCGCCTGGCAGAGCTGGACAAACTGCTGTTTAACCTGAAGCTGGTCAAGGAGACCTGGGAGGGGATCAGCAGCCAGAAGGTCAAACCGACCATGATTGTCTCCCTGCGGGGACCGGCGGTTAAACTGTTTACAAAGGAGCAGGCGGTGCCGGAGTTGAAGGAACTGCTGAACGATCTGAAGCAGAAAGGGATCAGGATTGAAATCTGCAGCGTGGCCACCAGGGTTTTCAAGGTTGATAACGCACAACTGCTGCCTGACCTGCTACTTGTGGGCAACGTCCTGACATCGCAGATTGCCTGGCAGAACAAGGGCTATGCCTTGATCACCCTCAACTGATTCCATCCCGGCTTCAGGGCACAATCTGCGCCAGGCTGAAGCCGGAATAAGAGCACCCTGCAGTACCGCAGCCCGGACTGGACGGTACTGCAGGCGTCCTCACGTCTCCCCCCAGAGCTTGTCGTAGCGGTTATGTCTGATCTTGCTGTAGTCCAGCTGGCTGACTGCCAGGGCACGGCGTTTTTCTGCCGGGTAGCCAATCCCGATGATCGCCTCTACCCTGATCCGCGCTGGCAGCCCCAACAACTCCTGTACAAACTGTTCAGCGGTCATCTGTTTGTCATGCTGCCGTTGCCGGATCTGCGCCCAGCAGCTGCCCAACCCCAGTGACTGGACCGTCATCTGGAGCAGAATGGCGGCAATTGAGCAGTCCTCCACCCAGACGTCCGACCTGGTCTCGTCGGCGCAGATCACAACCGCCAGCGCAGCCCCTTTCAGAAAGCCGGAACCATGCAGCTTGGCGGTTGACAATCGGGCCAGCAGTTCACCATCATCCACCAGCACGAACTCCCACGGATTGATGCTGCGGGATGTCGGTGCCCGCAGCAACGCCTCCACCAGCAGTTCAACCTGCTTCGTCTCAAGTGCCTGCCCGGTAAAGCTGCGAATACTGCGCCGTTTACGGATCAGCTCAATCACCTCTGGCTCCCCTCTTCCTCATCTGTTCATCAACCAGCAACACCCCGGCTCCTTCCAGCTGTCCTGACCGCAGCGCTGCAAGGGCCTCGTTGGCCTGCTCCAGCCTGAAGGCCGTGACCTCGGTCCGGACCGGCACCCGGGGTGCCAAAGCCAGAAACTCCTCGCCATCCCGGCGGGTCAGGTTGGCCACCGAGACCAGCGAACGCTCCCCCCACAGCAGATCGTAGGAAAAAGAGGGGATGGGACTCATATGGATACCGCCGCAGACCACCCGGCCGCCTTTACGCACCGCCTGCAGGGCAGCAGGCACCAGTTCTCCGGCCGGAGCAAAGATGATGGCACTGTCCAGCTCCTGCGGAGGCCTGTCAAAGGAACCGCCCGCCCAGCAGGCCCCCATCCGACGGGCAAAGGCCTGCCCGGTCAGGTCCCCCGGCCGGGTAAAGGCATAGACCTGCCGCCCCTGCCAGACCGCCAGCTGGGTCACAATATGCGCTGCTGCACCAAAGCCGTAGATCCCCAGCTGGCTGCCCTCCCCCGCCATCCGCAGCGAGCGGTAGCCGATCAGTCCGGCACACAGGAGCGGGGCCACCTGCAGATCGGGATAGCCGTCCGGCAGTGGAAAACAGAACCGTGCGTCAGCAAGGCAGTACCCGGCAAACCCGCCGTTGATCTGGTAGCCGGTAAAGACGGCATGATCGCACAGATTTTCCTGGCCGCCCAGGCAATAACGGCAGCTTCCGCAGGTCCCCCCCAGCCAGGGGACACCGACCCGCTGGCCAATGGCATCCCCGTTCACACCGGCTCCGCAACGGACCACCCTGCCAACAATCTGATGCCCCGGCACCAGCGGCAGCCGCGGCTCTGTCAGCTCACCGTCCACAATATGCAGATCCGTGCGGCAGATGCCACATGCCGTCACCTCCAGCAGCAACTGTCCGGCACCCGGCTGCGGCACGTCAAGCTCCCGCAACTCAAGGGGGGCACCCGGCCGATTCAAGACCATGGCCAGCATTTTCGGCGCCAGCTCAGGCAGCATGATCAGCCTCGGCAGGTGGTTCAGCCAGCGAAGCCGCCAGCCCGGGATGCATGACCATGCCGGCCTTGATATTCAACGCAGAGGCGAGTTCCGGCGACACCTGAACGGCCTGTTCTCCCCCCAATTGTGCCAGCAGACGGATGTAGGGCAGGGTTGCATTGGTCAAGGCCAGCGTAGATGTCCTGGGATAGGCGCCCGGCATGTTGGCCACGCAATAATGGATGATGCCATCAACGGCATAGACCGGCGCCTCGTGGGTGGTGGGACGGCTGCTCTCTGCACAGCCCCCCTGATCAATGGAGACATCCACAATCACCGCCCCCGGCTTCATCAGTGACAGCATGGCACGGCTGATCAGCAGTGGAGTTCTGCCGCCGGTGGCATACAGGGCACCGACCACCAGATCTGCCTGAGCCAATTCCTCCAGCAGACTCTTGTCAGACAGTAGTGCGGTTGCCACCCGGCCGTCAAACATGCGGGAAATGCTGCGCAGGCGCTCACTGCCGCGATTGAGCACCACGGTCTCCATACCGATCCCGAGAGCTATTTTTGCGGCCCCGGCTCCCACGATGCCGGCCCCCAGGATCAGGGCCCGGGCTGCCTGAACCCCCGGGGCACCGCACGGCAGCAGGCCGTTCCCTCCCTGCGGCCGCTGCAGATAGTAGCAGCCCATTAACGGTGCCATCCGTCCGGCGATCTCGCTCATCGGCTCCAGCAACGGCTTGCGGCCTGCCTTTTCAACGGTTTCGTAGGCAAAGGCGGTAACCTGACGCTCCAGCAGATGGTGAGTCAACGGCCGGTTGGGCGCCAAGTGCAGGTAGGTGAACAGCATCTGCCCCGGTCTGAGCAGGTCATATTCAGCCGGCAGCGGTTCTTTGACCTTGACCAGCAGCTCCGCCTGTTCAAACAGGACCTTCCGCTCCACCAGCTGCCCACCTGCCTGCCGGTATTCCTCATCACTGAAGCCGCTGCCGGCACCGGCACCTTGCTCCACCAGGATCTGATGTCCGTCGCCGCGCAGTTGCTCTACCCCCTGTGGCGTCAGCGCGACACGGTACTCATGGGTCTTGATCTCACATGCTACACCAACTCGCATCAGCCGCCTCCTGTCGTACCGGACCAGAACAGAATCTTTTCTGCAAGTCTAACAGTCCCGCCATCGATGTCAAACAGCGGCACCACGTTCCAAAAAATCAAAAAATATTAGACCACGTAAGACAGCTTCGTGCAAAAACAACATCTCTCAATGCGTGATTTATGCAGAAAGTTCTTGCCCTCTTTGTCGCGCAACTTGTTGCAAAAACGTCACAATTCAATATTCAATATATTTAACTTATCGCATTTACTGCATTTTTTTCTTGACTTAGGTCAAAAACAGGGCTAATTCCCACACAAAAAGACATGTAATATCTTTTTGGACCTTTTGGGGAGCAGGACTCCCCTTACTTCGAATGAAAGGCAGGGCAACAAGATGAAAAAATGGTGTGGCGTAGCAGCAGCGGCAGCGGTGTTGGTAATGGGGGCAGGTCAGATTGCACAGGCAGCCGATGACTACAAGTCATTCGGTGTGAGATTACGGGCGATCTACGTCAAACCAGCCGAATCATTTGATAGTCGCCTTAGTTCAC
Organism: Trichlorobacter lovleyi; assembly: GCF_015239775.1. Lineage (NCBI taxonomy): Bacteria > Pseudomonadati > Thermodesulfobacteriota > Desulfuromonadia > Geobacterales > Geobacteraceae > Trichlorobacter > Trichlorobacter lovleyi. Next base: position 3,014,943 of record NZ_CP058409.1, read on the forward strand.
TTTCACCTTCACTCACCGACAACATTATCCCCGAACTTGATCTAGAATACTTCTTCACAAAAAACATCTCAGCAGAACTGATTGCCGGTGTAACCAAGCACGACCTGAAGTTGGGAGCCAATGTTGCTGGCTCTACCTATGGTCTGCCTCCCACCGTCACCATCAAATATCATCCTCTGGCAGGCTCCATTGTCAGCCCCTACATCGGCTTCGGTATCAACGCAATGTTCCCGTTCGACTCTAAAATGAATGGACACTCTCTATCAATTGACAACAGTATTGGCTGGGCCGCCCAGGCAGGCACTGACTTCAAGGTTACTGAGAACCTTTATTTCAACATTGATTACAAGTATCTCAATGCTGATACCAAGGCTAATATTGATGGCACTAAATTCAATCTCGACTTAAACCCTCACCTGTTCGGTATTGGTGTAGGCTACCGCTTCTAAGTTGCCAACATCAAATAAAGAGGTCAAAGGGTATTTCTCCGCCCTTTGACCTCTTCGACGTACAACCTGCGTCTTACCTGAGGTGCTCTCATGGGCAGTCATAGCAGCCTGGACGAAGCGATTGAAATTTCAGCCGGCATTTACTGGGTTGGTGCCGGCACCAAGACCTTCCTGAGCAGAAACAGCTTCCTCAGGGTCTATGAGGGCAACAAAACAACCGGCACCTTACTGATTGATCCTGGTCCGACCAGCGATTTTGTCAGCCTCTCCCACAAAGTCTCCTCCATACTGCCCGGCGGACTGGCAAGCATCAACCTGGCGTTCATCAATCACCAGGACCCGGACGTGGTCGGGGTGCTGCCCAAGCTGTACGCCATGAACAGGAAACTGAACATTATCGCCACCGAAGACACCTGGCGTCTGGTCAGCCTCAACGGATTGGCCTCAGTCCGTTTCCGCTCGATTGATCAGGTCCAGGAACAACGGCTGGTCCTTCCCACCGGTCACAGACTCCAGTTCATCCCGACCCCCTACTGCCATTTCAGGGGGGCCAGCATGATTTATGACCTGGAATCACGGATACTTTTCACCGGCGACTTTCTAGGCGGGGTCGAAGCATCCGGTTTGATTGCAACCCAGGAAAACTGGGCCGGCATCAAGGCCTTCCATCAACTCTACATGCCGTCAAACGAGGCCATCAAGCTTGCCGTCAAAAAGATCAGGGCGCTTGAACCGGCACCACTGACCCTGGCGCCCCAGCATGGCGGCCTTATCAGGGGCGATCTGATTGAGCTGGTTCTGGAAAGGATCAGCGAACTGCCGGTGGGACTGGATATCGTCACCTCGTTCAACGACAGACTGCCGGCCCTGATTACCGGGCTGAACGACGTGCTGGTGGCGGTCAAGGAGACCATGGGAGAGTACAAGGTTGATAGGATCCTGAGGGATTTCAAACCGGAAGGGGAATACCCGTCCCTGATCACCCTGGGACGCGACGGTTTGGTGAAGGATATAAAGGGCGATCCGTTTGAGGCAATCAATGCACTGCTGAACTCCTTTATGGACTCGGCCACGGAAAAACAGCAGAAACTGTTACGTCCCATGTTCAACCTGTTGATGCTGTAACCGCGCACCGCCGGACCGGTAGCCGCTCAGGCGGGATCATCGTTACAGGCCGCCGTTCCAGTCACGTTTTGAGCTGACCTGATCGCCGTGAGGGGCCGCATGTACGCCAGAAAGAGTTCCTCAAGCCGGTCTGCCATGATAGCGTGGCCTGTTGCGCGCAGGATCTCGATCACCGATTCTGCAGTACACAAACCGGACGCCTTCTGATTTTTCCTGAGGTTATAGCGTGACTTTCCGGCCGGTTTCAGACTGATCCGGCGCACCTGCTGCAGATACGGACTGCGCTGGTGAATCTTGCGGGCTTCATGCCAGGTACTGTCAATTATGATAAACTGCCTGATGCCGGTCAGATCGGCCTCCTCTTCATCAGCACCACCAGGATAGAGCAACGCCACCCCACCGGATGAGATCTCATCCAGCAGCCCAGCCGGCGGATTCAGACGGTCCCAACGGATCTGCTCAGCCGCCGGGCCCAACACCTCCAACACCAGACGACCGGTATTCGATTTCTTTGGTATCTCTTTAAAATGTGTCAACAGGGTAATCTTCAGCTGCATCGGCTCCTGCTTCCCTTTGGCTGTTTTTTCAGTATACTAGCATGCTGTTTGTCAGAACCTATACCAAGAAGGTGGCATCAATGGCCAGATGTTCTAACTGTAAAGCCCCTTTGGCTCCTGGTTCCCTGCTCTGTGCCTACTGCGGAAACCGCACGGATGTTGACCTGAAAGGGATTCATTACTACACCACCCACGAAAATGACACCCCGCGCAGGTGCCCCCGCTGTGACATCAAGCTCAAAACCCTGGATCTCAAGCTGAACGGGCGATTCTTGATCGATCGTTGCGAAGAGTGCCTGGGAATATTCTTTGATCCCGGTGAGCTCGAGGCACTGCTTGAGGCAACCGTCAAACATGTTGCCGGCATTGATCGTGCCGGCCTGGAGGCCATCAACGAAAAGCGGGAGCCGAACCAGTACCCGATCGCCTATATCAAGTGTCCGGTCTGTTCACAGTTGATGCACCGGGTTAATTTTGGTGCCAGGAGCGGGGTTATTGTGGACCGCTGCAAGGAACACGGCCTCTGGCTTGATGGCGGTGAGCTGCGCCAGCTGTTTGAATGGATGAAGCTGGGCGGGCAGCTGCTTGAGCAACAGCGACAGGAACAGCAACGCAAGGAGGCTGATCAGCGTGAAAAGGAACAACGCCAGAAACTCAAGGGCTACGAAGACGAACCTTCGGCGTTTGGCAGCTTCAGTGATCCGCTGCGCAGCTCGGACCCGGACCTGCTCGGACTTATCATCAAGGCGTTCAGGTTTTTGATCTGAGCAATTTCCGGAGCGGGACCGGTACGCAGGTATTTATTTTTAATTATTGAAGGTATCGATTGACTTTACCGGAAGAAGACTGTTAGTGTGAATACTACATTTCAGCATCACGCTGAACACAACAACAGGAAGCATCAGGAGAAGGTACACAAATGGTAAACGGAACAGTAAAATGGTTCAACGACAGCAAGGGTTTTGGTTTTCTTGAGCAGGAGAACGGCGAAGATGTATTCTGCCATTTTTCCGCTATTACAGGTGAAGGATTCAAATCCCTTGCTGAAGGCGATAGAGTTACCTTTGAAGTAACCAAAGGCCCTAAAGGTCTGCAGGCTTCAAACGTAACCAGAATTTAAGCTTTAGCAAATGCAGTTTTATGAGCCCCGGGATAACCTCGGGGCTTTTTTTGTACTGCTGCGGCAGCAGCGATCCCGGCACCTGTCACCTTCGCTTATCCGATTACAATTCCCCGCCTACAGGAGCATGACCCATGGCAAAACCGAATTTTCAGTTTCAGAAACGTCAGAAAGAGCTGGAACGCAAGAAAAAGAACGATGAAAAACTGCAGCGCAAGCTTGCAAAAAACAACCAGGTTGATACTGACACTGACACTGACAGTGCTGAGGCAGAGCTAGAGGAAGAAGGGGAGACAGCATAACGCCGCCTGCCTCCCCTCTGCCTGTCTTTCAGCGCTACAACGTCAGGTCTGCATGCCCCTGACAGAGCTGGTCACGGGTCCTGGCCACCTCTTCATTTTCCAGATATTCCTCAAAGGTCATCATCCGGTCAATTATGCCACCCGAGGTGAACTCCACGATCCGGTTGGCCACGGTACTGACAAACTCGTGGTCATGGGAGGCAAACAGCACCACCTCGCTGAACGAGATCAGGCCGTTGTTCAGCGCCGTGATCGATTCCAGGTCAAGGTGGTTGGTCGGCTCATCCAGAATCAGCACATTGGCACCGGTCAGCATCATGCGGGAAAGCATGCAGCGTACCCGCTCCCCCCCGGAAAGGACCTTGGTCTTCTTGGTGGCCTCGTCACCGGAGAACAGCATCCGCCCCAGAAAACCGCGGGCAAAGGTCTCCCCTTCGTTGGGAGGCGAGTACTGGCCAAGCCATTCAATCAGGTTCAGATCATTATCAAAGTAGGACCCGTTTTCCTTGGGGAAATAGGCACTGGTGATGGTCACTCCCCAGCGGAAACTGCCGCTGTCCGGCTCCAGCTCACCCGCAAGAATCTGGAACAAGGTCGTCTTGGCCAGACTGTTGCCGCCGACAAAGGCGATCTTGTCCCCCTTGCGCAGATTCAGGTTCAGATCCTTGAAGACCTGGACACCATCGACGGCCTTGGAGAGGTCGGTAACCTCCAGGATAATATCGCCGCAGGGACGCTCCGGCTTGAAGACCACATGGGGATACTTGCGGGATGAAACCGGCATCTCCTCAATGGTCAGTTTTTCCAGCAGTTTTTTACGCGAGGTTGCCTGCTTGGCCTTGGAGGCGTTGGAACTGAAACGCTGGATAAACTCCTTCAGCTCATTGGCCCGGTCGGTCACCTTGCGGTTTTCATCCTGTTTCTGCTTGAGAGTCAACTGGCTGGCCTGATACCAGAAATCGTAGTTACCCACATAGACCTGAATCCGGCCAAAGTCGATATCCGCCATATGGGTACAGACCTGATTCAGAAAGTGACGGTCGTGGGAAACCACGATCACGGTGTTGTTGAAGCGGGACAGGAACTCCTCCAGCCAGTTGATGGTCTTCAGATCCAGGTGGTTAGTCGGTTCGTCCAGCAACAGGATATCCGGGTTGCCGAACAGCGCCTGAGCCAGCAGCACCCGCACCTTCTCGCCACCATCCAGTTCCTTCATCTGCTTATGCCGCAGCTCCTCCGGTATGCCCAGGCCGTTCAGCAGCACCGCGGCCTCTGACTCGGCCTCGTAACCGTTCATCTCGGCAAACTCGCCCTCCAGTTCGGCGGAGCGGATGCCGTCCTCCTCGGTGAACTCCCCCTTGCTATAGATCGCCTCCCGCTCATGCATCACCTCGTACAACCGGGGATTGCCCATGATAACGGTGTTGAAGACGGTATGTTCGTCAAAGGCAAACTGATCCTGCTTCAGGAACGAGATCCGCTCACGGGGGCCGACACTGATGGTGCCGGAGTCGGCCTCGGACAACCCGGCCAGGATCTTCAAAAAGGTCGATTTCCCGGCCCCGTTGGCACCGATCAGACCATAGCAGTTGCCCGCCACAAACTTGATGTTGACATCCTTGAAGATTACCCGCTTGCCGTAGGCCAGGCTGATGTTGTTGGCGCTGATCATCGTCATTCTCTCTTTCTGGTCAATAAAAGAGCCACAGGGAGGCTCCCTGTGGCTCAGGTGTTGTCTAGCTTATAGCATGATAGCCTGTATGTAGCAATTCTAAACCTTAGAAACGCCTTACTGTCACTATGTTGTCATAATGCCTTTGGTAAAAATCAGCAGGTACTGCTGTACCAGCTGTTCATCCTGCTCAGGCGCATGACTGATCAGGCTTTCTGTAGCCAGCAGACTGAGAAAAAAGTAGTTAACCATACCAGCCAAGGCCAAAGAGGCATTAACGGCATGGATCTCCTTGCGGAATACCCCCAACTGAACACCGTCCTCAATCACCTCTGCCAGCCCCCTGATTACCTTGTTGATTGCCGGCGCCACAATTGTCGGAAAGAAACCGGTGGGATTGGTCAGCTCACTGGTGTAGAACCGCAGCAGGTGTGGATGATTACGGTGACGTTGCAGCGTCCAGCGCAGATAGGCCTCAAGCACTCCCAGCGGTCCTGCTCCGGATTGGCGCAGATCCTCAATCTGGTCGAAACAGGCAAACTGTTCCTGAAGCACGGCAGCATACAGCCCCTCCTTGCCGCCAAAATAGTATGACACCATGGAAATACTGGCCCCGGCAGCCTGGGACAACGCCCTGATGCTGACACCATGCAGACCATGCTCGGCAAATAATCGTGTGCCAACCTCCACCAACCTGTCGCGGCAATCCGGCTTCATCGTTTCACTCCCAGCCATTCAGAGACGTTCTTCCAAAGAGTAACAAAGTCACCATCAGAATCCAATTTTATTGCTGCAGCCGCACAATTAATTCTTGCACCGCAGTTCGTCGTGTCGCTATTATATAATTCTAACGAACGTTCGATTTGCAACTCATACCATCGTTCGTCGCCCATGTAAACACATGGCTACTACAGCGGAACGGGCAGCTATCCCGATTCCAGAGGGGGATGCACACAGATGTTGGAACTACGTAACAGGATCAGAAAGACCAATCTTCACTCCCGGATCAAGACCGTCGAAGAGGTCATCCCACTCTTTAAAAACGGCATGAACATCGGCTGGTCAGGCTTTACCCCGGCCGGCTACCCCAAAATGGTACCGATTGCCCTGGCAGACCATGTGGAGAAAAACAACCTGCAGGGCAAGTTGAAGTTCAACCTGTTTATCGGCGCCTCGGTCGGGGTTGAGACCGAAGACCGCTGGGCATCACTTGATATGATCGACCGCCGCTGGCCCTACCAGACCGGCAAAAACATCCAGGCCGGCATCAACGAAGGGCGCATCCGCATGGGTGACCGCCACCTCTCCATGTTTGCCCAGGACCTGGGCTATGGTTTCTACACCAAGGATAACGGCGGCCGCCTTGATATCGCCATCATCGAATGTTCCGCCATCACTGAAAATGGCGGGCTGGTGCTGACCGCTTCCTGCGGCGCCGTGCCTGAGATCGTCCAGATCGCCGACCAGATCATCATCGAGATCAACACCTCGATCCCCAGCTTTGAAGGTCTGCACGACATTGTTGAGCCGATCAACCCGCCCAACCGCCTGCCCTACCTGATCAGCCGGGTTGACGACCGGGCCGGTTCACCCTTCGTACGGGTCGATACCGACAAGATCGTAGCGATCGTTGAGTCCACCCGCCCCGACAACGGCCGGGCCTTTTCCGAGCAGGACGACACCTCCGAGGCGATTGCCAACAACATCATCGACTTCTTCCAGGCCGAGGTTAAGGCCGGCCGCCTGCCCAAGAACCTGCTGCCGCTGCAGTCCGGGGTCGGCTCCATTGCCAATGCCGTGATCGGCGGCCTTGCCAAGGGTCCCTTCAACGGCCTGAAGGTCTGGACCGAGGTGTTGCAGGACACCATGCTGGACCTGTTTGATTCCGGCAAGCTGGACTTTGCCTCCACTGTTTCACTCTCCTTCTCGGTGGACGGTTTCAAGCGTTTCTACGACAACTGGGACAAGTATGCCAACAAGGTCATGATGCGGCCGCTCTCCATCGCCAACCACCCCGAGCCGATCCGTCGACTGGGCTGCATCGCCATGAACACCCCGGTTGAATTCGACATCTACGCCCATGCCAACTCAACCCTGGTGGGCGGCACCCGCATGATCAACGGCATCGGCGGCTCCGGCGACTTCCTGCGTAACGCCTACCTCTCGATCATGCATACCCCGTCAGCCCGTCCCACCAAGACCGACCCGACCGGCATCACCTGCGTGGTCCCGCATGTACCGCACGTCGACCACACCGAACATGACCTGGATGTGCTGGTAACCGAACAGGGGCTGGCTGACCTGCGCGGCCTGGCCCCCAAGGACAGGGCCCAGGAGATCATCACCAAGTGCGCTCACCCGGATTACAAGCCGCTGCTGCAGGAGTATCTGGATATGGCCACCAAGGACTGCCTGGCCCGCAAGGCCGGCCATGAGCCGCAACTGCTGGACCGGGTCTTCAAGATGCAGGTCAACCTTGCCAAGCAGGGCACCATGAAGATCGACAACTGGGAGATTTAATCCTGGCAGGGCTGCCCGCCGGTTGCCTGAACGAGAAAGAAAGCTTTATCTGACGAAGATTAAAAAACCGGCCCCGATCTAAGCGGGGCCGGTCATTTGGAGGGGAACCATGCGTGATAATGATACGAACTACTATTTGTTTATCGCATTGCAGGCCCTGGAAACTGCCTACAGTGAGAACAAGGACCTTACGGTGGCAAAGCACCTGTCACAGGCAATGGAAGCCCTGCACCGGGTGACCCATAAAGCGGTGAAAAACACACGGACCAGCCATAAAGCAACCTATGACCCGCACGAAATGGATGAATTCAACTCAGCTGTCTGACAACGCATCAGGGCTGCCCCTGCATCAGGGCAGCTCTGTTTCACCCATCAGGTAACGGTCGCATTCCCGTGCAGCCCCGCGGCCTTCGTTAAAGGCCCAGACCACCAGGCTCTGGCCGCGACGGCAGTCACCGGCAGCAAAGACACCGGGGATGCTGGTGGTGTAGTGGCCGTACTCGGCCTTGATGTTGCTGCGCCCATCACGTTCAACCCCCAGCGCATCCAGCAACGGCTGCTCCGGTCCCAGAAAGCCCATGGCCAGCAGCACCAGCCCTGCCGGACGGACCTGCTCGGTGCCGGGCACCGGGGTTGGCACAAACTGTCCCTTCTCATTCTTGCCCCAGCTGACCTGCACGGTATGGACCGCAGTCAGGTTACCGGCGGCATCCCCCTCAAACCTGGTGGCTGTGGTCAGATAGGTACGGGGATCAGCACCATACTTGGCGGCAGCCTCCTCCTGACCATAATCCACCTTGTGGGTCTTGGGCCATTCCGGCCAGGGGTTGTCAGCGGCACGCTGTTCAGGCGATTGCGGCATGATCTCCAGTTGGGTAACCGAGTTGCAGCCATGGCGCAGTGAGGTTGCCACGCAGTCGGTACCGGTATCGCCACCGCCGATGATAATCACATCCTTGCCCTTGGCAGAGATAAAGTCAGCGCCGGGATTCAGCACAGCAGCGGTGTTGGCAGCCAGGAAATCCATGGCAAAATGGATCCCTTTCAACTGGCGCCCTTCAATCGGCAGATCCCGGGGCAGGGTCGCGCCGGTTGCCAGCACCACCGCATCAAACTCGCTGCGCAGCTTCTCAACCGGATAGCCACTGCCGCCGATGGCGGTATTGCAGACAAAGCTGATCCCTTCCTGCTCCAGCAGCTTGACCCGCCGCAGCACAACCTCACGCTTGTCCAGCTTCATATTGGGAATGCCGTACATCAGCAGACCGCCCGGCAGGTCGGCACGCTCGAACACCGTCACCGCGTGACCGGCCTTATTCAGCTGGGCAGCGGCCGAAAGGCCGGCAGGGCCGGAACCGACCACCGCCACCTTCTTGCCGGTACGGTTCTTGGGCGGATTGGCCACAATCCAGCCCTCCTGCCAGCCGCGCTCAACAATGCTGACCTCGATATTCTTGATGGTCACCGCCGGATCACTCATCCCCAGGGTACAGGAGCCTTCACAGGGGGCCGGACAGACCCGGCCGGTAAACTCCGGGAAGTTGTTGGTGCGGTGCAGGCGGTCCAGGGCCTGGTGCCAGAGTCCGCGGTAGATCAGGTCGTTCCACTCCGGGATCAGGTTATTGATCGGGCAGCCACTGGCCATACCGGAAAGCAGCGTGCCGGTATGACAGAACGGGATGCCGCAATCCATGCAGCGGGCCCCCTGGGTACGCAGCCCTTCCTCCGACATATGCAGGTGGAACTCGTTCCAGTCGTTAATACGCTCAAGCGGTTCGCGGTCTGCCGGTATCTCACGGCAATATTCCATAAATCCGGTTGGTTTTCCCATGGTTGTGTTCCTGTAGTTCGTTAGTCTCTAAAACTTAAAAAGCGCACAGATGCTAGTGTTGCTCATCTCCTGAATTTTCCTCAAACGCGGCAATCAGTGCGGCCTCACCGCTCAACCCGGCAGCCTCCGCCCGGGCAATCGCCTCCAGCATCCGCTTGTAATCCCGCGGCATCACCTTGACGAACTTCGGCTGATAGCTGTTCCAGTCAGCCAGAACCGCTGCGGCCTTGGTACTGCCGGTCCGCTCTTTGTGATTGCTGATCATCTCACGCAATGTTGCCAGATCCTGTTCGTCAAGCGGCTCCAGGGCCACCATCTGGGTATTGCAATGGCCGCTGAAGTCACCTTTTTCATCCAGCACATAGGCAATCCCGCCGCTCATCCCGGCAGCAAAGTTACGTCCGGTTGAACCGAGGATGACCGCAATACCGCCGGTCATGTACTCGCAGCCATGATCGCCGACCCCTTCAACCACCGCATTGACACCGGAGTTCCGTACACAGAAACGCTCACCGGCCATGCCGCGGATGTAGGCGGTGCCGCTGGTGGCACCGTAGAAGGCCACGTTGCCGGCAATAATGTTTTCTTCAGCAACAAAGGTCGAACCGGCCGGCGGGAAGACCACAATCGTACCGCCGGAGAGGCCTTTACCCAGGTAGTCGTTGGCATCACCGGACAGTTCCAGGGTCATCCCCTTGGGAATAAAGGCGCCGAAACTCTGACCGGCTGAACCGTTGAAACGCAGGGTAACCGTTCCTTCAGGCAACCCTTCTGCACCAAAGTTACGGGTAATCTCGTTACCCACAATGGTACCGGCAACACGGTCAATATTGGTAATCGGCAGTTCTGCCGTCACCTTCTCACCCTTTTCAAGGGCCGGTTTGCAGATCTCCAGCAGCCTGGAAAGGTCAATGCACTTCTCAAGTCCGTGGTCCTGTGCCTCAGTGCAGTAGCTGACGGCACCGATCCCCATATCCGGGCTGTAAAGGATATTGCTGAAATCAAGCCCCTGTGCCTTCCAGTGGGCAACCGCCTTTTTCGGCTCCAGCACGTTGGCGCGGCCGACCATCTCGTTGAAGCTGCGGAAGCCCAACTGTGCCATGATTTCACGAACTTCCTGAGCCACAAAGCGCATGAAGTTGACCACATACTCAGGCTTGCCGCTGAAACGCTTCCGCAGTTCAGGGTCCTGGGTGGCCACACCGGCCGGGCAGGTGTTGCTGTGGCAGACCCGCATCATCACGCAGCCCAGGGTCACCAGCGGCGCGGTGGCAAAACCGAACTCCTCGGCCCCCAGCAGGGCGCCGATGACCACGTCACGACCGGTCTTCAACTGGCCGTCCACCTCAATGATGATCCGGCTGCGCAGGTTGTTCAGCATCAGGGTCTGATGGGTCTCGGCCAGACCAAGTTCCCAGGGCAGACCGGCATGCTTGATACTGGAGATCGGCGAAGCGCCGGTACCGCCATCGTACCCGCTGATCAGCACCACATCGGCGTGGGCCTTGGCCACACCGGCGGCAATGGTACCGACCCCCACCTCGGAAACCAGCTTGACGCTGATCCGGGCGCGGCGGTTGGCGTTCTTCAGGTCGTGGATCAGCTCTGCCAGATCCTCGATGGAGTAGATATCATGGTGCGGCGGCGGCGATACCAGACCAACCCCCGGCGTGGTATGACGGGTCTTGGCAACCCACGGGTAGACCTTGCTGCCCGGTAGCTCTCCGCCCTCACCCGGCTTGGCCCCCTGGGCCAGCTTGATCTGCAGCTCGCCGGCATTGGTCAGGTACTGGCTGGTCACCCCAAACCGGCCGGAAGCCACCTGTTTAATATTGCTGTTCTTGGAGTCACCCTGCTCGTTGGTCCAGGTAAAACGGGCAGGATCCTCGCCACCTTCACCGGTGTTGGAACGTCCACCGATCCGGTTCATGGCGATCGCCAACGCTTCGTGGGCTTCCTGGCTGATGGAGCCGTAGGACATGGCACCGGTCTTGAAGCGCTTCATGATCTCTTCCACCGATTCGACCTCTTCGATCGGTACCGGCACCCGCTTCTTGAAATCCAGCAGACCGCGCAGGGTGTAGTGACGTTCACTCTGCTCGTCAATCAGTTGCGAGAAGACCTTGAACTCCTGATAGTCATTGGTACGGGTCGCCTTCTGCAGGGCGGTAATGGTCAGCGGATTGAAAAGGTGCTCCTCACCATCCTTGCGCCACTGATACTGGCCGCCCGGGTCAAGGGTCGGATCGTTCGGTACCCGCTTGGGATAGGCCTTGGCGTGACGTGCCAGCAGCTCGGTGGCAATCCCTTGCAGATCAGTGCCGCCGATCCGGGACGGGGTCCAGGTAAAGTACTGGTCGATCACCGACTGGTGTAGTCCCACCGCCTCAAAGATCTGGGCGCCACGGTAGCTCTGAACCGTGGAGATTCCCATCTTTGCCATGGTCTTGACCACCCCTTTGATGGTCGCCTTGATAAAGTTTTTAACCGCCTTTTTGTGATCAATACCAGGCAGCATCCCCTGCTGGATCATGTCATCCAGCGACTCAAAGGCCAGATAGGGGTTGATGGCGTTGGCGCCGTAGCCCAACAGCACCGCAAAGTGGTGCACTTCACGCGGCTCACCCGACTCCAGCACCAGCGAGACGCGGGTACGGGTGGCGTTGCGGATCAGGAAGTGATGCAGACCGGAAACCGCCAGCAGGGCCGGAATGGCGGCAAACTCTTCATTCACGCCACGGTCGGACAGCACCAGAATGGTACTGCCGGCCTCAATATGACGGATGGCAGCACTGAACAGACTGTCCAGCGCCTTTTGCATCCCTTCGGCGCCATCGGCTGCCTTGAACAGCAGGGTCAGCGTAGTGGCCTTGAAACCGGGACGATCCAGGGCACGCAGCTTTTCAAAATCCTCATTGGAAAGGATCGGCTGTTCCAGCTTGATCATCCGGGCGTTCAGGGCGTTGGGCTTGAGCAGGTTGGCCTCGGCACCGATCAGCGTGGTGGTGGAGGTGATGATCTCCTCCCGGATCGGGTCGATCGGCGGGTTGGTCACCTGGGCAAACAGCTGCTTGAAATAGTTATAGAGCAGCTGGGGCTGATCTGAGAGCACCGCCAGCGGCGTGTCGGTGCCCATGGAGCCCAGGGGCTGAATGCCGTCACGGGCCATCGGCCCCAGGATCACCCGCTGATCTTCAAAGGTATAGCCAAAGGCCTGCTGACGCTGCAGTACCGTTGCATGATCCGGCTCCTGCACCGCAGCCTCGGGAAGTTCTTCAAGCAGCAGGTGATTCTCCTGCAACCATGTGGCATACGGCTTGGCAGCAGCAAGCTCCTGCTTGATCTCCTGATCAGGAATAATCCGTTGCTGTTCCATATCAAGCAGGAACATCTTACCCGGCTGCAGACGGCCCTTCTTGACCACCTGCTCCGGGGCAACCGGCAGCACGCCGGCCTCGGAGGCCATAATCACCCGATCATCGTTGGTAATGTAGTAACGGCAGGGACGCAGGCCGTTACGATCCAGCACGGCGCCGATACTGCGACCGTCAGTGAAGCAGACCGCAGCAGGGCCGTCCCACGGCTCCATCAGACAGGAATGATACTCATAGAAGGCACGCTTCTCGTCGTTCATCCCTTCGTGGCTCTCCCACGGCTCAGGCACCATCATCATCACGGCGTGGGGCAGCGAGTAGCCGGACATCACCAGCAGCTCAAGGCAGTTATCGAACATGGCCGAGTCAGAGCCGTTGGTGTTGATGATCGGCAGCGCCTTGGCAAGATCATCACCGAACAGCTCGCTGTTGAAAAGCGACTGACGGGCATGCATCCAGTTGACGTTACCCCGCAGGGTATTGATCTCGCCGTTGTGGGCCAGGAAGTGATAGGGGTGAGCCCGCTCCCAGCTGGGGAAGGTATTGGTGGAAAAACGGGAGTGGACCAGGGCCAGGGCCGACACCATATCTTCATCGCGCAGATCAGGGAAGTACTGATCCACCTGTACCGGCATCAACATACCCTTGTAGATAATGGTACGGGTAGAGATGCTGGAGACATACCAGTGGTTATCCACTTCCGGGTCGCGGATCTCATGGATGGCACGCTGATTGGCAATATAGAGTTTGCGGTTAAAAGCAGCCTCATCAAGGCTTTCGTCAACCGGCTTCAGAAAGAGCTGACGCACCAGGGGCTCACCGGCCTTGGCAGTGTTGCCCAGCGACGAGTTGTCAGTCGGCACATCACGCCAGCCAAGGAGATGCAACTGCTCCTCATGCAGAATCCGCTCAAGGATATGGCGGGCACTGTTACGCTCAGTCGCCTCGGGCGAGGTAAAGACCATGGCAACGCCGTATTTGCCCTGTGCAGGCAGCTCTATTCCCAGCGGTCCGCAGACCTTGCGCAGAAAACTGTCCGGCATCTGTAACAGGATACCGGCGCCGTCACCGGTGTTATGCTCACAGCCCACCGCACCGCGGTGGTCCAGATTGGCCAGAATGGTCAGGGCCTGCTGCACAATATCATGGGACTTTTTGCCCTTGATATTGGCTACAAAACCGACACCACAGGCATCATGCTCAAACTGGGGATCGTACAGTCCCTGCTTTTTGGGTACTCCGATAGTTTTCATAGTGCAACCCTTGTGAAGATATAAAGTTCGTGCCACCTGCCAGCAAAACGGACTTGTTTAACAGCAAATAACGCGCCAATCAGAGCCAACGAAGCCGCAAACAACGCAGCATCACGCACAACATACTGTTTTTCAAGCTGTTTCAAGCAACAACAACCAACCCTCAACATCTGGCAGGCCAATTGGGCACAAAAGCGGTAAACCGGAAAATACGATACAATTCAGCCAGCTAGAACGGGGGGCAAAAACCGGCCCGATGGCCTGCCACCCCGCCAACTTACACAACAGAGTTATCCATCTACTCAACAAATTACACAGTCACCCATCCGCCACCCCGCCGCAGCAGAACCGTTACACAACCTGCACCACCGTAAACGTTGCAGCCAGACCATAGTCTCCGGCCTGCAGTTCATCACCGACCTGCTTTCCCAGCAGGCCGCAGCCCAGTGGAGAACCGGGGGTGATCACTACGACCTCACCATCGGCAACCGGAATCTTCATACCGCCGGCATGGGGACCAAGCAGCAGCCTGCGCCGGTTGCCCGCTTCATCCTCCAGGGTCACCAGCGCGGAGAGGCGGATCGGACTCTCGTCGTCAAAGTCCTGCAACACCAGATTGCGGTACCCCTCCAGCGCAACCCGGATCTCCTGGGCACGGTTGGCCTGTCCCTGGGCAATATAGGAGGCCTCCAGCGCCGTGGTGTCGTACTTGTTGTCCGGGGCACATTCTTCGTGGGTGGCCGCCTCATGGGCCGCCTTTGCCGCAGCAAAAAACAGCGCCAGATCAGCTTCAAGGGAATGTATGATGGTTGTAAGCAGTTCAGCCTTTGTCATAGCGTCAAACACTTTCGGCAGAGAAAAGATTAATTACAGGTGAGTTTGCCAACAGGTGAGAGGTATACCACAAACTCGTCGTTACCATCCCCGCCGATCAACGCATCAGCCAGATCCTGATCATAGGCGGCAATGGCACAGGTACCGCACCCGATCGCCCCGCAGGCCAGGTAGAGATTCTGGCAGACATGCCCGGCATCCAGGGCTATCACCTTGGCCGATGCCTCGGCGTAACGCCACTCGGTACGGGCCGGGATCGCACTCCAGACAAAGGTTACGGCAGCCTGACCGGCAAAGCCCTGCCCGCGTGTTGCCGCGGTTATCCGTTGCGCCAGACCGGCAGGGGCCGATTCAAGGATCAGGGCCTGGTCAAGGGGCAGATAACGGTAGACACCGGGTACCAGCCCTTCCACCCGCAGCACCACCAGATAGGTTTCAAAGGGATGACGGCAACCGGCAGAGGGAACCGTCCGCAACACGGCTGCCTGGTGCAGCTTCTTGCGTACCCCCTGGGTACTCCAGAGCAGAAAAGCCAGCTCATCCAGCCGCAGCGCTGTATCACTGAAACGGCGCCGGCTTTCCCTGCCGGCTATCGCCTCGACCAGGTCACAGGCCGGGAGCTTCCAGTCCGCACGTTCCGGCAGCCGGATCAGCTCCGCACCATCGGCAACCGCTTTCTGCACCGGCGGCGGCTCTTCGCCCCGGGACTGCGGGGTGTCCCACCAATCCACCAGATCCCTGACCCGGTCGGTCAGGAACCAGCGCCCCATCTTCTTACTGAAAGCAGACTTCATACACAGTGCCTCCTGGCATCCGTCCGGACACCGTCATAACAGCTCCAGGGGCGGTTCATCCAGCGCTGCCAGCTGCTCACGCAGCTCAAGGATATGCTCGCCCCAGTAATGCATGCTGTTGAACCAGGGGAAGGCGATCGGAAAGGCCGGATCGTCCCAGCGACTGGCCAGCCAGGCGCTGTAGTGCAGCATCCGAAGGGTACGCAACGGCTCAATCAACCGCAGTTCGGCCGGGTCAAAGCTGTTGAACTCCTGATACCCCTCCAGCAGTGCATCCAGCTGCACCAGTTTGCGGGGACGATCACCGGACAGCATCATCCAGAGATCCTGCACTGCCGGTGCCATCCGGCTGTCATCAAAATCCACAAAGTGGGGGGCATTGTCACGCCAGAGGATGTTGCCGCTGTGGCAGTCACCATGCACCCGGATATAACGAATCTGTCCGGCAGCTGCCAGGGTCTGCTCGATCTTCTGCAGCAACTGGCTGGTCAGGACGGTGTAGCTCTCGCGATACTCGGACGGGATGAACTGCCCACCAATCAGGGCAACACTGGCATGGCCAAAGCCGGCACTATCCAGCAGCGGCCGGTGCTGAAACGGCCTGACTGCGCCGATCCGGTGCATCCTGCCCAGCATCCTGCCCAGGATCAGCAGGTTATCCAGATTGTCAAACTCCGGGGCATGACCGCCCTGCTGGGGGTAGAGGGCAAACCTGAAACCGTGGTATTGAAACAGGCTCTCTCCGCCGGGATTACGCCAGGGGGCCACCACCGGCAGTTCATGCCCGGCCAGCTCAAGGCTCAAGTCATGTTCCTCGACAATCTGTTGGTCTGTCCAGCGATTGGGACGGTAGAACTTGGCGATCAGCGGCTTGCCATCCTCGATCCCCACCTGGTAGACCCGGTTTTCATAGCTGTTGAGGGTCAGGTTGCGGCAGTCGCAGCGGAAGCCCTGACTCTCCACGGCATCCATGATAAAATCCGGGGTAAGTTGCTGAAACGGATGTTTGTGTACGGTCATGGTCTCTGTCCTGAGCCGATTCTGCGCACCTTGAAAAAACGCCCCTTGATCCGGTTGCCGCTCAGACAACCGAGGGCCTGTTCAACACTCTGGCGCATGATAGCCACATAGCTGTGAAAATCAAACAGATCAATCCTGCCCACCTCGCTGCCGGCTATCCCGCCTGCCCCGGTCAGGGCCCCCAGGATATCTCCGGGACGCAACTTGTTTTTGCGGCCGCCATCAATACAGAGCGTGACCATGGCAGGTGCAGGCGGCCTGCCGGTCAGCGGCGCCAGCGAGGAAAACGCCTGCAGGGCAATCCTGCAGTCAAGGCCGTCTTCCATCGCCTTGATCAGACGACTGTCCCTTCGGGAGACCAGGCTGATGGCCAGCCCCTGCTCACCTGCCCGGCCGGTCCGGCCAATACGGTGGGTATGCACCTCCGGGTTACGGGACAGCTCATAGTTGATCACCGCGGCCAGTTCCTTGATATCCAGACCACGGGCAGCAACATCGGTTGCCACCAGTACCGAGGCGCTCTTGTTGGAAAAACGGACCAGCACCTGATCCCGCTCCCGCTGCTCCAGATCGCCATGGATCGCCAATGCGGCAAAGCCGCGTTCCTTCAGGGCACCGGCCAGCTCCTGACAATCCAGCTTGGTGTTACAGAAGACCAGGGTTGATTCGGGGCGGTACTGACCGAGGATACGGGCCACCGCCTCACTGCGCTGATCCGGCTCTACCTCGTAAAAGAGCTGTTCGATCACCCCGGTTGCATGCTCCTCATCCACACTGACCTCAACCGGTCCATGCTGCATCGCGGCACTCATCTCGGCAATGCTGTCCGGGTAGGTGGCGGAGAAGAGCAGGGTCTGGCGCCTGACCGGGGCAGCGGCAATCAGGCTGCGGATATCATCCTGAAAGCCCATATCCAGCATCCGGTCCGCTTCATCCAGCACCAGGGCCTGCAGGGCAGACAGATCAAGACTGCCGCGCCGCAGGTGATCCAGCAGACGTCCGGGAGTGCCCACCACCACGTGGGCGCCATGTTCCAGAGAGCCCAGCTGCGGGCCAAAGGGTACCCCGCCACAGATGGTCAAGACCCGGATATTCTCCGTAACGCGGGCCAGACGTCGTAGCTCCTTGGCCACCTGATCAGCCAGCTCACGGGTGGGGCAGAGCACCAGCGCCTGCAGCTGTAGGGCTGTTGCATCAAGACGGCTTAGCAGCCCGATCCCGAAGGCTGCAGTCTTGCCGCTGCCGGTCTTGGCCCTGGCAATCACGTCTTTGCCGGCCAGAATCGGCGGCAGGCTGTGGGCCTGAATCGGTGTCATCGCGGCGTAGCCCAGCGAGGCCAGATTCTTCAGCATGGCCGGTTTCAGGTGTAATGAAGAAAAGGCAGTGGAACTCATGGGCTACAGCTCTCATTCTGCGCCAAAAAAACCACAGGGATGCTCCCTGTGGTTTTTCCAGGCATCGCTCAAACAGAGCGGTTCAGATTATTTCCTGTCAGCTTTTTTGATCTTCTTTCCGGCCTTTTCCCCTTCAGAGTCTTGGCCGGTGCCTGCGTGGTCTCTTTCTTACTGTCCACGCCTTTGCTCATAACGGTTCCTCCGGCCCGGTCCGGCTATTCCGATGCAACCGGGCTGCGGACAAGTATACCATCCTTCAAGACTGGGGCGTGATTTATTCCTGCCTGATCAGCGGGCAGGCTTATCCAGCAGAGGTTTCAGAAATTTGTCATAGGTGGCCCGTTGCTTGGCAGACAGCAGATCAAGATCCCCCTCGTTATCCAGCAGGAAGGTCCCCACCCCGATCACCGTCCTGGCCAGATAGCCGGTACCTTCTACAGCAGCCTCAATCTCATCGCCCCGCTTGCTCAACAGATTTTTCAACAGACGCAGATCCAGTTCCATAAAATAGGTTCTCTCCAATAAAGTAATAGGGCACCAGCCGCGCATCAGAGCCCGGTGACGATGATCTTCAAATTACAGCAGCAGCATCTTTTCCTGCCCTGATCCATCGAGCAGGTCTGCCACTATCTGCTCAGATACAGATCGGTACAGTACCTGACGCCGTTTTCTTCCCGGTAGAGCTCACCGGTCTGTACCTGGCGCAGGAAATTCTGAGCCTGGCTGCTGCCGATGTCACCAATCGCCTTGAGCGGCATAACCCGGTCATTGGCGGCGAAATAGTTAAATCTGCCTTCAAGAAACGCAAACTCATTCTGCGCCCCCAGCGTACCGATGGCGCTGACCGCACAGTTATGCACAAAAGAGTCTCCATGCCCGGCAAAGGTCTTCAGGGTCTCCATCGCAGCAGGATTGTTGGAGCCCCCCAGGTCAATCAACGGGAAGCAGGCGGTCGGACTGTCGGCCTTGACCGTGCTGAGCGCAGCCGCTGTCAGCTTCTGCAGCTCATCATTGCTGACCCCGTAGCCGAAGAGGCACTGGTTGATCTTGGAGGCCACATCCTTGACCACCACCGCCATCGGATCACTTATGCACGGTTTCTGGATCTCATCCATGGACCAGACCGGGATCTTGGAGTTGAAAAAGAAGGACGGGATCGAACAGCTCTTGCTGCCCATGGTGACCTGCCCCAGAAAGAGATTGTACGACTCCCAGGCGGAAAAACCGCTGGCACGGTGATTGATCAACTGATACTTCCTGACCGTCAGGGTCAGATCAGCAGGCGCACCGCCCTCCTTTGCTGCGAGTTGCAGCGGCACACCACGGGCGTTGAACTCTTTGACCAGTCCGTTGGCAATCCAGCCCACCGGGTCATTCAGGTTCTCCAGGGTCAGCTCAACCCGCTGCAGCCCCGAGATGCCGACCATATACTGCGCGCTGTCCCGCTGATCCACCACCTGCATGGTGATCGGCTTCCTGTCAACATGCTGATACACAAATCCGGGCGCAGGCGGGTCATCAGCCGTATACTTCAGTGAGCAGCCGGTGACACCCAAAAGCGCAATCATGCCGACGAACAACCTTACCACTGTAGAGCTCATGTCGTCCTCCCCGGTCAGATGAATGACACAACGCAGCAAGTATACCAGCCATTTGGCGGGGCTCAAGTGGTACGCTACAGCTACCTGCATCCATCTCGGCAGCTTCCGTCAGCTGCACAGGCAACCAAACCGGCGTTTTTTAGTGCTGCGTCGTTGCGAACCAGCTTATCCCATGGTACGCTTATTCACATGACCGATAATGCGCTGGCAAAAAAGGCTGCGGCCGCAACCTCACCGGAACTGACCGACAAGGTTGTACTCTATTTTATTGAACACGGGATGCAGATCCTTACCGCCATTGTCCTGATGGGGGCGGGTCTGTTCATTGCCCGCTGGGTCGGCACTATCGTGCAGCGCTGGCTGAGGTCAAAGGCCTATGATGAGCCGGTCAGCAACCTGATCGTCAAGGTGGTCAAGCTCCTGATCATCGTCTTCATCGGCGTCATGTCGCTTGGTCAAATGGGGGTGCAGATCACGCCGCTCATTGCCGGCATCGGCGTGGCCGGGGTCGGGGTCAGCCTTGCCATGCAGGGCCTGCTTGGCAATCTTGTTGCCGGGCTGACGATTATCTTTTCAAAGCCGTTCACCACCGGTGAATATATTGAGCTGCTCGGGGTCTATGGCCAGGTTACCGACATCTCCCTGTTTTCCACCACCCTGCAGCATACTGACAACTCCCGCGTGATTGTGCCCAACCGGAAGATCGTCGGTGAGATCCTGCACAACTATGGCAACATCCGTCAACTTAACCTGACTGCAGCCATCGCGTATAGTGCGGACATCACCCAGGCGCTTGCCCTGGTGAACACAATCCTGCAACAGAACCCTATGGTCCTGGCAGAACCGGTGCCTGCCGTGGGTATAGCAGCCCTGCATGAGTCATCCATTGCCCTGGCAATCCAGCCCTGGGTAAAGGTTGATGACTTTGTCCCCGCGCAGGCAGCCATCTATCAGGCGGTGATTGAACAGTTCCGTGACCACCAGATCGAAGTCCCCATTCCCCGCCATAACATCCAGATCCTGAATCCCGCCTCCTGATCCCTGATCCCTGATCCCTGGCAGGCTGCTGAAAAACGTTATGAGGAAGCACGGCTACAAGGCGCACGGCGCACAGCGACTGAGACATAACAGATAGTTAGAAGAAGGAGCGAGCACCGATCAACGCCGTAGACGGGCTCCGCAGTAGTTTTTCAACAGCCTGCTACCGTGGCCGACGCTTCTTGCCCTGTTTACCAGGCGGCAGGGCAGCGGTCTTAAACTCTGGCTCATAGCCCACCTCAAAGCTGGCAGCGCTGCTGTTACGCATGCTCAGGAAATGGGCGTTTCCCTGATCAAAGGGACAGGTCGGCTGACTGCAGGGTTCAAAGCCGAAGCGGGCATAGTAGGCTGGCTCCCCCAGCACAAACAGGGGCCGGCTTTTGATCTCCTCCTGGCGCAGGGCAAACCTGAGCAGTTCCGACCCCACCCCCTGTTTCTGGAAATCCGGGGCCACCGCCATCGGGGCCAGATGCAGACCACAAAGCTGTTTGCCGTTGTAGGCGTTGGAAAAGGCGATGTAGGCGATCACCTTGTTGGTATGGATGCAGACCCATTCATGGATCGGACGGTTATTTTCATGGAACTTCTGCACCAGCAACGTTTCATAGCTGCTGGCAGGGAAGGCGCGCTGCAGCAGGGCATAGACCTTGGGGCGATTTTCCGGGGTTACTTTCTGGATCTTCATATTCATCTCTCCACCGAGTTATTCCAATTCAAAATCAAGGATGAGATCAAGGCGGCGAGGAGTTCGGTGACGCAGGCGTACACGTAGTACGTTGAGGAACCGATGACAAGCCAACGAAGATATCGCCTTGAGTTGGAATTATGCCAGTAATAACGCCAAGGCATGCAGCAGCAGGCCGATCACACCACCCACCAGGGTGCCGTTCATCCTGATAAACTGCAGGTCGGAACCGATGGAGAGCTCGATCTCGTTACTGTAATCAGCACTGTCCCAGGTCTGTACCGTACCTGCAATATGCCCGGCAACGGCGTTGCGCAAGGTATCCCCGTAGTGCAGCACCAGCTTTGCAAGGTAGTCATTCAGCGAATCCTTCAGCCCCTGATTGTCCGACAGGGTCGTGCCAAGCCCGGCAACTGCCGCTGTGATCTTCTGCTGCAGTTTTGAATCAGGCTGCTGCAGTTCATGCTGCAGCCAGCTCTTGAGATCATTGCCGATACTCCGCGCATACTCGGTGACGGCCTGATTATGCAGCACCTCCTGTTTGATCCCCTCAACCGTGCTGCGCAACTCCGGGTCAGACTGCAACCGGGCAACAAGATCCGTCACCACGGCATCAAAGTTCCGGCGCAGTTCATGACCGGGATCAGCATTCACCGCCTGGATAAAGTCGTTGATCCTGGCGGCCACCTTTTCACCGGCACCGCGGGTAAACTGTTCCCGGTTGGGAATAAAGACGCTCAACAGCGGATACTCTTTGGTGACCATCTCATCAATCGAATTGGCCAGCCTGCTCTGGGCCTGTCCGGTGGCCAGCCAGGCCGCAAAGCGGTGCAGCAGCTCATCCAGCACCGCCTGGTGGCGGTTGTCGTTTCTCAGCGCCTGCAGCATCGCCCCGGCAGTACCGGAGAGATCGAAACGCTCGATCCGGCTTCCCAGGGCTGCCCGCAGCCACTGCTGCACCCGCTCATCATCAATAAAATCCAGCGAATCCGCCAGCAGCCGGGTCACCCCCCGGGACAGGTCAGCCCCGTGCTGTGGTGCCATCAGGTAAGCGGCCAGCTGTTCAGCCGGATTGTAGGCCCGCAGCTTGGCGATCAGGGTATCGCTGGCCAGGAACTTGTCACGGATGAAATTGGCCAGATTGCCGGCAATCGCCCCCTGTTTGTGCTTGATGATGGCGGTATGGGGGATCGGCAGCCCCAGGGGATGGCGGAACAGCGCCACCACCGCAAACCAGTCCGCCAGCGCGCCAACCATGGCCGCCTCGGCAAAGGCGGCAACCCATTCCCATACACCATGCCCCTTCTGCAGGCGGGCAATAACAAACAACAGGGCTGCACCGATCATCAGGCCGGTGGCGATTCTCTTGTTTCTGATCAGCAGTTTTCTTCTCGTTTCCACGTACTCTCTCCAGAACTGTTTCAGCTAAACGGATAAACACAAAAAACCGCCTCTCAGGTGGAAGCGGTTTCCAGTTTGCAGCCAATGTATGGCATGGCAAGGGTAATTTTGTCAATGTCAACCGGGCAGTTCTGCCCTGATCCGTTCAAAACGCGGCAGCTCGCGTCCGTCAACCGGCACGGTTTCCAGAAACATGGCCAGCGGCCGCACCCAGAGCGAATTGTTGTCATAGAGACAGCGATAGACCACCAGCTGCTCATCGCTCTCGCTGTGACGGGCTGTCCCGACAACCTCGTATTCGCCTCCCTTGTAATGCCGGTATCTGCCCGGCAACGGTTCCGGCAGCTTCATCAGATCAGCGTCCGGTCTTCCACCCTGGTGATTTTCCATGATTCCGCTCACTCTCCGGCATGCCTGTGCAGCACGCCCCGCACCTGCGCGGCAGCTGCAGCAGGGCTGTCAGCCGCACTTTTCGTTAAAATGTCTGTGCAGCAGGCCGGTGCCGGTTGCCATCCCCTGCTGATTCAGCTAGTATCGCAGCAGCTTTTACCACCAACAAGGAGTACATATGCCTGCTACCGCCCGCCACATTCTTGTGGATACCGAAGCCCGCTGCCTGCAACTCAAGGCTGACATTGAAGCCGGTGCCGACTTTGCCGACGTTGCCCAGCGCGAATCATCCTGCCCCTCCCGTCAAAAGGGGGGCGATCTTGGCACCTTTGGCCCCGGCCAGATGGTGCCCGAGTTTGACCAGGTCGTCTTCAGCGGTGAGCTGAACAAGGTGCTCGGCCCGGTCAAGACCCAGTTCGGTTACCACCTGATCGAGGTCACCAACCGCTGGGAACAGCCTGCGACACAGGCAGGGGGCGAATCCGACCTTGACCAGGCACTGGTTGCCCTGCGTCAGGACATGTCCGATGCCACCGCTCAATCGAAGTTCTACGACGCCTTTCTCAACACCCTGTTCTGCGTACCGACCCTTGACCCCAAGGAGTTCAAGGGAGAGGTCAAGATTGAGGAGGGACAGACCCTGCCGCTGATCATTGAGGCAGACGGGAACGACTACCTGATGATCTTCGACAGCGAAGAACGTCTGAAGGGCTGGGCAACCGGCCACACGCAATGGGTCAAGGTTCCGGGCTACGTGCTTGCGGCCACCACCATGCCGCCGCTGCATATCGCCATGAACGTCGGCACCGAATACTCAAAACAGTTCCTGCCCGATGAGATCACCTGGCTGCGTGAGGTGGTGGAGCGCTGTAATCAGGCCAACGCAGAGCAGGAACAGGCGGGCTGACGCCGGTTCCTGACCGTCATACCGATGCAGTATCACAGGCGGCCGATTGGCCGCCTTTTTCGTCTGCAAAACAAGCCCGTTACTACCTGGGCTTCTTCGGCCCCGGTGCCGAGTTCCGTCCCTGCCGGGCGTCCAGCTCGTCAATCCAGCCGGCCCTGGCATCGGGAAAGGCATCGGCATAGGGCACATAGGGTTTGATATCCAGCACCGGTGTGCCGTCCAGCAGATCCACACCGCGCAGCTGCAGCGTTCTGCCCTCAATTGCCACCAGTTCCACCGCCGTCAGACCGATGGCGTTGGGGCGGTGGGGTGAACGGGTGGCCAGCACCCCCCGCTTCGGCCCGCCCCGTGGCGGTTTGACCATCTTCTTCCAGCCCTGGCTGAGATGAAAGGCAAAGATCAGCCAGACCCGTTCAAAGCCGCTCAGATCCTGCACAACCTGCTCATCCAGCCACTCGGCAAGCTCCAGCGTGGCCAGTGCCGGCTGTCCGCTTGCCGTGCCCTCCACCACCGTCCCCTGGTGGGGTGCGTCAATACGGCGGGTATAGGGAGAATGCAGGATGCCGATGGGCTGATAGGTATAGCAGGTCGCGTGGGACATGGCATAAATGCTACCCCAGCCCTGCTGGCGAGGCAACAAAAACATGGGACGGGAACGGCCGTAGCGAACCGGCAAATACGGTTCGTCCGCTATGGTATACAGGTAGACAGGTATACACAATTGTCGACGTCCTCCTGAGACTTTATAGTGCCGCTACCGATACCGCACCCACGTTTCGAGGACGTACATGTGTAAAAAGCTTTTTATTGCCGCAACCGGACAACACTGCGGAAAAACGACCATCAGTCTGTCGCTGATGCATCTGGCGCTCAAGCAGTATGCACGGGTCGGCTACATCAAGCCGCTCGGTCCCAAATGCCAGGACTTTAACGGCACCATTGTCGACAAGGATGCGGCGCTAATGGCCCGTGTCTTTGGCCAGGAGGAACGGATCGCCCTGATGTCGCCGCTGGTACTGGGCAAAGGGGCCACCCGCCGGTTTCTGGATGGGGAACAGACCCGGGAATGGGCCGCAGAACGGATTCAGAACGCCTGTCATGAACTTGAGTCGCAGTGTGACCTGATCCTGATCGAAGGTGCCGGACACAGCGGCGTCGGCTCGGTGATCGGCCTGAACAATGCCGATATGGCCCGCATGCTGGGGGCGCCGGTGGTGATGGTGGCCGGTGGCGGCATCGGCAATGTGATTGACTCGGTCCGCATGAACCTGGCGCTGTATCAACAGGAAGGGGTCAACGTCAAACTGCTGCTGGTCAACAAGATGCTTCCTGACAAACGCCAGTCATCACTGGCCTATCTGGAAAAGTATTTTGCCCCCAAGGGGATCAAGGTCAGCGGGGCGTTTGACTATTCAGCGGTGCTGGCCGACCCGACCCTGCAGAACCTTTCCAAGCTGCTGGACAGGCCGCTGCAGGGAGACCAGGGCAAGCGTCAGAGAATCATTCACCACATCCATCTGGGGGCCGCCTCATCGCAGAAGGTGATCGACAACCTCAAGGATTCAACCCTGCTGCTCACCACCAGCTCACGGGATGAACTGCTGGTTACCCTCTCATCGCTCTATAACATCCCGGCCTTTCAGAGCAAGATTGCCGGCATTGTCATCCCCGGCCACGCCCCGGTGTCTGCCATTACCCAGCGGATCATCGACGACAGCGGCATTCCGTACATCCGGATCGAAAAGACCACGGCAGAGGTCTACAGCGCCCTGACCGACCATATTTCAAAGATCAGCCACGAAGACACGGAAAAGATCTCGCTGGTAACCAGCCAGGCTGAGCAGGTGATCGATTTCGAGGCGATCAAGGCGATCCTGTAACGCCAAAGGGCGGCCAACCGGCCGCCCTTTGCTACTGCTGATCATTATGTCTGCTGCTAGCAGGCTGTTGAAAAACGTTATGAGGAAGCACGGCTACAAGGCGCACGGCGCACAGCGACTGAGACATAACGTATAGTTAGGAGAAGGAGCGAGCACCGCGCAACGCCGTAGACGGGCTCCGTAGTAGTTTTTCAACAGCCTGCTAGGGAGCCACAACGTACCAGACATTGTTAACACCCTGCCCGGCCGTATCTCCCGGCTTCAGATCCTTGAAGAAGTAGTACAACGGCAACCCTTTGTAGGTGGTCTGTTTTTTGCCGTCAGCCCGCACAATGGTTCCAAAATCCCCGGCCTGCACCCCTGCGGGGACCGTCACACTTTCAGCGCTGAACAGGGGCCACTTCTCAACGCAGGGGCCTGCACAGGCGCTCGTACCGGCAGTATCCTTCTTGAAGAGATACAAGGTCATCCCTTTCTCATCAGTCAGGTATTTTCCAATACCATCCTTCTCCTTGACGCCGACACCAGCGGCAGCTGCCACGCTGGAAAACATCAGGACAGCAATGGCCATGGTAAGCATTCCGGATAGCATCATTTTGAGCGTTTTCATGAGTTTGCCCTCCTCTTGTCCTTTGTTTAATTTCACTGTAGTCCCCTGGCAAAAGCTTGTCAAAACAAAAAAGACCAAACCAGTCTTATTAAGAACACAAGCCCCATGCGGGCAGTTGCCCCTTCTTCATAACGCCATGAGTCATACTGGCTGCCAGAGAGCTATTGCACCACAGCGCACTAAAATGTTACATAGGTAAACTCATATCTGTAAGCTGCCCTAAAAGGTGCGGCAACTGCCACGCCCTATCACTTTTACGAGGTTGAAAGCATGTCAATCACACAGTTTGGCCCGACAAAACTGGACGCAACACTGATCCCGATAATAGCCCGGCAATGGGGCACCCCGGTTTACCTGCACGATCAGGAGTACATTGAAAACAGCTGTGAACAGCTGCTGAACATGCCCAATGCCTTTGGCCTGCATGTACGCTATGCCATGAAGGCCAACTCCGACCGCACCGTGCTGCGGGTGGTTACCAACAAGGGGCTGGATCTGGATTGTTCATCGCTGGATGAAGCGGCCCGCGCCCATGCTGCCGGGATCCCCTTCAGCCGGATGATGCTGACCACCCAGGAGGTCCCTGGCGGTGAAGAACGGACTGAACTGGAGGCGATGATCAAGGCCGGGCTCAAGTACAATGTCTGTTCCATGCTGCAGTTCAACCTGATTGCCGACTTTGCCAGGGCCAACCGGATCGATCTGTCCATGCGGGTCCATCCCGGTGCTGCCGGCGGCGGCGAAAGCGCCACCCGCGATACCGGCAGCGAGTATTCCTGCTTTGGCGTGCACCTGAATGATGTCCCCAAGGTCAAGGCCAGGGCCGATGAACTGGGGCTGAGCTTCACCCAGGTACATGTGCATATCGGTTCCGGCGGCGACCCGGAAAAATGGCGCCAGAACATCGACCGTGAACTGGGCTTTGTAAAGAGCTACTTCCCGGATGCCACCACCGTCAGCTTTGGCGGCGGTCTCAAGGTAGCCCGGATGCCGGGAGAGAAGCAGGCTGACATCGCCTCATTGGGGGCCTACGCCAAGCAGCGGATTGAAGAGTTCAAGGCGGAAACCGGCCGGGAACTGCAGATGGAGATTGAGCCGGGCACCTTTGTGGTGGCGAACTCCGGCCATATCATCACCCGTATCATCGACAAGAAGCTGACCAACGAACTGAACTTCCTGATCGTGGACGGCGGCATGGAACTGCTGACCCGCCCGCTTTTGTACGGCTCCGAGCATCCGATTACCATCGTGCGCCAGGACGGCACCCTGCTCTCCAGCGAGTATGACCAGGCCCCTGCACAAGGGCTGAAATCCTTCGGTATCGTGGGGCGCTGCTGTGAAAGCGGCGACTCGGTCCGCCTGGATAACGACGGCAACATTGTGCCGGTGCTGATTGCAGAACCGGAGATCGGCGACTACGTGGTGATCGGCGGAACCGGTGCCTATTCCGAAAGCATGTCGCCGGAAAACTACAACTCCCACCGCAAACCGGGGGCGGTCATGAAGACCAGGGGCGGTGAGCTGGTGCAGATCCGGAAAAAGCAGGTGCGGGAGCAGCTGACTCAGAATGAGCTGGATGTAGAACTGTAGCCGGCGTCCTTGCAACGCAGACAAACCAAGGTCAGGGGAGGATTCTCCCCTGGCCTTGTACGTTTCCTGCCGGTTTGTTCAGTGCCCCGCCCTGCCCAGGGGTGTCAGCGGGGCAAGCAGTTTCCGGAGTGCCTCCCCCTGCACGGCACCCTCTGCCAGCAGCGCGTCAGCCAGGGTCTCCACCACCTGCCAGATGGCAGCATCATCCATCCACTCCTGCAGCCGGTCCATGACGTTGCAGCTGACAAGGTTTACCCGGGCCTCACTCTGCAGCAGCTCAGCCGCCTGTTCCTGCCATGCAGCCAGGTCGCTCAGGGCCACCAGCGGTTCGCCGTCAGCAGGTATCCCGGCCAGATAGCGATCCTCAGCAGCAATACCGGCCAGGGTCACCAGACCGAATTCATACAGCCCGAGCAGCGCCTCCCGGTCAAGGAGCGCCACACCCTGGGCAGGCAGCCCCCGCCATGACTCACCCGGTTCGGCATTGATCGAGACACGGGCCACGGCATACCGCCCGCGTCCGACAATCGTCTGCACCACGGCATGCCCCGCCTGGTGGATGGCAATCCGTCTCGGTTCGGGGATCATGACTGCTGCGGTGCACTGCCGCGGGTGACGCAGGGGCAGTTGCGGGGATCGCGCTCCCCCACGCTTTCCAGCTTGAGACCGATCCAGTTATGCACCTGCGCCAGATCAAACCCGGCCAGCCGCTCCTCCCCCACCTGCATCAGCGGCCGCACAATGAACAACGGCTCTGCCACCATCAGCTGCAGGGCCTCACCGCGATCAAAGTCGACAGGGGTCAGCTCACCCGACTTGATCCGGGGATGGGCCGGATTGAACCACTCTGCCACCGGTCGCTCGCCGAAAAAGAGTGCCAGCCTGGCCGCGTCCCACGGCTCTGTCAGCAGGTCGCGTACCTCCAGCGTGTGTCCTGAGCTGCACAGAATCTCCTTCTGTTTCGCATTGCCCTGGCAGCCCGGTTTTTCCCAGAAAACAACTGTTGCCATGCCACCTCCCTAAGCTAAAAATCGGCAGTTCAACCGGCAACAGACAGATGCCCGGCTACCGTTTCAGAGGTAGGCCGGGCATCGTTGCAGGGCTGACTGCTGTCTTGTCTGGTGATTGTAGCTACGTCAGGCAGGTTGTCCCGGCAGCATGCCCTGCCGGAAGACAACAGGGGCTGCGCGATTACATTGGCGGATCCAGCGGCCCGCACCAGTCGCCGTTCAACGTCTCGATCGGTGCGCTCCCGGCTTCGCCATGCAGCAATGCCACAAGGTTTCCGTTCGCATCGGGACGAATGGCGACTATCCGCAATTCGTGTTTCTGGCGCCCGGCCTGATGATGCCCATTCGGGTCGTACCAGTACTTTCCCGCCTTAATCGGTTTTGTTGCTGTCCATGCCATGACTCATACCTCCTGTCGTTGTTGTACAACAAAAAGCCCGGCACACCTGAATAGGTATGCCGGGCTCCGTTGCCTGACTTGATCATAACGGGCACACCATATATGACCCTGGCCAATTATTCAAGCGCAACTGCAGCGGACAACCGGCAGCGGGCACCCTCCGCTGCCAGGCAGGCACCAGTGTCAATGGTTGACCAGTTGATTAACAACGTATATTGTTGTCATTAAATTTATACGCAAAATTTTGCCGGGGCGAACCCGGCTGCCGATGTCAGGGCGGCCTTCACCGCTGTTTCCAATCGGGGATTATCTATGAACGTCAAAAGCAGTAACGACAACATGTTTCAGGGACAGCAGATCCTGGAACACGCTCCAGACGGCATCTTCATGATCGATACCGAGCTAAAGATCCGGTATGTCAACCCGGCGTTTTGCCGCCTGCTGGATTATGATGCCAGCGAAGTGCTCGGCACCTCCATCACTGACTACCTGGGTGATCTCTCCATTCTGGCAAGCTGCATGGAGTCTGTAAGTGAAACAGGCTGCTGCATTGATCAGGAGACCATCTTCCGGCGCAAAGACGGTTCAATGGTTCACATTTCCAAGAATGTTCAGGCAATCCAGAACGAAGATGGCAGCCTGGCCAGCATTGTCGTCTTTATCCGTGATATGACCAGGCTTCATTTCCTTAATCAGCAGCTGAGTGAATCCAAGGAACAGCTGCAATCCTATATCAACAATCTTGAAACCGTGGTGGATGAGCGCACCAAGGAACTCTCCGAGCAACTCTACACGGACAGCCTGACAAGACTGCCGAACCGGATGAAACTGCTGGTTGACCTGACCAAGGGGCTGAATGGCAACACCCTGATTCTGCTTAACATTGATGGTTTCAAGGAGATCAACTCCTATTTTGGCCAGGATGCCGGTGATACCATCTTGACGCAGATGGGCAACGAACTGGTCGCCCAGACCTCCCGGCTGAACATGGGCAAGGTCTACAAGCTCCCCTCCGACGAGTTTGCCATTGTCATCCAGCAAAACCTGACACAAGAGCAGGTGGAAGCGATTGTTGTCAGCATCGGCGAGACCATCAAGCACCGCTCCCTGTTTGCCCGCTCAGACGAAGATATCAGCCTGGATGTGACGATCGGCGTGGCCATGATCGATGAAACCGACAACAGCTCGCGGGAGCTGCTGTCGTTTGCGGACATGGCGCAAAAACTTGCCAAAAAAGAACGCAAACCGTACCTTTTCTACACCCCCTCAATGCAGATCAAGGAAGAATACGAGCAGAACCTGGGTTGGATCAAACGGCTGAAACGCGCCATTGAGGAGGATCGGGTCGTTCCCTTTTTCCAGCCCATCGTCGACTCCCGGACACTTCGCATCACCAAATACGAGGCACTGGTCCGCATCCAGGAGGGAGATACGTTTGTCAGCCCGAGCGAGTTCCTGCGAATAGCAAAGAAAGTCAAGTTGTATCACCACATTACGAATGCCATGATCGACAAGGCACTCGCTGTTTTTGCCCCGCTGAAGGTAAGTGTCTCGATCAATCTCTCCATTGAAGATATCCTGAACGAATCCATCAACAGCTATGTGATACAGAAAGTCCGTGAGTGCGGTTTTGCCGAGCGGATTATCTTTGAGATCACCGAATCGGAAGGGATCAGCAACTATACTGCGGTCAACGAGTTCATCACCGAAGTGAAACATCATGGCGCCAAAATCGCGCTGGATGATTTTGGTTCAGGTTACTCGAATTTCTTCTATGTCACCCAGCTCAATGTTGATTTTATCAAGATCGACGGTTCCATCATCAGTCAGATAACCGACAACCGTTCAGCACATATCATTACGGAAACCATCATCGATTTTGCATCCAAACTCGGGATACAGACAGTGGCCGAGTTTGTAGCGGATGAAGCCATTTACCGCTGCCTTGAGGGATTAAGGATCGATGCCTATCAAGGCTTCTATTTCGGAGAACCGCTGCAGCAGGTCATTGACCTCTGATCCAGACAGACAAAGACGGCAGAGCAGCCCCCGGCAGTTTCCCCCGCCATAAACCGGCAGCAATCCCCCCCAACAACTATCGCACCAGGCCGCACTCAGCGGCACAACTCTTCATTCAGAACAGCTACTGACGGCTCCATGGCGAGGAGCCGGAGGCGATCCAACCGAGCGTACGCCTTGCAATGCAACGGGAATAGCATCAGCGGGAGGATAGCGATGCTTCGTCCCCGCCGGTCAGGATGGCTGCCACCCACTGCGCCAGCCGCGTCAGCTCCGCTACCGCTATCCGCTCCTGGCAGGTATGCACCTTTTCAAAACCGCAGCAGAGCACTGCGGTCGGGATGCCCCGTTCATTCAGGAAATTGGCGTCCGAGCCGCCGCCGGTGGAACGGTGGCGTACCGTCAGACCAAGACGACTGGCTGCTGCACCGGCGCGGCGCACCGGGGCACTGGCCGGATCAAGCCGGTACGAACGGTAGTTGGAGCGCAGGGAGATCTCCACCTGCCCGCCCGCGGCACGGGCCGCCTCTTCCAGGGCCTGCTGCATGGCTGCCACCTGAACAGCCAAACGGGCCGGATCAGTGGAGCGCACCTCAGCGTTGATCTCGCAACGGTCAGGCACGATATTGGTCGGCCCATCAGCCCGGATGCTGCCGATGTTGGCAGTGGTCTCAGCATCAATCCGCAGCAGCCTCATCCCTGCAATGGCTGTAGCAGCGATCTGAATGGCCGAGACCCCCTCCTGTGGGGCAATACCGGCATGGGCTGCCCGGCCGCGGATCACGGCGGACAAGCGCACCTGCTCCGGCGCCATAACCACGATCTCCCCCACCGGCCCGCCGGCATCCAGCACAAACCCGCAGCGTGAGACAAGCCGGCTCATATCGAACTGCTCAATCCCCAGCAGCGACAGCTCCTCCGCCACGCTGAACAACAGCTCCAAGGGCGGATGGGGCAGTCCCTGCTCCCGCACCGCCACAATCCCTTCCAGCACCGCTGCCAGACCAGCCACATCATCGGCTCCCAGCACCGTACTGCCGTCACTGACAATATACTCGCCCGCCAGCTGCGGTTTTACCCCGCAACCGGGCACCACCCGGTCCATGTGGCAGGAAAACAGCAAGGTCTCGCCAGACCCGCTGCCTGCCAGGGTGGCGTACAGGTTGCCGGCAGTCCCCCCAAGCCTGCAACCGGCATCATCCTCGGTCACGCTAAAGCCCAGCCCAATCAACAGCGCGGTCAGGTGGTCTGCCATGGCCCGTTCGCGGGTTGGCTCAGCATCAATGCTGCACAGTTCCAGAAAGCTGTTCAGCAGGCGTTTGGCGTTGATGTCAGGTGTCATGGGCAGTATCCGTCCTGATAAGATCGTTGTTGAACAGAGGCATCATGATACCTGCTCCGGTGTTGACAGGCAAGTTACAGACGGCCCGCAGCACCAAACAGCATTCCCTTCACAGCCCGCTGACAGGCCTCAGTGTTGACCCGGTTCTTCATTGTTTTCCAGAGGCAAACGGAAAAGAAGCCAGACGCACTCAAGCACAAAAAAGGCGGCCGATTGGCCACCTTTTGAGTTAAGGGTCAAATTCCGGAGACAGTTTACTTAATTCGCTTCTCGGCAACCAGATCTCCAACCAATGGCTTTATCTCTGGTAACCTTTCTTTTGCCACCTTCCAGACTGTCAGCAGGTCCACCCCCATGTAGTCATGGATCAGCACATCACGCATGCCAGCCATCTTACTCCACGGTATGTCGGGATGCTTGTTACGAAATGACGTGGGGATATGCTTAGTGGCTTCGCCTAAAACTTCCAGGCTTCTGATGACCGCATTGATGGTCTTGCGGTCCTCTTCAACCTGATCAAAGGTCATGTCGGCAATAAACTGCTCAACCTCGGTGATGGCTGTCAGGATATCAGCGAGATAATCGCCAAGCTCCCGCCCCTTAGACATACTCAACCTCGGCCAGAATCCGCTTTCCAATGGCAGGCTTGAGGGCCGACTCCATCACCAGGTCAACCTTGTGCTGTAGCCGGGCCTCCAGGTGTTCACGCAGATCGATAAAGTCAAATAAATCAATCTCACGGTTAAAGGACACCAGGATATCGATATCGCTGCGCTTGCGCTGTTGTCCACGCACGTAGGAACCGAATAGCCCCAGCCGTTCCACACCGTAGCGGGCGACCAATTCAGGCTTGGTATCCCTGATTATGTTAATAACTTCCTGTTTGCCCATGTTCACCTAGTACCATAAAAAAAGGTGCGCTGCAATCAGCGCCCCTTTTGTCCAATCTACTTCAGATTCTTCTTGATCGTAAACAGCGCCGGGATAATGGAGGCGAGGTTTGCGTGCGATGCAAGAGATGTAGCAGCGAATAGCAGAAAGTCAAGCCTGACCCCAAAGGTTTCTAAAGCCTTACGTCAACGTCGACTACATCCACACTGCCTGCCCTACGACATTTCTTATCCGTTGAAGGTATTTCTCCCCAATTGTCTCAAGTGAGAGTAATTTTTCATCCGATGCATCTGTTAGCTCGCCAACGGTATTAATATCGTTTTCTCTAAGCACCGCAATTCTTCTATCGGTTAGGCCATATGGATACGCTTTCGAAACTTTTAACTGATTAATGTCATACGACAAGATAGTTAAATCATGATCTTCAGGCAAGTCAGGCATTGTGACATCTAAGGCGCTGCTAGATGCATGTATCTCAGCGGGATCTACTTTGTCTCTGACCCAACTCTCAAATATTTCTGCAGTAACCCTTCTTCCTGGGTAACTCTCAAGAAGGTTGCACAGATTTAGTGAGAACCGTGAACCTCGTCCTCCAGACTTCATTGATCTTGAGGCTTCTCGTCTCGATATAAAACCGGCATATTCAAGAATTTCCATTGGTTTGGCATATCTTTGTAAAATGTCTCTGTGGATAATAACAGATGTTGTTTTTGATTGACCGGCGAAACTAAACAGTTTTTCAGCGATTAATCGACTCGGCTCAATCATTACCTCATATATACCAAGCTTAGGAGTTAATTCTTCTAGGAGTGGCCAGTAATAGTCAGCCGAAAGAGATAGCAACATTTCAGTCAATTCAGGAAATCCTATCCTTTCAACATCATGCAATTTATTGCAAGCAAATACAAAAGCACGCATATTGCCGACAACAGAACGTCCTAGGAAATACGGCAGGTCTACTTCTGGAAAAGCCCGTGAAGTTTTAGTCAGTAAATTAGCAGCTCTCGCCTTGATAACATCAGTGAAAAATTTTGCAAAATATTCAAGGCGCTCGTCTCTTGTAATATCGATAACTGTTGCATCATTAAATACATCAAAGCGAATTCCAAATTTTGTTACACCTGGATAAATAGCTGCTTTACATGAAACAGTACTGCTAGAAATAGTTCTAAAAATATCAAAAAACTCAGTAAGTGCAGTTTCACGCCCAAGATGCGCTGCATCATCAAAAAACAAGACTATTCGTTTTGACAATCGAGAACTTAAATAAACTAGCTCTTGCTGTACAGTGCCAACAGATGGACTTGAGACCAATTCAATGGACTTGAGGCCAAGTACTGAAAGTTTTTGATTAATTTTGTTGATCAATAATTGACAAAAAATATTCTCATACTGCTCGCCTTTACTTCTTAGCAGCGGTAAATATCGTAGACTGAGATAAACGCTAAACACGTTACTTTCACCGGTGTTAAGCCTTTTATGTGCTTCTAGTAATAATGCACTTTTGCCACTGCCTCGTCCACCGCGCAGCAAAATAGGACCATGAGCAATTAATTTTCTGATAATTTGCTCATCATAGGATGAAAACTTATGGAATCGCTCGAATAGTTCGTCCGGACATTCTTCTGAGGCGAGAATGAGTTGGCCCTGTTCCTCGTGTGGTTCATTCATATAAGCACCTCACTTTCGATCCCATTGAGACTTCTTACGATTTCCTTTTTCGACAAATTAACCATTGATACAGGGATATAGTTTGCAATAATCGACATTTTAGTAATAAGGCACAATGTGGATTCTAGAAGATCGATAACCGTAGCAGCATCATAACTGATGGTGCTTGGAACTACAAACTCTGTATGAATTCCTTTGGATAAGGCAGAAAACAACCTATCTGCTTCTCTCCTAAAATATGCAGTTATCCCTTCAGGCGGGATCTGACTAAGCTCATTTAGCCACTGAGATGTTTCGGCTGAAAGATCATCCAGCATAGCGATGAAAGCATACTGCCAATAGAGCTCATGTGTATAAGCGCTAAGTAATGCACGGCTTACGTCTTTTGAATCTATGTTTTGCGACCAAAGATCTGCTGGAGGTTTTGCTGGGATTATATCACCGGCCCATTGAATTGAGAGTTTACCTCTGGTACCAATGTCGAAATTTGGCTGTGATTGATACTTTTTTATAATCAATAATCTAAAAGGATCTATCCTACCTAGAAGTACAGTGCAAGCGCTCTCCAAAAGCCTTCTTCCTATAAAAGGGCCATATTCCGTAATATTTGCTTTAAGTTTCTCAGTAATATAGAGCGAGGATTTGTCGCCGAAAAAATGGATAGTGGAGCCAAGGTATAAAAAAATTTGCGAAAGGTCCCCGAGACTGGAACTCTTGCCACAAATAAGCAATTTTAAGTTTCGCCCTGTTTTCATACCAACTCCTGATGTGTCAAGGCAGACAATTTCTGGTGCCATCCATTTAGCGGGCAAGAAATAAACAAAAAGGCGCCACGTTGGGCGCCCTTTCTCATTCATCCTACTTCAAATTCTTCTTTATCCGCTCCACCGCTTCAATCACATTTTCTCTGTGACCGAAGGCTGAGAGTCGGAAGAACCCTTCCCCTGATGGGCCAAAACCGCTGCCGGGGGTACCGACCACGTTGCACTCTTTCAGCAGCTTGTCAAAGAAATCCCAACTGCTCATACCACCGGGGGTCTTGAGCCAGATGTAGGGGGCATCCACCCCGCCGTAGCAGGTGACACCAACCTCTTTCAACCCTTCACGGATGATGCGGGCATTTTCCATGTAGTAGTCAATGATCTCTTTGGTCTGCTTCCAGCCTTCATCACTGTAAACCGCAGCAGCAGCCTTCTGTACCGGATAGGAGGCGCCGTTGAACTTGGTGGTGGTGCGGCGCAGCCAGAGCTTGTTGAAGCTGTACTTTTCACCGCTGGCGGTGGTGCCCATGACCTCTTCCGGCACAACAACGAGGCCGCAGCGCACGCCGGTGAAGCCGGCGGTCTTGGAGAAGGAGCGGAACTCGATGGCGCACTTTTTGGCCCCTTCGATCTCATAGATGGAATGGGGGATCTCCGGGTTGGTGATAAAGGCCTCATAGGCGGCATCAAAGAAGATGATGGCGTCGTTGGCCAGGGCGTAATCAACCCACTTCTTCAGCTCGGCCTTGCTGGCCACGGTGCCGGTGGGGTTGTTGGGGAAGCAGAGATAGATGATGTCCACCTTCTGGGTGGGCAGCGAGGGGATGAAGTTGTTGGCCTCGTTGCAGGGCAGGTAGACGATGTTCTGGTAGTAGCCCTTCTCATCTGCCTCGCCGGTGCGGCCGATCATGACGTTGGTATCGTTGTAGACCGGGTAGACCGGGTCGCCGATGGCCACCACGTTGTCCAGGGCAAAGATATCCAGGATGTTGGCGCAGTCGCACTTGGAACCGTCGGAGATGAACATCTCCTCGGTCTTGAGCTCAACCCCCAGCGGCTTGTAGGATTTCTCGATGATGGCGTTGATCAGCCAGTCATAGCCCTGCTCAGGACCGTAGCCGGCAAAGTTGGCAGTGGTGGCCAGATCATCCACCGCGTCATGGAACGCCTTCAGCACAGCCGGGGCCAGAGGACGGGTCACATCGCCGATACCGAGGCGGATCACCTTGGCATCCGGGTTGGCAGCGGTGAACTCACGCACGCGACGGCCGATCTCGGGGAACAGGTAGCCAGCCTTCAACTTTAAGTAATTGTCATTGATTTTCGCCATTACTGAAAAACCTCCAGATATCAATAATTATTGTTCAAGCTGTTCAACATCAGCCAAATCTTTGAGGCGCCCGGTAGCCCTTTTGTTGATCTTGAGATCCTCAAGGTCAATGAAAGGGATCGTAAAATTTTCATATGCAACAAGATGTTTGCGCTGGAAACAGTCGCTGAATGAAACACCATCTATTGAGGTGAGAATATCAACCCGATAGGGCGGATAACCAAGCTGAATAATGGATCCCTCGCGGGAAAAATCTGCCTCTGAAAGCTGCAGTTCACCAAAACCAAACTCTTTCAGCGACTTCAAAAGTGCCAATGCATTTTCTGGTGTCGCACGTACCCACAAATCAATATCACCGGTTGCCCGGACATAGCCATACAGGATGGTGGCATAGCCACCGACGACCAGATACTCAACGTGGTTGTCGTTGAGTAACCGTAACAACTCTTTGAAGTCTTGGCTCAATATCATCTGCTATCCCATAGAAACCACGAATCAGGCGCTCACCCGCAATCAGGCGCTCTATCTCGCTTTTACCGAGCCAGTACTCCCGGTCACCCTTGTCATCCTTCATGTTGATGATCCGAACGACCTTTTCCATTACCTGCTCCTACTTCAGCCCTAACACATCTTGCATGTCATACAGCCCCGGCGCCTTGCCCACAATCCACTTGGCTGCACGGACGCTGCCGCGGGAGAACATGTCGCGGGTCATGGCGCGGTGGGAGATCTCGATCCGCTCACCCATGCCGATGAAGTAGACGGTATGCTCACCCACGATGTCGC
Source organism: Trichlorobacter lovleyi (assembly GCF_015239775.1). Classification (NCBI taxonomy): domain Bacteria; kingdom Pseudomonadati; phylum Thermodesulfobacteriota; class Desulfuromonadia; order Geobacterales; family Geobacteraceae; genus Trichlorobacter; species Trichlorobacter lovleyi. The sequence goes on from NZ_CP058409.1 coordinate 3,053,500, forward strand.
CGCCCCGCACGGTCTGCATGCCGATCTCTTCCTTGGTGCGCTCGCCGCAGATACCTTCACGGTGGTAGTTGGCCACCTGGTTGTAGTCGCGGCCCAAGGCCTCGGCCACCACCTCGCCCATCCGCACGGCAGTGCCGGAAGGGGAGTCCTTTTTCTTGTTGTGGTGCAGCTCCACGATCTCCACATCAAAGTCATCGCCCAGGGTCTTGGCCACATCCTTCAGCACCTTGAAGCAGACATTGACCCCAACAGACATGTTGGGAGCCAGCACGGCCGGGATATCCTTGGCCAGTTCCGCGGCCAGGGCCCGCTCCTCTGGGGTGAAGCCGGTGGAGCCGATCACGATCGACTTTTTCTTCAGGCCGCAGACCTCCAGGTTCTTGAGCGAGACCTTGGGGGTGGTGAAGTCGATCAGCACGTCACAACCTTCCACCACGGCGTTCAGATCATCACTGATGGCCACGCCCAGGTTACCCACCCCGGCGATCAGACCGGCATCCTGGCCCAGCTGGGGATGAGCGGGACGCTCCAGGGCACCGGAAATGGTGCAACCTGCCTCAACAGCAGCGACAATGATACGTTGACCCATGCGGCCGGCGGCGCCGCAGACGGCTATCTTGATCATGGCAAACCTCTAAGAAATAAATTCAGGAAACTGTTCCGCTAGATCAGTTTGTACTCTTTCATAATTGCGGCAAGTTTATTCTTATTAGCTTCCGACATCGGGGCCAGCGGCAGGCGAACCTCGTCGGAGCACTTGCCCATCAGCGCCAGAGCGGTCTTGACCGGTACCGGGTTGCTCTCGATAAACATGGCGTTGCTGATCTTGAGCGTATCCAGATGCAGTTGACGGGCCTTTTCCAGGTCGCCGGCATAGAAGGCGTCGGTCAGGTCACCAATCGCCTTGGGCATGATGTTGGCAGTGACCGAGATCACCCCTTTGGCACCGCAGGCCATCATCGGGAAGGTGATGAAGTCATCACCGGAGAATACGTCGATCTGGTTGCCGCAGAGGGCCATGACTTCGGAGGCCTGCTGCAGAGAGCCGGTGGCCTCTTTGATGGCAACGATGTTTTTATGTCCGGCCAGGCGTGCCACGGTTTCCGGCAGCAGGTTGACACCGGTGCGGCCCGGTACGTTGTACAGGATCTGAGGGATCTCAACGGCATCGGCAATGGCGGTATAGTGGCGATACAACCCTTCCTGGGTCGGCTTGTTATAGTACGGAGTCACCAGCAGCACCCCGGCCACGCCGATCTCTTTGGCCTCGCGGGTCAGATGGATCGCCTCGGCAGTTGAGTTGGAACCGGTACCGGCAATGACCGGCACGCGCCCGTTGGCCTGCTCAAATACGATCTTGATGACGTTCAGGTGTTCTTCGTTATCCAGAGTGGACGATTCGCCGGTTGTCCCGCAGGCAACAATGGCGTCGGTACCGTTCTCGATCTGAAAATCAACCAATTCACGCAGCGTCTTCTCGTCAACCGCACCGTTATTGAATGGGGTTACGATAGCTACAATGCTTCCCTTGAACATGACTGCCTCCCCTATGCGTACACGCACTGTATAAAATCTTATGCTCTAAAAACGGTAATATATAGAAAAAGTGGAATTTTTTAACATAGCCCCCGACAAATGTCAAAACGTGTTTATACGGTTGATAAAGGCGATCAACAGACCGTAATGAAAGTGATTGAAGGGGAAGCTGATCCGGGGCAGCAGCGCCAGTTCCGGCTCATCATCCTCAACCAGCAGCGGCTCACAACTGACAATCCGCCCGCCCGGCAGGATCAGCTCGGGGAACTCCTGTTCCAGCATGTCAAGCTGTTCAGGCAGCAGCTCCCTGGTGAGGCGCACAATGATCCGGTCGTCATAGAAGCGGATGGAGTGATAGTTTTTGTAAAATGTCTCAATGACCGCGGCAGCCTCTTTCTCATCCTTGGTAATGGTGAAGATCGAAAAATCCTCGCCGGAGATCAGCCCCTTGGCCAGCAGCTGTTCCTTGACAAATTCGAAAAATTGTTCCCAGAACCCATCCTCATCATCCACCAGCACCAGCGGCTTGGGCGAGGTCTTGCCGGTCTGCACCAGGGTAAAGACCTCCATCGCCTCATCCAGGGTGCCGAAGCCGCCCGGAAAGACCGCCACCGCATCGGCCTCTTTCACGAAGGCCACCTTACGATTGAAGAAATACTTGTAGGTGACCAACCGGGGATTGTTGTGCATGACCGGGTTGGCACTCTGCTCAAACGGCAGCTTGATGTTGACGGCAAAGGAGTTCTCGCTGCCGGCCCCTTCGTTGCCAGCCTGCATGATACCGGGCCCGCCGCCGGTAATGGCCATCCAGCCCTGTTCCGCCAGCAGACGGCTGAAGCGGATACAGGTCTGGTAGATCGGCTCGTCTGGCCGGGTACGGGCGGAACCAAAGATGGTGACCTTTTTGCGCTCACGGTAGGGACCAAAAACCCGGGTGGTGTAGCGCATCTCCCGCAGGGTGCGGTTGATCAGCTTCAGGTCCGGCATGTAACTGGTCTCTTGACCGATTTTGAGCGAGGAAATAATCAGCTCCCGCACCAGATGCGGGTGTACTACCCCGCCTGCTGCGCTGATCAACCGGTCAAGCAGCCGGTCAACCTCTTCGTTCGTATGGGAAAAACTTAACTCCATAACACCCCCGGCATGACGTTCAAACCGTGCAAATAGTCGCGTACCCTAGCACAGTTACAGCTAACTGTAAACCGCCGGCCTCGGGAATCACAGCTTGATTTTATCTGAAGCGCTAGTGTAGTATGCAACCTCTTTTGACAACCATTTATCGATACAGACAAGGAGCCCCGCACCATGCTTGACGTCATACGTAAAAAGAAGGAATCGGTCGTTATCAAGGCCGTTTTCGTGATCATTGTGCTGTCATTCATCGGCACCATTTTCCTGGTCTGGGGCAAAGGTGACGAAGGGATGGGCAGGAGCTCCGGCTATGCCGCCAAGGTTGACCGCACCACCATCTCGATTGAGGCCTACCAGAACGCCTACCAGAACATGGCTGACACCTATCGCCAGATCTTTGGCGCCAACTTCACCCCGGAGCTGGAAAAACAGCTCAATCTACGCCAGCAGGCCATCGACCGCCTGATTGACAGCACCCTGATCATGAAGGCCGCCAAGAGCCAGGGGGTGTCGGTCAGCAAGGAAGAGATCTCTGCTGCCATCGCCGGCATGTCGGCCTTCCAGCAGAACGGTACCTTTGATTTCGGGCTCTACCAACAGATGCTGAAGGCGAACCGGATTACCCCGGATGCCTTTGAAGAATCAAAAAAACGTGAACTGCTGATTGAAAAGACCCGCAAGGCCGTGATGGACAAGGTTGTGATCAGCGATGACGAGGCCCTGAAGCAGTTCCACAAGCTGCAGGACAAACTGGAGCTGAGCTACGCCTCATTCAGCGCTGCCGATGTCAGTGCAGAAGTAAAGCTGAGCGACGCTGACCTGCAGGACTACCTGACCAAGAACGCTGAAAAATTCAAGAGCCCCGAGAAGGTGGCCCTGTCCTGGTTCGTACTGGAAAACTCCAGCCAGACCCACGTGCAACCGGTAACCGCTGAAGAGCAGGAAAGTTTCTACCGCAAAAACATGGACCGCTATGTTGACAAGGATAATGCCCCGATCCCCTATGAGCAGGTAAAAGAGCGGGTCAAGGCCGATGCACAGCGCCAGAAAGCAGCCAAGGCCCTCTATGAAAAGGCTGCCGACACCCTGTTCCAGAACATCAAGTCCGGCGACCTTGGCTTGGTGGCAGCCAAGCTGGGCGCAAAAACCCAGGACACCCCGCTTTTCAGTGCAAACGCAGCTCCGGCCGCTCTGGCCGGTGAGACTGCCCTGCTGAAAAAGGCCTTTGAGTTGAAGCAAGGCGAGCTGGGCGGCCCGGTGGAGACAGCAAAAGGGATTTACATCTTCAAGGTCAAGGAGAAGAAGGCTGCCGAACTGCCCCCCCTGGCCCAGGTCCGCACCACGGTCGAACAGCAACTGCGCGCCCTGAAGGCAGCGGAGCTGGCAAAGCAGAAGGCGGTTGAGGCGCAGAAACAGCTGGCAGGCAACGGCGCCGGGCTGAAGCTGCAGGCGACCCCGGCCTTCGGCTACAATTCCAAAGGTGATCTGCCCGGCATCGGCAACTCAAAACCGTTGATGGAGAAGGTCTTTGAATTGACAACAGCCGGCGCAACACCGTCTGAACCGATGCTGGTGGGCAATCGCTGGTATGCGGTACGGCTGAAGCAGCGTAGCGCTGCTCCCCAGGCGGACTTTGCTCCCCGCAAGGATGAAGTCAAACGGCAGCTTCTGCCGGCAAAACAGGAAGAGGCGCTGCGTGCCTGGCTGAAGGAGCTGCGCAGCAAGGCCAAGATCGTGTACAATCCGGCACTTACCGCCGCTAATCAGTAACGTTGAAAACAAAGGAGAGCTGACATGTCCCAGCCTGTTAAACAAACCGATTTCCCCGGCCTGAAACTGGTCAACCGCGGCAAGGTACGGGATATTTACGACCTGGGTGATGCCCTGCTGATGGTCACATCGGACCGGATCTCGGCCTTTGACGTGATCATGAACGAGCCGATCCCGGACAAGGGCAAGGTACTGACCCAGATTTCAAAATTCTGGTTCAGCCAGATGGAGGATATCATCCCGAACCACATCATCTCCACCGATGTGGCTGACTACCCGGCTGCCTGCCAGCCGTACGCCGAGGTGCTGGCCGGACGTTCCATGCTGGTCAAGAAGGCTGAGCCGCTGGCAGCCGAGTGTATCGTACGGGGCTATGTCTCCGGTTCCGGCTGGAAGGATTACAAGGCCACCGGTTCCATCTGCGGCATCAAACTGCCTGAAGGCCTGAAGGAATCCGACCGCCTGGCTGAGCCGATCTTCACCCCCTCCACCAAGGCCGAACTGGGAACCCATGATGAGAACATCAGCTTTGACGAGATGGTCAAGGTATGCGGCAAGGAGTTGGCCGAGCAGGCCCGCGAGGCGACCATCAGGATCTACTGCCGTGCCCGGGAGATTGCCGACCAGAAGGGAATCATCATTGCCGACACCAAGTTTGAATTTGGCGTCTATGAAGGCAAGCTGATCATCATCGACGAATGCCTGACCCCCGACTCCAGCCGTTTCTGGCCCAAGGATCAGTACCAGCCGGGCGGTCCTCAGCCCAGCTTTGACAAGCAGTTCCTGCGGGATTACCTGGAAACCCTGGATTGGGGCAAGACCGCACCGGCACCGCCGCTACCGGAGGAAATCGTGACCAAGACCGGCGAAAAGTACAAGGAAGCACTGTTTAAACTGGCGGGCATAACCGTCTAAAAAAGCAGTTTCCGGAGCAATGAGACAAGGGGGTGACTGCCAATCACCCCCTCTTTTTTTAATGAAACGAAAAGTATTACTACCCCGGCTACACTCCCCGCAAAACCTGCCGCCATCACGCCTTGACACATTTAATCAATCGTTTAACTAATTGAAATAACTAAATTATTAAATAATTATAAGTTGACACGCCCTCAAAAAGGTCGATAAACAGCAGTACAATAATTCATTAACCACTAACATTCATTTCCATCCAAATTCTTTGCAGCACCACCACTCAGCTTTCGCTACGAACTGTCCGGACTGTGGGGCGAACCGAAAGGAGTACTACCAGAAAACCCCGGAAGAACCCGTTGGAAAGAGTTTGAGCAACTGTTTGAGCAGTAGCGCAACACACACCCTGAGGTAACCACGCAAAGGAGAAGAGAAGATGAAGAGACTGTTTACCCTGATTGCCGTTGCCGGTAGTTTGGCAGTAACAGCAATTGCCTCCGCAGACACCCTGACACTGACCACTGACAAGCCCTGTTACACCCGTGGTCAACAGGTAAAGTTCACCGCTGTCTACAAAAAAAGTGACGGCAGCGCAATCACCTCTCCCAGCAAACGTGAACTCCGCCTGCGTGACAAGGCAAACGGCAACACCCTGGCTACGGTCAGCATGACCAATGCCGGCAGCGGCACTTATACCTACAACTATACCCTGTCTTCATCAGCAGTATACGGCACCTATGAAACCCGTCTCGACTTCATTTACAACAACGTTGAAACCAAGATCTACTTCAACCAGCCTGTCGTAGCTTCCAGTTGTACAACCACTCCGCCTCCGCCTCCGGTCAACAACCACGCCGGTCTGACCTACACCGGCACCACCATGTGCCTGCAGTGCCACACCAAACAGGCCACCGATCTGGCCGGTTCGGTCCACTACAAGTGGGAGACCCCCTACGCTGCCATCAGCAACAAGCCGGGGGTAACCGGCGGTAAACTGAACACCGCCGTCAACGCCTACTGCATCAACACCCTGGGCAACTGGAACGGCTGCGGTTCATGCCATATCGGTGCCGGTGCCAAGCCGGGTACCGTTGCCGATGCCACCCAGAACATCGACTGTCTGATCTGCCACCAGGTTGCCTACAAGCGGGTACGTAACGCCACCACCGGCCTGTTTGAGCCGGACACCGCCAAGATGACCATCTCCATGGATCAGGCCGTGCAGACCCTGCACAAGCCGGTTAAATCAAACTGTCTGCAGTGCCATGCCAAGGGCGGCGGCGGCGATGCCCTCAAGCGTGGCGACCTGGCAGTAATCAACGGCACCACCACCGACCGCAACTACGATGTCCATATGGCCTCCACCGGCGCCAACCTGACCTGTCAGCAGTGCCACACCTACACCAACCACCATGTGGCCGGTCGCGGCTCAGACCTGCGCCCAACCGACAGCACCGTAACCGTCGGCTGTGCAACCAGCAGCTGCCACAGCAACAAGGCTGCCCTGAATGCCGGTCATGCCACCACCGCCATCAACACCCACCTGAAGCGTGTGGCCTGCCAGACCTGCCATATCCCCTCCTACGGCAGAAAGGCGGCCGATGCCGTACTGGACACCGTGACCGGCTTTGGTGATCAGTCCACTGAAACCGACCGCACCTGGGTAACCCCCGAATGGTCAGTGGCCAACAACCGCTGGGAGCCGACCGTTGTCCGTGCCAACAACCTGAAGCCGGTCTACGCCTTCTATGACGGCAGCTCCTGGGTCTATGACCTGCATGATGTGGCCGTGATCGATCCGGCCACCGGCAACTACAAGATCAGCCGTCCCAACGGCGGCATCAACACCGCCAACACCAAGCTGTATCCGTTCAAGTACAAGACCTCGACCCAGCCGATGCACACTGCCAGCGGCAAGCTGATCGCCCTGAACACCTCGGTCTACTTCAAGACCGCCGATGTGGCCGGTGCCATCCAGTCCGGCCTGACCAACATGGGTCTCAACCCTGGTGATGCCTACAGCATGGTCAAGGCCGACGAGTACCAGATGCTGAACCACACCGTGGCACCCAAGGCCAACGCCCTGCAGTGTGCTGCCTGCCACGGCACCACCAGCGTACCGGCAACCCAGATGAACCTGAAGTCGATGGGCTATGCCCTGAAGGCTGCCCAGTCCGTGGTCTGCGTCCAGTGCCACGGCAATGAGAGCCTGCCGAGCTTCACCTCGCTGCACAGCAAGCACGTCACCAGCGAGAAGATCGACTGTTCCATGTGTCATACCTTCAGCCGGGCAGCCGAGCGCGGCCTGACCATCGGTATCAAAAACTAACCAGGCTGCATGCAAGACACAAACACCCCGCCGGTTTTCCGGCGGGGTGTTTGTGTTTCACCAGTCAATGCCAGGGCTCTTTTGCCTTGGATTTGACCAGACACCTAAACTGTGTATACTGTCCTCAAGATCATGCAGAAAAGGGGGCAGCCATGAAGCTGGATGATGTCAAGAAGATTGCAGCAGGACTCGGGATCAAGGCGGGCAAACTGCGTAAGGCGGACCTGATACAGCAGATACAGCAGACAGAGGGCAACGACCCGTGTTATGCCACCGGCAAGTCGGCAGTCTGCGGCCAGGATCAGTGCCTCTGGCGAGAAGACTGCAACTGATTTCGTCTTTATCCCGCCCAAAAACGGACAGCGCCCTGACAGCATAGGCTGGCGGGGCGCTGTCTGCCTCTACCGGCAGGCCAACAACTAGGCGGTGCCCTGGCTTTTCAGGTGCCGTCCCAGTGCCCGGTCTCTGACCGAAATATGCCGCAGCAGCCAATCCAGCAACAGCTTGTTGGTATCCAGCACATGGTCAATCTGCACACCGCCTTCGGAACGCATCCGTTCCTTCAGCTCGGCAAGACGGGCAATGAACGAGACATGTTCGGCATGGTGCGACTCGTACTCAGGAAAACCGCTCTGTTTCTGCAGTTTTTCTTCATCACTGAAGTGACTGATCACATAGTCATCCAGAAACGTCAGCAGATGCAGCACCTCTTCACGCCCCTTGCCCTCCTTGCAGGAACTCAGCAGCAGATCAAAGCGGGCCAGCAGTTCCTTGTGCTGGTCGTCAATCTGATCAACCCCTATGGCAAGGTCTTCTCTCCAGGTAATCCCCATCTTATGCCTCCCTGTCTGCTTCAACAGATTTTTTCTTGCGGGTAGCAGCCGTTTTTTTCTTGTGGGCGGCTGTCTTGCCTTTACCGTCATCTTCATCGCGCATCCGCGCATGCATCTTCTTCAGGGTTTGTGCCACCTGATAAAAGACCGTATCCTTGGGAAAGCTGCCGTTCTTGCCGGCAACACCGGCCTGAACCCCGGTCAGGATCTCAATCCCCTGCTCAATGGTCTCAATACTCCAGAGATGGAATCGTCCGGCGGCAATTGCCTCCACCACCTCTTCCTTCAGCATCAGGTGCCGTTCATTGGTCTTGGGAATCAGAACCCCCTGATCGCCGGTCAGCCCCTTTGCCTTGCAGACCGCGTAGAATCCCTCAATCTTGTGGTTCACACCACCGATCGGCTGGATCTGCCCCCGCTGGTTGACACTGCCGGTCACCGCAATCCCCTGTTTAATCGGTACTCCGGACAGGGCTGAGAGCAGGGCGTACAGCTCGGTGGAGGAGGCGCTGTCGCCCTCGACACCGTCATAGTTCTGCTCAAAACAGATCGAGGCGGACAGTGAAAGGGGATGGCTGCGGGCAAACAGCCCCCCCAGATAGCCGGTCAGGATCAGGACCCCCTTGTCATGGATCGGGCCGGACAGCTTGACCTCCCGCTCCACATTGACCATACCGGCCTGTCCCAGCCAGGTACGGGCCGTGATCCTGGAAGGACGGCCAAAGGTGTGGTCGCCCAGCGAGATGACCGAGAGGCCGTTGATCTGTCCCACCACCGCCCCCACGGTATCCACCATGATGGTGCCGTCCTCAAATAGTTCCTGCATCCGTTCTTCAATCCGGTTGACCCGGTAGAGCTGTTCTTCCGCAGCCCGGCGCACGTCACCGCAGGTTATCACCTCATGTCCGTCGCGCTCGGCCCAGAAGCTGGCCTCCCGCACGAAGTCGGCGATCTCCATGAAGCGGGAAGAGAGCTTCTGCTGATCATCCACCATCCGGGCGGTGTACTCCAGCAGGCAGGCCACACCGGCCCGGTCAAAATGCAGCAGCTTCTTGTCGCGGCAGAGGGTGGCCACAAACAGGGCATACTCCTGCATGACCACCGCCGTACGGGAGACGGAGCTGTCAAACTCCGCCTTGACCTTGAAAAATTTACGGTAGTCCGGATCCTGGTAGTAGAGCAGATAGTAGATCCAGGGGGTACCCACCAGCACAATCTTGGCTGAAAGCGGCACCGGCTCAGGTTTAAGCGAGACCATCGTCATGAAGCGATACTGCTCCAGTACATCCTCAATCCTGATCTCGGCGGTGCGGATACAACGTTTGAGGGAGTCCCAGACAAAGGGGTTGATCAGCACCTCACGGGCATCAATCACCAGGTAGCCGCCATTGGCGCGGTGCAAGGCCCCGGCCTTGATCATGGTAAAGTCGGTCACCGCCACGCCGCCGTACTGCATGACATGCTCGATCCGGCCAAACAGGTTGTTGTAGGTGGGGTTGGATTCAAAGACGATCGGCGCCCCCTCGGTCTCCTTGTTGTCCACCAGCAGGTTGACCTCATAGCGCTCAAAGCTGGGTTCCTGACGGGGGATCTTGAGACCGGGTATCTGGGGCTGGGTAGGCTGAGGCTTAAAATCCTCCAGGTTTTTCAGAATATCTTCCTGGACGGTTTCAAGATAGGCCAGCACCTTTTCCAGATCGACATATTTCTCCCGCAGCGGGTCCAGGCGATGTCCCAGACAGGAGAGACCAAGCTCACGGTCGGCCAGGGCCAGGGCGTCCTTGGTGGCCTTCTCGTTCTCGCGCACCTGCCGCAGGACATCATTCAGGCGCTCCGTCAATAATTTGCCCTGTTCCTCAAGCTTGGTACGCTCCTCGTCAGTCAAGGCATCGTACTCTTCCTGGGTGAAGTTATGGTCGTCCTTCTGCGGTACGATCACCAGGCCGGATACGGTCCGTTGCAGCACAAAACCATGCTGCTCCGATTCGGTTTCAAGGGTCTCAAACAGTTCATTGCTCTGGGCCTGATACTGTTCCAGGATCTCGGTACGGCGGGATTCGTACTCCTTGCTTTCAAGGGCCTTGGGGATATCGTTCTTGAACGCCTCCACCAGCTCCTTCATGTCGGCGGCCAGTTCACTGCCTCTGCCGGCCGGAAGCGACAGTGAGATCGGGTTGTCGGCATCCTTGAAGTTATAGACGTAGACCCAGTCATCCGGCGTGGGCTCAGACTTGGCCCGTTGGCGCAGCAGGTTGCGGATGGTAGAGGTACGGCCGGTTCCGGTCTGGCCGGAGATATAGAGGTTGAACCCGGTCTCCCTGACACCCAGGCCGAACTCGATCGAACGCAGGGCACGCTCCTGCCCCACCGCATCCACCAGGTCAGGCAGATCGGCCGTGGTAGTAAAATCAAACTGTTCAGGGTCGCATGTCCAGCGCAGCTTTTCTACCGGTAGACGACATTCATCTTGAACGGGCATCTGCCCTCCTCGAAACGTAGGCATATGATCTGGTACTCTAGTAAAATCGGACGGTATGTCAAGCTAACGTTGCCCAGCCAGACAGACCTGATTACGACCACCGTTTTTGGCACGGTACAAAGCCGAGTCCGCCGCCCTGATCACCTCTTCAGCAGTGGTATAGCGGCTGCCTGACTCTGCCACGCCGATGCTGACCGTCACCGAGACATCCCTGCTCGCGTACTGTCTGTTTCGGCTGACCTGCCCTTTGCTGTCATCCTTGGGACGGTCATCGGAACGCAGGGCCATTTTATACTCCTCAATCGCCTTGCGCAGCCGCTCAAGGTGGGGGGCGGCATCCTTGGCACTCTTGCCGGGGAAAATGACGGTAAACTCCTCACCGCCATACCTGAAGGGCCGGCCGCCGCCGGAGACCGCCATCAGACGTCCCGCCACCACCTTCAATACCTGGTCGCCCACATCATGACCATAGGTATCGTTAAAGCGTTTGAAGTGATCGACGTCAACCATGGCGATGGCATAGCGGCTGCCCAGACCACGCAGCAGTTCGTTCAGGGCCCGCCGCGACGGCAGACCGGTCATGTCGTCGCGGAAGGCCATGTTATGGGAATCCTGAATAATGGCCAACACCAGTATCAGACTGGCGGTGCCGCTGAAGATCGTAGTGACGAACGGCACCGCAGGCCATGCCAGCAGCACAGCAAAGGTGATCACCACGCCGAACAGCGCCCCCTCAACCGGGGCTGGACGCTGCCAGGCCTTCCATAAGGTTATACCGGCAGCAGCAACCAGCATCAGCAGGCTGAGCTGCGGGATCGGCAGGGAGGCCAGCAGTGACAGCTGCAGCAGCGGATGGGTCAGGGCCATCCAGAGCGCCTGACTGCCCTGATGCAACGTCAGCCAGAGCAGGAACAGCTGCCCGCCGAGGAAGGTCAGCCGCATCCGCCCGGTGCAGCCGGTAATCCCTTTTTCCCGCATCAGGGCAATCACCAGCAGGTTAAACGGAAGCAGGATCGCCAGGGCCCGATAGACCAGGTTGGCCTCCGGCGTGACTGTGCCAGCAGCCAGGTAATGGCTGCCCAGGTAGTAATTTACCGTAGCGAGAATGATCAGCAGACAGACCCTGCCCCGCTTGAAATGGTAACCGGATATAAGCGCCGCTGCTGCCAGCAGATAGGGAGCCAGGGTCAGCAGTTCCTGTTGTGCGGGCGAGAGGGAAAAGGCGCGTGAAAGCAGCAACCAGGAGAGCAGCAGGACGATCAGCGGAAGCAGCAGCGATGAAAGGTTGCGGAGCATAGGGGCCGGCCTTCGGGCTATGGCTGACCGGACTGCGTCAACAGTGACGACATGGCACGGTCAACGGCCCGCTGTATAAGGGGGGAAGCCGGCAGGGTGGCGGCCAGGCGTCTCAGATAGTCACGTTCAAGCAACAGGCGCCGGGTGGTGGTGAAGTTCAGATCATAGACCCAGGAGATCTGCAACAGCTTGAAGTCGTTCAGCACCCGGGCCTGCTCAAGCCTGACAATTTCCCCCGCTGCAAGGGCCTCCAGGCAGGCCGGCGTTACCTCCGGCAGGTCGGGAAACCCCAACCCCACCGCCGAGGCTCGTTCTCCCTCGGGCAACTGGAAATAGTCGAGAAAGACCCTCCAGATATCCAGTTTATCGGCATCACGGATCAAACGGATAAAACGGTCCGTCGGGGAGCTGATCCTGTCCGGCAGGGTCAGCAGGTTATGAAGGCGCACCGCCTCCTCTATCAGCAGTTGCTCTTCGGCAGGCAGACGTTGCAGCAGGGCTTCGTCGCGGATCACCTCCAGCGACAGGCGGGCGTGGTTGTCAGACTCGCTGTCACGAAAGGTACGCCAGCGGCGGTATTGAGGAAAACGACCGACATCATGCAGCAGGGCCACCGCACAAGCCAGTGTCGTCTCTGCGTCAGTCAGCCCTTCGCCTGCGGCCAGCGCCTCCATGCAGGCCACCACCCGCTGCGTATGATCCTGCTTGAGACGGATATTCCGCAACCCTTCCGGGTCCAGATCCCCAAAGGTTGCCACATAGCTGCCGAACCACTCCTGCAGCTGCTGAAGCTCGGCAATCTGCATTACTCTTTGGCCCCGGTATAGATCGAGGCGATACCGAAAGTCAACGCCTGACAACGCACATGCTTGAAGCCGATATCACCCATGGTGGCACAGAATTCTTCACTGGAGGGAAATTCAAGCACTGAATCGGGCAGGTACTTGTACGCATCATATTTGGAAAAAATCCCGCCGATCACCGGCAGAATGGTGCGGAAATAGAAGTGGTAGAGCCAGCGGAACAGGGCGGAGCGGGGCGTGGAGAATTCCAGGATCACCAAACGGCCGCCCGGCTTGATCACCCGCCAGAGTTCCGCCAGGCCAAGGCGACGGTCAACCACATTGCGGATACCAAAGGCGATCGTCACCGAGTCAAAGGTATCCGCCCCAAAGGGCAGATCCTCGCAGGGGGCCACCTTGAAGTCAATCCGGTCGGCATAGGCGGACGCGGCAATCTTGGCCTGCCCCAGGGCAACCATTTCAGGACTGAAATCGGCGCCGGTAATCTTCAGCGAGGCAGGGGTTACTCGTGCAATCTCAAGCGCAACATCGCCGGTTCCGGTGGCAACATCCAGTACACGGCCCCCTTCCGGTGCCTTGATCAGACGGACAGCGGTCCGGCGCCAGCGTTTATCAATACCGAAGCTGAGCAGATGATTAAGAAAATCATAGCGGGGCGCGATGGTGTCGAACATCTTCTGGATCTGCTCCCCTTTTTGCGATAGCCTGAACATGGTTTTTTGTACCCTTCAACGAGTGTTTGGTGATATAAAATAAGGCTTATTCATCTAGCATACTTTAGTACTCCATGCCAGCAGAAACGCCCCAAATCCCTGTTGCTGCAACAGGAGAAGCGCTTACCATGCCCCACTTCAGACTCCAGGACATCTTCGACATTCTGATCATGAGCATCCTGATCTATCAGCTCTACTCGTGGTTTCGCAAAAGCCGTGCCATCCAGGTTCTGGCCGGACTCGGCACGATTACGGCCATCTATTTCGTTACCCGCCAGACCGGGCTGCATATGACCAGCTGGGTACTGCAGCAGCTGGGTACCGTCGTGATCGTGGTCATCGTCGTCATCTTTCAGAACGAAATCCGCCAGACCCTCTACCGCTTCAGCAAGCTCCGAGAACTGGTGGGAGGGGGCAGTGAACAGCACTGCTCAGGCCCCAACATTATTGCCGAAGCTGTCTTCGGACTTGCCGAGTCACGCTGCGGGGCCATCATCGTTTTTCAACGCACCGATCAGCTGGACGACCACCTGAGCAACGGGACACAGCTGGAGGCACTGGTCTCCGCACCGCTCCTGAGCAGCATTTTCAAGGATGGCACACCGCTTCACGACGGAGCCGTACTGATCCGTGACGAGCGGATCATGCAGGCAGCATGCCTGCTGCCGCTGTCAGATTCCCAACAGCTGCCCCAGCAGTACGGCACCCGCCATCGGGCTGCCATTGGCCTGACGGAACGCACCGATGCAGTGGTACTGGTGGTATCGGAAGAACGGGGCGAGGTATCGCTGGCAGAGGCTGGTGAGCTGACCATTCTGCACACCCCCGCCCAGCTCAGGGGCAGACTCGAAGCCCTCCTGACCCCCCAGGAACAACAGCTGAAACGCCCGCTTATCAGGCGGCTCTTCAACGACCTGCTACCTAAAACGTCCATACTTCTCGGAGTTACCGTTATCTGGCTGCTGCTCTCCGCCCGCCAGGGAGAAGTGGCCATTGTGCCGGTACCACTCACCTTCCATGGCCTGCCCAACGGCATGACCCTGACGCGGGTATCCCCCGAAGAGATCACAGTCCGCCTGCGCTCGGCCTCCGGCCTGGTACCGTCACCCCGCCAGCTTGACCTGACCGCCGATCTGGACCTGGGGGGCGTCCAGGAAGGACATAACACCCTGCGGGTATCCCTCTCCCACGTCCGGGTTCCTCCCGGCATGACCGTGGTGGGTCTCGAACCGACCACGGTACGGGTCATCGTAAAAGGTCCGCAAAAGCAAAAATAATGGTACGCTTAATGCATATAGTCAGACAGCACCAGAACTTGACAAAAAAAGATTGTTGTTATATATGCTATAAACCTGTTTCATAAAATCTCCAGGAAGGAGGACACATGACGCATTGCATTCGACTCATATCAGCCATCTGCCTGCTACTGCTTGCCCTTCCCCTGTCGGCCCTTGCCTCCAAAACCCACCAGGTCCGCACAAAAGAATCTCTTCACAGCATCGCACGTAAATACCGCGTCTCAGTTGAAGAACTCAAGACTGCCAATAATTTAAGCAGTATCCGTATAGCCAAGGGCACCACCCTGATCATCCCCTCCCGCGCCTCTGCCCAGCCTGTCATTGAAAACTGCAGCAGCTATACGGTTGCAAAAGGGGATACCCTGCCAAAAATCGCCAAAAAAACCGGCAAAAAAATGTCTGAACTACGCCGGATTAACAATTTAAAGGCAAACAAGGTCAAGCCGGGACAGGTTCTCGCCCTGGCAGACACCGCTGCAACCTGCGATCTGACGGCTGCCCGGCAGACCCGCGGCAAGCGGCTGGAACTGGTCAACAGTGACTTGTTGAATGAGCAGGAGCTGAGTACCACCCTGTCAGAGCTTTCTGACATTGATGCCGACACACCGGTTGACCTCGCCAAAAACCTTGAAGAACGCTCCTCCACCTTCTCAACCCTGCAGAAGTCAGCCTACGGCTTTCTGGGGGCGCGTTACCGTTTTGGTGGCAACAGCCGTTCCGCCCTCGACTGTTCAAGCTTTACCCAGCAGGTGTTCCGTGAGCAGAAGGTTGCGCTGCCACGCACCGCACGTGAACAGTTCAGGGTAGGCAACGAGGTTCCCCGCGGCGACCTGCGGCGAGGTGATCTGGTCTTCTTCCGCACCTATGCCCCGTTTGCCTCACATGTCGGCATCTATCTGGGCAACCGCAAGATGATTCATGCCTCGTCTGCCGAGCACCGGGTGGTTATCTCCTCCATGGACACCCCCTACTACCTGTCACGCTATCTCGGTGCACGCCGGATTGACCGGGTCAACCCCGACACCATCAACATTAATGACCTGATGCTCGGCATTGAAGAGGAAAAGGAAAGCGATGTCCTGGCAAACGACCATTTAGGGCTTAATCTGCCGGACACGCTCACCAAGTAACTGCCAGCAGCTTTACGACCTGTACGGGCTCATACGTGAGCCCGTTTTTTTTGGCCTGCCCACCATGCACACACTCCTTGCCTACATAACAGCTTCCTCCCGGAATCACCGCCCGGGTGACTTTGAGACCCTGCTGCCGATCGGACTCTGCTCATTGTATGCGCTGTTGCGCTCCCGGGGCATGCCGACAACCCTGGCAAACCTGTGCGGAATGGACAACAGGGCCATCGTCGACCTGCTGCTCCAGCACCGCCCATCAGTTGTCGGCCTTTCGCTCTGGACCCATAATCGTCATGCCACCCTGCAGCTGGCCGGCCTGATCAGACAGACCCTGCCCGAAACCATCATCCTGTTGGGTGGCGGCCATGCGACCCATCAGGCAGAACTGATCCTCAGGCGTCACCCCGAAGTCGACCTGATTGCCACCGGCGAAGCGGAACAGACACTGCTGGAGCTTCTTGAGGCGCTGGGTAACGGCAGCCCGCTGTCAACCGTTCCCGGATTGGTTATACGCGATAACGGCATGATCAGGCACACCGGGCAACGTCCACCCTGGCCCGATCTGGACAGCCTGCCGTTTCCTGCCCTCTGGCTCCATGAAGCGATCAATGTCGACCACCCGCTGCAGGCGGAGTTTATCAGCAGTTCCCGCGGCTGCCCTGCCGCATGCAGCTTCTGCGCCTCCCCG